>JAUTCQ010000017.1:0-300000 GCA_030673845.1 Verrucomicrobiota bacterium JB022
GCCCGAATGCTCGTTGGGCCTACGTCACGAAGTATGACCAGTGGATGAAGCTGAGCGCGCTGAATGCGTTTGAGGCTCCGGCGGCGGAGTAAGCTTGTTCTTTGGCGAGGCGCTGACCTCGCCGCCACGAGAATGGCGCGGGTGTTGGTCCCCGCGCCTTTTTTCGGGAATGCCGTATTTTCCCCGGGTAAAGCTCCGGCAGGTTTTTCTCGCTATGTCTATCCGGGTTGATTACGGCGTTATTCTTGCAGTCGAAATTTTTGAATCAATTTATGAAACGCTCTTTGAGTATCTCTTCTTCCGCTTTCCTTGCTTTGGTGGCGGCGTTTGCTGGCGTGGCGCCTCTGCAGGCCCTGACCGTCCCGTGCCAGACCAAAACCATTGGTGAGGCCTATGCGGATGCCGACGCCATCTTTCTTGGCCGCGTCGTCAAGACGGTTGAAATGGAGTCGGAGGTAACGGGGTTCATGCCCGCAAACCAGTATGTGACGCTCGAGCTGTACGCGACGTGGAAGACCGAAGGTGAGACCTTTGAGAATCGACGCGTCGAGGTGCAGACGTTGGGACCTGACGTCTGCCTCCCGACCTACGTTATCGGACAGACATGGCTGGTTTACGCCCAGAATTCCGATTGCGAAGCGCTTGATCCGAGCCTTCCTTGCTCGCCTTACAGCAATGGCGACATGGATGGAGCCCAGATGGTGGCCTACCACTATTCGTTCAGCCCCGAGTCGCTGCCGTGGCTGGAATCGCTGGGCGAGCCGGACCAGGTCTTTGACGAGACGAATGCGATGGCGGGCCTCTCTGCTGCTTTCCCGCTCTACCGTGGTGAAAGCGAGTACATGGCCCCGCCCTTCGGCAAGTTCCGGGTCAATCAGGCGCCTTGGTACAAGTGGGATGGCAATGGCTGGGTCTATATTGCTGAGTTCACCAATGGTGGATTCTGGTGGTACGACCAGAGCGCGAACCGTTGGTTCTTTACCGACGAGAGCACCTACCCGTGGCTGTATACGGAGGGCTTTGACTGGATCGCCCTGGATACCGCTGCCACTAGCCCGAATGCTCGCTGGGCCTACGTCACGAAGTATGACCAGTGGATGAAGCTGAGCGCGCTGAATGCGTTTGAGGCTCCGGCGGTGGAGTAAGCTTGTTCTTTTGGCGAGGCGCTGACCTCGCAGACACGAAAAAGGCGCGGGTGTTGGTCCCCGCGCCTTTGCTGTTTAAAGAATGTCCGCAGGCTGCCTCAGCCTTCGCGCTGGAGTTGGCGCCATGCGATGTCTTTGCGGTAGTAGTGGTGCTTCCAGCTGACTTCTGCGCTGACCTGGTAGGCGAGGTCGGCAGCGGCTTGCAGGGTAGGGCCTTGGGCCACGACGCCGAGCACGCGACCGCCGTTGGTCACAAGGTGGCCTTCGGCATTGGCGCGCACGCCGGCGTGGATGATGTGGGCCTGCGGGGGCAGGGCTTCAGGCGCGGGGAGGGAAATCTCGTCGCCCTTGGGGTAGCTGCCGGGGTAGCCGGCGGCGGCGTGCACCACGATCATGGCGTAGGCGTCCTTGATCTTGACCTGCTCGGGCTGGAGGGTGCCGTCCGCGCAGGCCATCATCAGCTCCACCGGGTCGGTCTCGCAGAGGGGCAGCAACACCTGGCACTCGGGGTCGCCAAAGCGCACGTTGAATTCCAGCACCTTCGGGCCTTGCTCGGTCAGCATCAGGCCGATGTAGAGCGTGCCGCGGTAGTCGATGCCTTCGTTGACGAGGCCGGCGAGGGTGGGGCGGATGATCGTCTCTTCGATCTGCTTCTGCAGTTCAGGCGTCACAACGGCCGCCGGAGCGTAGGCGCCCATGCCTCCGGTGTTGGGGCCGGTGTCGCCTTCGCCCGCGCGTTTATGGTCCTGGCTTACGGGCAGGCAGACGAATTTTTCGCCGCTGACCATCACCATCATCGAGGCTTCCTCGCCGCGCAAAAATTCTTCGATCACCACCTCGCGGCCACTGTCGCCAAAGATTGCCTCGACCATCATGTCCTGGATTGCGGCTTCGGCCTGGCTGCGCTCTTCGCAGATCACCACGCCCTTGCCGGCGGCGAGCCCGCTGGCCTTGACCACGAGCGGGAAGCTGGCGGTGGCGAGGTAGTCGCGCGCGGCTTCGGGATCGGTAAACTGGGCGTAGGCAGCCGTCGGGATCTCGTAGCGGGCGAGGATCTCCTTGCAGTAGACTTTGCTGGCTTCGAGCGTCGCGCCGT
Organism: Verrucomicrobiota bacterium JB022; assembly: GCA_030673845.1. Lineage (NCBI taxonomy): Bacteria > Pseudomonadati > Verrucomicrobiota > Verrucomicrobiota bacterium JB022. Next base: position 2,242 of record JAUTCQ010000017.1, read on the forward strand.
CCTTGTCGGGGCCGTAGACGTTGAAGCCGGCGGCGCGCAGGGCATCGCCGACGCCCACCGCGAGCGGGGCTTCGGGCCCGACGATCACGAGGTCGGCCTTCATCTGGGCGGCGAGGGCGAGGACGGAGGCGGCGTCTTCGGCGTCGACGGGGCGGCATTCGGCCTCCAGCGCCATGCCGGCATTACCGGGGGCGGCGACGACGTTCGCCACGCGCGGGCTGGCGAGGCAGGCTTTGACGAGCGCGTGCTCCCGACCGCCGCTGCCGATTACGAGGACATTCCACTGCGATGCTTCCATCCCCTAGGGAATGGGAAATTGTGCGCAGAAGGGAAGGGAAAAGGTGCGATGAATGGAAGAAGGTTTAGGCCACCGATAATTTACGGACTGGCACGGATAGCAGATGTGAAGAAATTCGATCCGTGCAAATCTGTGTGCATCTGTGGCTGATGAATTTTCACCCTTCGCAGGAGGGCTCGCGGCGAAAGTGCAAGCTGAAAAACGGATTTAAAAGAAACTTTTGGTTGCTTCTGGGCAGGGGAGCTGTTTTTCTCTTCGATTTTCTTCCAACGCCCATCCCTTTCTGTCCATGAAACAAGTAACCTTCGAGGCCCAACGACGCACCGATACTGGCCGCACCGCTGCCAAGCGCCTGCGCGAAGCCGGCAAAATCCCGGCGGTGATCTACGGCGAATCGGGCACGGAGCACCTGGTGCTTGACGAGCACACTTTTGCCATGGCCTACCGCAAGCTGGTGGGCACGTCCTTCCTCATCACCCTCAAGATCGAGGGCCATGAGAATGAGATGTTCGCGGTGATCCAGGAAATGCAGCGCAACGCGCTCGACGACTCCTTTGTGCACATCGACTTCCGCGAAATCCAACGTGGCAAGCCGATGGAAGCCGAAGTGCCCGTCCACTCCAAGGGCGTGCCGGCTGGTGTGAAGAACCAGGGCGGTATCCTCGATATCACGCTCGACCGCATCGAAATCCGCTGCCGCCCCCGCGACCTGCCGGAATTCATCGAAGTCGACGTCTCGGCCCTGATGATTGGCGACTCGATGCACGTGCGCGACCTGTCGGCCCCGGAAGGCGTGACCTTCCTGACCGATGAAGACGCCGTCGTGGCTGCCGTGGTCGGTACCAATGCGACCGCTGCTGCGGCCCGTGCTGAAGAAGCGGAAGCCACCGCCACCGCGGAAGCTTAAACCCTTTGTCTTTACGACAGGCCGGCCCCGTGTCGGCCTGTCTCGTTCTTTCCAGTCATTATGCCGGTGCGTGTCATTGCAGGTTTGGGTAACCCCGGGCCGCGCTACGACGGGACACGCCACAATATCGGTTTTCGCGCCGTCGACGAGCTGGCCAAGCGGCTAGGGGCGTCGTGGAGCGAGAACAAGAAGTTTTGTGCCCACACCGCATCCGTCGAAATTGCCGGGCAGCCCGTGGTGCTCATGAAGCCTGATACCTTCATGAACCTCAGCGGGAAGTCGCTCGGCGAAATCTGCCGCTTCTATAAATGGAAGCCGGCGGAATGCGTCGTCGTTTACGACGAGTATACGCTGCCGGTCGGCAGGCTGAAGCTCAGCCTCCGTGGCAGCCCAGGTGGGCACAATGGCGTGGCGGACATCATCAACCGCCTTGGGGATGCGTTTATCCGTTTTCGCATCGGCATCATGCCAGCGCAAAAGCCGCTGGCTCCGTTAAAAGATTTCGTGCTCGGCCGGTTCACGCCCGACGAGCAGGCCGCAATCGACCGTGCTTTGCCGGAGTGGTTGGAGGGGTTGGAATACCTCGTCCGCCATGGCCCGGAGCGGGCGATGAACCAACTCAATCAGAAAAAGCCATCTCCACCACCTACCGATGAGCATCTCCCTCAATCGCCAGTACCTCGCGACGGTGATCCTGGACACCCGGGATTACAAGGAACCGGTCGAAACGCTGACCACCAAGCTCAAGGACATCCTCAAGAGCCTGGGCGCTGACGTCACCAAGGCCGAAAACCTCGGTCGCCACGACTTTATCCGCGTCACCGATCGCCGCCACGTCGGCGATCTCTACGTGCAAATCGAATTTGCCGGCCCGGCCAACGTGCCTGCCGATCTGCAAGAGCGCGTCCGCCTCGACAAGACGGTCAAGCGCGTCATGGTCCAGTCGCTGTAAGCGAATTCGGACTCGCCCTCTCGCCTCCCCTCCTGCAGCCTTCCACGTCATGGCCAACCTGAACAAAGTCCTTCTGATGGGTAACCTGACGCGCGACCCTGAAAAGCGCGTTACGCCGAACGGGCTGACGATCGTCAAGCTCGGCATGGCCGTCAACCGCACCTTCAAGTCGCAGGATGGTCAGAACCGCGAGGAGACCACCTTTGTAGACATCGATGCCTTCGGCCGCCAGGCCGAGGTGATTGCCCAGTATTGCTCCAAGGGCCGGGGCCTCTTCGTCGAAGGGCGCCTCAAGCTCGACCAGTGGCAAGACCAACAGGGCAACAACCGCAGCAAGCTCTCCGTCGTGCTGGAAAACTTCCAGTTTGTCGGTGGCCGCGGTGACGAAGCCGGCGGCTCGTCCGGCGGCGGCAGCTACGATGATTCCTACAGCCAGCAGCCGGCCCCCAGCCGCAGCTCGGCCCCCCGTCGCAGCCCGTCTGCGTCGTCGACTCCGGTGGACGAGTTTGAGGACGACGTCCCCTTCTGAGATCCGCAACCAACCGCATTCCTTTACTGCAAACGTTAGCAAGCCATGGCCCAAGCCAATCTCCTTTTGCTCCAGCCGATCACCAACCTTGGCAACGAAGGCGACGAAGTCGCCGTCAAGGCCGGCTACGCCCGTAACTTCCTGCTGCCGCGCGGCATGGCCATCCCGGTCACCCGCGCCAACCGCAAGCAGGTGGAAGTGCTGCGTCAGCGCGCCGCCGAGCGCGAACAGCGCGAACTCGAAGCCGCCCAGGCCGTCCAGGCCAAGATCGAGGCTACGTCCCTCGTCTTTGCCGTGAAGACCGGCCCCGGTGGCAAGATGTTTGGCGCGATCACCGCGCAGAACATCCTCGACCGCCTCGCCGAAGAAGGCATCGAGCTGGAGAAGAAGCAGCTCAGCCTGCCTGCCCCGGTGCACACCCTCGGCCAGCACGAAGCCCGCGTGCGCGTGCATGCCAAGGTGCACTTCGACAAGTCCTTCGAAGTCGTCTCCGAGAATCCGATCGAAGACGCCGAGGAAGGCGCCCAGGCCTAAGCGCGCGCTTTTCGGCGTGCCTTGGGTACTAACGACGGTCTGCCCTGACGGCAGCTCATGTCTTCCGAACCCCCACAAAACGGTCGGACGGCTACGCAGCAATCATCGCAGGCCGTTGCGACCGACCGCCACCCTCCGCACAACCTGGATGCGGAGGAGGGCCTTCTCGCAGCCTGCTTGCTCGATGGCGGGCAGGATGTCCTGACTCTGTGCATGGAGGCGCGCCTGCGCCACGATGCTTTTTACAAGCCGGCCCACCAAGTCCTCTTCCACGTGATGATGGACTTGTATGCGAAGAATGTGATGGCCGACGAAGTGGTGGTGATCGACCACCTCGCGAGCCATAACATCGGCTCGGTCCGCTGGCTGAAGGAAAAGCAGCGGCTGACCCCGGCGACGACGACCTTGCTCGACCTGATCGGCGGGCCGTCGACGATCCTCGAGATCACCAACCGTGTGGAAACGACCACCCACGCGCGTTACTGGCTGCAGATCGTGCGCGACAAGTGGATCCTGCGCCGCCTGATCGACACGAGCCGCAACATCGTCGAGCAAGCCTACTCGAGCCAGGGCGAGCTCAACCACTTTATCGACACGGTCGAGCAGCAGATCCTTGCGATCAACGAAGACCGGATCCAGGACAGCGCGCAAAAGTTCGAGGTGGCCGTCGACCAGGCGGCCAACCTGATCAACATGATGCTGCAGGGCCGCAACGAGAGCGGCGTGCTCACGCAGTATCGCGACCTCGACGACCGCACCTTCGGCCTGCACCCGGGCCAGATGATCGTACTCGCGGCCCGCCCCTCGATGGGCAAGACGTCGTTTGCCCTCAACATTGCCGAGAATGTGGCGCTGCCCCCCGGGGGCAAGGATGGCCACGGCGTGCTGGTGTTTTCGCTCGAAATGCCGAGCGAGCAGCTGGCGATGCGGATGCTGTGCGGCCGCGCCAAGGTGAACCTGAAGAAGGTGCGCGACCGCATGATCAGCAAGGACCAGGTGCGCGAGCTGACGCGGGTGGGCGGCGAGCTGAAGCGCGCCCCCATCTGGGTCGACGACTCCAGCGGCCTCAATATTCTCGAACTGCGGGCCAAGGCGCGCCGCATGTCTCAGCAGCACCCGATCCGCCTGATCGTGATCGACTACCTGCAGCTCATTTCGGGCATCGACTCGCGCGTGCCGCGCGAGCAGCAGATCTCCGAAATCAGCCGTGGGGTAAAAGCGCTGGCAAAAGAATTGAACGTCCCGGTATTGGTACTGAGTCAGTTGAATCGAGCCTCGGAAAAGGAGAACCGCATGCCGCGGATTTCCGATTTGCGAGAGTCCGGATCCATCGAACAGGACGCCGACATGGTTTTCCTGCTTGATAGTCCTCGCTCGAACGATAAAAACCCTGCCAGTCCCGTGATACCGCAAGCGGCCCATGAGCGCCTGCTCATCATCGCCAAACAGCGTAACGGCCCCACCGGCGACTTCAAGCTGACCTTCATTCCCGACTTTACCCGATTTGAAAACTACACGAGCCAATCTTCGGAATAAAGGCGGCCTCCGGCTCGCTAGTACCCTCTTTATTCTCAGCTGCGGCGGCTTCGCCTATGCCCAGACCGACACTGCGGGGGGCGAGAGCCAGCCGGCGGGAGAGGTCGCGCAGGCACCGACCCAGATTGTGGGCGACATCCAGATCGAGTTTGTCGACACCGCCCGCAACCTCAGCGAGGAGGCCGTGTTTGCCCGCGTGCAGATCCGCGAAGGGCAGATCTACGACCAGTCGTTGATCGACCGCTCGATCCGCCTGCTCTACAACACCCGCCTGTTCGACTACATCGAGGCGGTGACCGAGCAGATGCCCGACAACCAGATCCGCGTGATCTTCCGCGTCCAGGGCCGCTATCGCATCAACGATATCGACTTTGTCGGCAACGACAAGATCAGCGACCGCCGCCTGCGCGACAAGGTGAAGAGCGGCATCGGCTTTATCCTCGACGAGCGCAGCATCAATGAAGATGCCGTCGCCATCCGCGATTATTACCGCGAGAAGGGTTACACCGAAGTCGAAGTCAATTACGACATCGAGCGTGACGATGTAACGGGGCAGGGCAGTGTGACCTTCCAGATCGACGAAGGCCGCAAGCTCAAGATCGAAACGATCGACTTTGTCGGCAACGACACGCTGGACGACGACGAGCTTTCCGACGAGATGGAGACGTCCGAGCGCCGTTGGTGGTCGTTCCTCACCGGCAGCGGTCGCTTCAACGAAAAGACGTTCCAGGAAGACCTGGAGAAGGTGCGCGCCTACTATATCGAGCGCGGCTTCCTCGACGTGAGCATCCCGGAGTCCAACGTCTCGCTCGAATACCCCAAGGATGGCGAAATCTCGCTGACGATCCGGGTCGACGAAGGCAAGCAGTACCGCGTCGGCAGCATCGACTTCCAGGGCGAAGACATTTATCCCCAGCCGCTGCTCTACAGCATCATCCGCCTGCGCCCCGGTGAGGTCTTCTCGCCCAAGGTGTTGAGCGAAGACGTGGAGGCGCTGGAAAACGTCTACGGTGTGCGCGGCTATCTGGATGTGGACATCCGCCCCGAGCGCGTGCCCAACATCGAGACGGGCAATATCGACTTGGTCTTCCGTATTAACGAGGGCACGCCTTCGGACGTGGAGTCGATCATCGTCGAGGGCAATACCAAGACGAAGAGCACGGTGATCGTGCGCGAACTGGCGTTGCAGCCGGGCCGCACGTTCAACCTGATCTACATGAAGAACAGCGAGGCGCGCCTGAAGAACACTCGTTACTTCGAGGACGTGCAGCTCAACCACGTGGCTACCAACGTGCCGGGGCGCCGCAACCTGAACATCCGCGTCTCCGAGGCGCGCACGGGTAACTTCCAGATCGGTGCCGGCTTCAGCACGCTGGAAAACATGGTGCTGTTCTTCGAAGTCAGCCAGTCCAACTTCGACATCTTCAAATGGCGCTCGCCGGTGCTGCAGGGCGACGGCCAGAAGTTCCGCTTCCGGGGCTCGATCGGTAGCCGCTCCAACGAGCTGGTGCTGTCGTGGGAAGAGCCGTGGCTCTTCGAGCAGCGCCTGGCCTTCGGCTTCACGCTCTTCCGCTCCGAGTCGGAGTACAATTCGTCTTACTACGACGAAATGCGCACCGGTATCGAGCTCTACCTCCGCAAGCGCCTCTTCGGCCTCGTGGACGGCAACCTGGCCTACCGCTACGAAATCGTCGACCTCGACAACGTGAGCGGCTTTGCGCCGCAGGTGATTCGGGATGAAGCCGCCTTCAGCCCGCGCTCGATCTCGAAGGTCAACTTTACGATGGTGCGCGACACGCGTAACGACCTGGTGCTGACCACGCGCGGCAGCCGTTTCTCCCTCCACACCGGTTTCGCCGGCCTCGGGGGCGATACGGAATATGCCGAGCTGGAAACACGCAACGCCGTCTTCATCCCGCTCTTCAAGACGGGCGACCAAGTCCTTTCGGTCCTTTTCCGTGCGGGCAGCCTGTACGAGTATTCGGACAAGCCGACGCCGTTCTTCGACCGCTACTACCTGGGCGGGCCGGACACGCTGCGCGGCTTCGAATATCGCGAAGTGAGCCCGCGCGATGACGATGGCCTCGAAAACATCGGGGGTAATTCGTATGCCTTCAGCAGCTTCGAGTACACCGTAAAGGTTGCCGGCCCGCTGCGCGTGGCCGCGTTTTACGACTGGGGCTTCGTGAACCAGGGCGACTTCGAGTTCGACCCTGGCTCCTACAACGACAACTTTGGCTTCGGCATCCGCCTGATGGTGTTGGGCAACCCGCTGCGCCTCGACTACGGTATCCCGCTCACCACGACGACGGAGTATGGAACGAACGACGCCGGCCAGCGGAAGCTCCTTTACACCAACGATAGCGGAAACGTCTTCAACTTTTCCTTCGGGACGCGGTTTTAACCTTACGTAGGAATCAGAATTTTGCTGACAGACAGGGCATTCGCCCCTTCGCTAGTCGCAAACCATCTCTCCATCAGACCCCATTATGAAGAAATTTATCCTGTTTATCTGTGCAACGGTTCTCGCTACCGCCCTCGCTTCGGCTCAGGCCCAGAAGATCGTGACGGTCAGCATGGCAGAGCTGTTCGACGGCTACTACAAGACGACCAAGTTCCGTGAGCAAACGCAGGGTGTGCAGCAGCAGGTGCAGGGCGAACTCCGCGCCAAGCAGGAAGAGCTGCAAACCATGGCCACCCAGGCCGAGACGCTGCAGGAAGAGCTGCAGAACCCGGTGCTCTCCGACTCTGCCAAGGCGGAAAAGCAGACCCAGCTGCAACAGCTGGCCATGCAATTCCAGCAAAAGCAGCAGGAAGTGGAGCAATGGCGCCAGGAAACCCTGCGCAACCTGCAGAACCAGAACATGGCCAAGCGTAATCAATTCCTCGGTGAAATCCGCGACGTGGTGATCTCCGTGGCGAAGGACGAAGGCGCGAGCATGGTGCTCGACACCTCCGATATCGCCAACACGGGTGTGCCCGCCGTGATCTACTCCGACACGCAGCTCGACATCACCGCCAAGGTGGAGCGCTTGCTGAACAAGGACCAAGGCGCCGCTGCCGGCCCTGCCGCCAAGTAGCTTTCGCACGTCGATTGTTTTTTCGAAACGCCGCCCGGTTGCAACGACCGTGCGGCGTTTCTGCTTTTGGCGTTGGCGCTGGCGGGCCGATTTGTTGAAGTGGCTCGCATGATTCAGTTTGAGCTGTCTTTGGCGGAGTTGCAGGCCTTGTTGCCCGAGAGCCAGCCGCAGGGTGTGGAGCAGGTAAAGGTGACGGGGCTGGCTTCCTTGCAGGACGCCGGCGTGGCCGACCTCTCCTTCCTCGGCAATCGCCGCTATGCGCGTCAGGTGCCCGAGTGCCAGGCGGGCATCGTGCTCGTACCGGCAGACTACGAGGGGGCGCCGCGCGAGGGGCAGGCCTTCTTGCGGGTGCCGCACCCTTCGCTGGCCTTGGCGACGATTTGCGACCATATCGAGCGACTGGCGCGTCCCCGGCCCCCGGCAGGCATCCACCCTTCGGCGGTGGTGGCCGAAGACGCTGAAGTCGACCCCACGGCCTTTATCGGCCCGCTTTGTGTGGTGGAGCCGCAGGCGGTGATCGGCGCAGGCGTGATCCTGCGTGCACAGGTATTTATCGGCGCTCGAGCCAAAGTAGGGGCCGATTCGGAGTTGAAGGCCCATGTCTCGATCTACCACGACTGCGAGGTGGGGCGCCGTAACCTGCTTCACTCTGGCGCAGTGATTGGGGCCGACGGCTTTGGCTTCGAGGCCTCGCCCAAGGGCCCGGTCAAGATCCCGCAGATCGGCCGCGTGGTGTTGGGCGATGATGTGGAGGTGGGGGCGAATTCGACGATCGACCGCGCGCGCTTCGGCGCCACCCGGGTCGGCCGCGGCACCAAGATCGACAACCTCGTGCAGGTGGGCCACAACTGCGAGATCGGCGACTACTGCTTCCTCTGCGCCGGCGTGGGGGTGAGCGGCAGCACCAAGATCGGCAACATGGTGACGCTCGCCGGCCAGGTGGGCGTGGCGGGGCACCTCGAGATTGGCGACAATGTGCAGGTGGGCGGCCAGGCGGGTGTTTCCAAGAGCCTGCCCGGCAGCAAGGTCTACACCGGCACGCCCGCGCGCGACCTGAAGGAGCAGCGCCGTCTCGACGCCTTGACGGGGCGCCTGCCCGAGCTCTTTGCCCGCGTGCGCACGCTGGAGGGCAACGGCGGGGCGGAGGAGTAGCCCGGTTTATTTCGTTGCAGGCCCCCTGCGGCTGTTGCACTGTTGTCACTTCCGTTTTTCCGCGTCTTCCCCCATCCGTTATGCAGATTGGCGAAATGAAGGTATTGATCGGCACGGCCCACCGACAGTTGGGCGAGTCGATCTGCGATTTTATTGGCGTCCCCCCGTGTCGTATCCGTATCGAGCGCTTCCCCGACCAGGAAGTGTTTGTGAAGATCGACGACAACATCCGGGGCCGGGACGTCTTCATTGTACAGCCGACCTGTCCGCCGGCTAACGATAACTTGATGGAGCTGCTGATCATGATCGACGCAGCCCGCCGTGCCTCGGCCAACCGGATTACCGCCGTGCTGCCGTTTTACGGTTATGCCCGTCAAGACCGCAAGGACCAGCCGCGCGTGCCCATCACGGCCAAACTGGTGGCCAACCTGCTGACGACCGCCGGCGCCAACCGCGTGTTGACGATGGATTTGCACGCGCCGCAGATCCAGGGCTTCTTCGACATCCCGGTCGATCACCTCTACGCCTCCTCGGTGCTCTTCGACTACTTCAAGACGTTGAAGAACGAAGACATCATGGTGATTTCGCCCGACGTGGGCGGTATCAAGATGGCCAACCAGTATGCGACCCACCTCGGGGCCGATTTCGGCTTTGTGGCCAAGCGCCGCACCGACCACTCCAACGTGGAGGCAATCAGCATCGTGGGCGACGTGAAGGGCCGTTCGGTGCTGTTGGTCGACGACTTGACGGAATCGGCCGGCACGCTCCAGGCCGCCGCCGAGCTGCTGCGCGCGCAGGGTGCCACCAAGGTGCGGGCGGCCGTCAGCCACGGCGTGCTCAACGAAAAGGGCTACGAGCGCATCCGTAGTGGCTTCCTCGACGAGCTGATCACGACCAACTCCGTGCCGGTGGACTGCAAGGGCCTCCCGATCACGGTGCTGAGTGTCGCCCCGTTGCTCGCCGAAGCCATTCTGCGCATCAACAACCACCAGAGCGTCACCAGCCTCTTCAAGCAGAAGGGGATCTAGGGAAAGGTGTAGAGGGCGTAACCTCGACGCTGGTGGCACCCCGGCTGGGGTGCTTTTCTTCTGATTCGGCATCTTCCGGTGGTGTCGGACTGCGTCCTCAACCACCGCCTAAGTGATGGCATCCCGCTGGGATGCTGGATCGAGTCGCAAGCTGGAGGTTTGCCAGCCCTTAGCGCGAAGGGTGAGTTTCACACCTTGCTGCCCCGGCTGTCCAGCGGGTTGTGGAGTGCGGCGCTCCGCGCCGATCTGGTTCTTCGCTGACCCAAGGTGAAACTCCAAGTGAGGTTGGTTGGCGGAGAGGCCTAGAATCATCCAGATCTGGGCATAGCCCAGCACTCCCAGAGCGCGCGGGGCTAGTCCGGGAGATTCAGGTGAAGAATCTTCTCGTTCGGCAACGAGGGGTAAGCGAAAGCCTCGCGATACCCTCAGCGCGCGTCTTCTTTTTCGGAGATCTTGACGTCTTCGACGCGGCCATTGTCCCAGCGGATGTGCAGGTAGCGCTCGGGCTGGGTGGCGGTGGCCGGGAGGCGGTAGGTCCAGCGGTGCTTGTCTTCGTACAGGGGCGGAGTGGGGGCCAGCTTGCGCACGTTGTCGCGGCTGAGGCGGCTGAGGATGTAATGGGCTTCCTGCTGTTGTACCAACCCTCGTTCCCAGCGGCTGATGAAGAGTGCGTTGACTCGCTCGAGGGTATCGCTGCCATCCTTGATTTTGAGCACCATCTGGCGTTGCAGGCCCATCAGGCCGGCCACTTCGGGCGATTCGGGGTAGGCGAGTACGAAGAGTTCGGCCAACTGGAGGCACTCGGCAAAGCGTTGCTGCAGCAGCCGGCGTTGGATCAAGTCGAGCCAGGCTTTCTCGCTTTGGGCGGCGTCATGGGCCTGGTCGAGGGCCTGGAGAAAGCGTTCGGCTTCGCTCTGCAGGATGAGTGCGGTAGCCTGGGTCTTGGCCTCGTCGGGCGGCAGGGTGGGGTTGGTCTCCGCGCCGGGGAGGGCCTGCTCCGTTAGCTCCAGTAGGCGTTGGGTGGCTTCGCGGGCGGCGGCAGCCTGTTCTTCCAGCGCGTTGGGGGCCGCAGAAAGGAGGGGTGCGAGGAGCAGCCCGGAGAGTAGAAAAGCGTTGCGTAGCATGATCATCTGAAGGTGACGGTGCAACTTTGGGAGGGTTTGCGGTTTTTATGCGAGTGGCAGGCGGGGATTCCCGTTCCACCGCTTGCGTTGTGCGCTTTGAGACGCAACCTTATCATTACCTATGGAGTCAATGCTGCGTAAGCTATCTCGGTTTCCGCTGGTTTTTGCGTTCCTGCTCGTCGCGCCGCTGGGTTGCGGTGCCGCCGAAAAGCAGGATGTCAATGCGGATCAACGGTTTCCTCTAGAAGAACAACGCCTGGATGCCTCGGCCAATGCCGTGGTCGTGAGTTATGCGGATGTGCTCGAAAAAGCACGCCCGGCGGTGGTTTCGGTCACCACATCCCGCATCGTCAGCTCGATGCGCGGGGGTGGGGGTGCGAGCCCGCTTGAGGACTTCCTGCGTCGCTTTTACGGTCTGCCCCAGCCGGGGCCCGGCAACCCGCAGGGGCCGCAGGGCGGTGCACCGGGGCAGGGCCAAGGGCCGGAAGGCGGCGCCGAGCGCCTGATCCCCAACGGGCTTGGTTCGGGCGTCATCATCTCCTCCGACGGCTACATCCTCACCAACAATCACGTGGTGACGGACCCGAGTGGCGAACCGGCGGACGAGATCATGGTGCAGTTGAATTCGCGCGAGGAGTTCAAGGCAGAGCTGGTCGGCCGCGATGAGCGGACCGATATCGCGCTGCTGAAGATCGACCGCACGGGCCTGCCCTTCCTGCCGATGGCCGACAGCGAGAAGCTGCGCGTGGGCGATATCGTCTTCGCGATCGGCAACCCGCTCGGCGTCGGCCAGACCACCACGATGGGCATCGTCTCGGCCACGCGCCGCACGATCGGCATCCTGGGGCAGGGCGGCTACGAAGACTTTATCCAGACGGATGCCGCGATCAATCAGGGCAATTCCGGCGGCGCGTTGATCGATGCCGGCGGCCGCCTGGTGGGCGTCAACTCCGCGATCATCTCGCGCACGGGTGGCAGCATCGGGATCGGCTTTGCCATCCCCACGCGCCTGGCCCGGAGCATCGTGGTCGACCTGATCGAGACGGGCGAAGTCCGCCGCGGCTTCCTCGGGGTGTCGATCAGCGATCTCGACCGCGACATGGCGGAGGCCTTCAACCTCGACCACGCACGCGGTGCGCTGGTGGAGTCGATCCAGCCCGATTCGCCCGCTGCCGATGCGGGGATCGAGCGGGGCGACGTGATCCTCTCGATCAATGGCCGCGAGGTCGACAACTCGTCCGACCTGCGCCTGCGTGTGGCCAGCATGAGCCCCGACACCGAGGTGACGCTGGGCATTGTGCGCGGCGGCAAGCAGCAGGACGTAAAGGTGACGCTGGGCAATCTGGACGATCAGGACGGCAGCGGCTCTGGCACCACCGGTGGCAATAACCGGGTGCTGGAAGGCGTGCGCCTGCAGACTTTGAGTGCCGAGCAGGCCGAGAGCTGGAACGTCGAGAGCCAGGAAGGGGTGATCGTGCTCGAAGTCGAGGCGCGCTCCCCCTACGCCGGCGACCTGCGCCCGGGTATGGTGATCATCGAGGTCAACGACCAGAAGGTGGCTTCGATCGACGACCTGCGCCAGAAGCTGCGTCAGGGGGCCGTGAACAAGCTTTGGGTAGAGTTCCAGGGCCGTCGCGGCTTCCTTGCCCTGCGCGTGCGCTAGAGGGCCCTCAGAAGGCTTTGTATACAGCAAGGGCGACCGTCTTCGATCGACGGTCGCCCTTTTTTGTGCGCGGAAAGCTGAAATGGGCCGGGTTACGAGCCGGGCTTGATCGCCGGGATATTGCGCAGGTGCGGCGGCAGTTGGTTGGGCTCGTAGGTGGGGAAGTCGAGCTCCAGCAGGCTCACGAGCGGGATGGGGAACTTGGCCTGGCCGGCGCTGCGGTCGACAAGCACCGTCACGGCGACGGTTTCACCGCCCCGGCTGTCGATGATGTCGAGCGTCTCCTGCACGCGACCGCCGCGGGTGATCACGTCTTCCACCACCAGCACGCGCTCGCCGTTGGCGATCTTGAAGTTGCGGCGCAGGGCGAGGGCTCCTTCGTCCTTTTCCACAAAGATGAAGCGCTTGCCGAGCTGGCGGGCGACTTCCTGGCCCAGCACGAGGCCGCCCATGGCGGGGGCCACGACGGTCTCGAAGTCCTGCGTGGGCAGCTTGGGGATGAGCAGCTCGATCAGGCGCGTCACGTAATCCAGGTGCTCGCACACGCGGGCACATTGGAAAAAGTGGGCGCTGCGCAGCCCGGAACGCAGGATGAAGTGCCCCTCCAGCAAGGCACCTGTCTCCTTGAAAATCTTCAAAACCTCTGCTTGCACGGCCGAATCCATGAGCAGCGTTTTAAGCCGAACGGGGGGATGAAGGTAAAGCGAAAAGAGGAAGCATTTGGTGTAAGTGACGGAATTGCGACATTTGTGACATAGGTGACGGTGGCGCGTCAGCCCAGTGAAATAGCGGCAACAGCCCGAGTTTACTGTTGCCGCAGGGGTAGGGCCGGTAATGAGTCGGGGCTCTTTTTGAGCTGACTATGAACTATCGATTCGCTCGTCCGACCCTCCTTTCGAGCCTTCTCATCCCATTTGCGGTCTGCGCACAGGCGCAAACGGGCCGCGTGGCAGGCAAAATCTTCGAACAGTCTTCGGGGCAGCCGATTTCTGCGGCTTCGCTGGTGCTGCTGAACTCTTCGGCCTACACCCAAAGCGACGCCCAGGGCGCCTACATCTTCGACGATGTGCCGGTGGGCGAGTACACGCTGCGCGTCTACAAGGCGGGCTTTGACCCCTACGACGTCACGGGCATCGAGGTGACGCAGGGCCAGACGGCTTCGCTGGACGTTGCCCTGCCGCGCAACTCCGCCTCCACGACTTCTTCGTCGCCCACGAGCACGGCTTCCTCTGGCGACGAAATGCCGACGGAGATCTTTGAGCTGGAGGCAATCGCGGTGACGGCCGAGGCCATCCGCGAGCAAAATGTGGAAGTGGTGGCCATCCGCCAGCAGTCGCTGGGTGCCATCGACGCCTTGAGCGCCGACAACATGAGCCGCTTTGCCGTGAGCGATGTGGCCGAAGCCGTGACCAAGCTGCCCGGCCTCAACGTGAGCGATGGCAAGTACGCCGTCGTGCGCGGCCTCAACGACCGCTACAGCACGACGATGCTCAACGGCGTCGTCATGCCCAGCCCAGACCCGGACCGCCAGGCGGTGCAGCTCGACATCTTTCCCTCTTCGATGATCGACCAGATCATCGCCAGCAAGACTTACACGCCCGACCTGCCGGGCGAGTCCAGCGGCGGCAACATCAATATCAAGACCAAGGGCCTGCCGGAAGAGCGCATCCTCTCCTTCAGCCTCGGCACCGCCTACCGCGACAATACGTCATTCAACGACAATTTCCTCACCACCAACGAGGGCAACGACGACTGGCTGGCCCAGGGCTACGACGACCGCGTCTTCCCGCAGACCGACGCCAGCCAGGGGCCGATGGCGGCCAACAAGCGGGGCAAGCCGGGTCTCGACACCAGCGGCTCCCTCTCCTACGGCGACCGCTTCAAGATCTTCGGTGAGCAGGAGCTGGGCTTCATCGGCTCGGTGAGCTGGAAGCGCGACTACTTTTACCGCGATACGGCCCGCCTGGAGCGCGAGGGCGTCTTCGACCTGCGCAACAACCTCGTCACGCTCTCCAGCGTCGACAACGAGGGCAATTCGGCTGCCGGCCAGCCTTGGGGCATCTGGAATTACGGTGCGGAAGAAGTGAGCCTCTCCGGCCTCGCCTCCTTCTCCTACCGCCCGCTGAAGAATCAGGAATTCCGCTACACCTACTTCTTCACCCGCATGGGCACCGACGAGGCCGAAGAGCTGCCTCCGCTCGACTGGGATGAAGACGGCGTCGGGCAGCAACTCTTCTACTTCAGCACCCTCGGCTACACCGAGCGCGAGATGCAGCTGCACCAGGTGGAGGGCCACCACTACCTGCCGGAGTTGATGAACTCCTCGCTCGACTGGTCTTACGCGTATTCGACCAACACGCAGGACGAGCTGGTGCGCAACCTCCGCTTCATCATCTACGATGCCAACCGGGGCGACTATACGCTGGACAGCAGCGGCGACCACCGCGTGAGCCAGTTTGCGCGTGAGACGGACCAGGAGAACCAGATCGCGAAGATCGACTTTACGCTGCCGCTCGACTTCTTCGGCCTCGACAGCACGCCGCGCTTCAAGATGGGCGGGCAGTATGAGGACGTGAGCCGCGAGTTCGTGCAATACCAGTCGAGCTACTCTCCCCTCGGGCGCCCCCGCTTCGAATCGCCCTCGCAAATCGTGGGCTCGGCCAATGTGGTGCAAAACGCGGGCGGCCAGTGGGTCAACTACCCGCTGACGGCAGAAGGGCCGGCCACCGGCACGCGCACGATCAAGTCTGGCTATGCGATGGCCGAAGTGCCGTTCAGCCTGCTTTCGATGACGCACAAGTTTGTTGCCGGCGCGCGCTTTGAGCAGGCCGAGATCGAATTCCTTGGGGTCGGCACCATTCAGGGCGTCAACTTCCGCCCGCGCTACGGTGAAACCCGCCCGATCGACGAAGGCACCTGGCTGCCCTCCGTCACCTTGAACACGGATGTGACGGAGAAGTTCAAGATCCGCACCGCCTATTCCCGCACGGTCGCGCGCCCCTCGTTCCGCGAGCTGGCCCCGTTTGCGACTTATTCGTTGGCCGACGACAGCGTGGAGTTTGGCAACCCGGGCGAAGTCTTTGCCGTGCCCTCCAGCTCGACGCCGACGGTGGACGGCCTGGAGCAGTCGCGCGTGGACAACTACGACGTGCGCTTCGAATACTTCTTTGGCGATGCCGACCTCGTGTCGCTCAACTTCTTCTACAAGGTCGTCTCCAACCCCATCGAGCGCTACGAAGTGCGCCCCAACCGCTTCTCGTTCGAAAACAACGAGAACGATGGCAAGCTGAAGGGCCTTGAGATCGAGTTGAGCAAGAACCTGGGCTTCATCGGCGATTTCTTCCAGGTGTTCAACGTCGGGGGCAACATCACCTACGTCGACGCCAAGATCGAGCGTTCGACCCGCGAGCTGGGCCCTCAGGGCTGGAACACGCGCGGCGCTTCGCTCCTGCCGCGCGAGCGCCAGTTCTACGACCAGCCGGAGTATATCATGAACGGCTTCATCAACTTCCGCCAGGAAGAGTGGGGCACCGATGTGACGCTCTCCGCGAACTGGACCAGCCACCGCCTCTCTTCGGTAGGCTACCTGGCGGAGAACGCCCTCTCGATCTACGACGAGGAGGTGACGACGCTCAACCTCGTGGTGTCGCAAAAGCTGACGGACAACCTGTCGCTCAAGTTCTCGATCAAGAACCTGCTCGATCCGTGGATCAACCAGGTTTACGACCCGGAGGTGGTCGATCTTGGAGCGGTCAGTTCGCAGAACGATCCGACGAGTGCCATTTACCGTGGGCTGGAGAATCCGTATGCGCGCAGTAGCTACAAGCGTGGTCGCGAGTTCGGTATTTCGCTCTCCTACGACTTTTTCTAGTCGCTGTTACACACGCGTAACTGAATGAGCCAAGCTTTGTCACTTTCAACGCGTAGAATGCACCAGAATTTCAACCAGAGAACCTCAAATCGAACAAAGATGCAAAACTTGAAACTGCTCGGTACTGCTGCTGTTGTCGCGGCTTTTTCCCTTAGCGCTTTTGGCGAAAAGGTCGTCAGCTCCAACATCACGACCAGTGAGACTTGGACTTTGGCGGACAGCCCCATCATCCTCGAAGGACCCATCTATGTGATGGATGGTGCGGTGCTCACGATCGAGCCGGGCGTGATCGTGCGCGGCCAGCCCGCCAGCGCGGTAGTCACCGACGCCGGCAGCCTCATCGTTTCTCGCGGTTCCCAGATTATTGCCTCCGGCACGGCTCAGCAGCCGATCATCTTCACGACCGCTGCGGTGGACGTGAACGACGATGGCGCTTATGACGCCGACGGCGGTTTCGCTACCCGTTGGAACGCCGGGATGGGCCTGGATGTCTTCCACGACGCCGACCCGCTGAACAACCCGCTGCCCCCCTACGCGGGCTGGACGCAAGACGCCTCCAATGGCGCGGTGGGCGCTGCCCCCTACAACCGTGGTCTCTGGGGCGGTCTGATCCTGCTCGGTAGCGCGCCGACCAACGTGGGCTCGATCGCCGACGGCGTCGCGGTGGGCACCCAAAGCGAGCTGACCGACAACTATTTCGAAAACACGATCGAAGGCTTGATCGACAGCGAGGAATCCGTCTATGGCGGTTCCAACCCCAACGACTCTTCGGGCGTGGTGCGCTACGTGTCGATCCGCCACGGCGGTACCGAAATCGGCGAAGGCAATGAAATCAACGGCCTCACCATGGGCGGCGTTGGCTTCGGCACGCTGATCGAATACGTCGAAGTCTACCTGAACAACGACGACGGCTATGAGTGGTTTGGCGGCACCGTCAACACCAGCCACCTCGTCGCCCTCTTCAACCAGGACGATTCGTTTGACATCGACGAAGGCTTCACCGGCCTCGGCCAATTCTGGTTCTCCCTGCAGCTCGACGACACCGCCACCGGCAACCATGCCGGCGAGCATGACGGCGTGATCAACTCCATCTTCGTGGATTCGATCAACGGCGTGCCGCTCGGCGTGACGAACACCGGCGCGGAAGCTCGCGGCGGCCTCCCCCTCGCTTACCCGACCGTTTACAACGCGACCTACATCGGTGGCGGCGCCGGTCACAATGCGAGCTACGACAGCGGCCGCAACGACGCGTTCCGTATCCGCGACTCCTTCGGCGGCACCTACCGCAACTCGATCTTCTCCGACTTCGGTGGCTCGGGCATCCGCCTCGACGCCGACGGCGTGGACCGCTGGCTCGCCGGCGACGTGAGCTTCCAGAGCAACTACTGGTACAACTTCGCCAATGCGGGCGACTCCTTTGTGGCGATGAGCGACGCCGTGTTTGTCGGCGCCGGCAACATCCGCGCGGCCGAAGTGCTCAACGGTGCCAGTGGCGACTATGCTGAAAAGCGTGCTGGCAAGTTCAGCAACAACTACACCGACGTCGACCCGTTTGTGGTGCGTCGCGACATGTCGATGTTCAGCCGCCGCACCGGTCTCGACCCGCGCCCGGCTGGCCTGAATGGCGACCTCGCCCCGGTGACGGCCACGTTCTTCCAAAGCGCCGCCTACTTCGGTGCTTTCAACCCGTCCGAGAGCCTCTGGACCGACGGTTGGACGGCTGCTTCCGGTCTCGGTGTGCTCCGCTCGGAGTAGTCCGCTTCATCTTGGGTGCCTGAATTCGTTCAGGCACCTCCTTTTGGGGAAACGCTGCCTTCGACCTGCTGGGTCGAAGGTTTTTTGTGTCCCAAAAAAAGACTGCCCGGCGGGAGCAGTCCTTGGCGGTCTGGATGAAATCTGAGGTATCGCTACTGCTGCAGGTAAGGCGCGCGCACTGGATCGGCGGCCAGTTGGGCCTGGTCGCGCTCGATGAGGTCGTGGATCCAACCGGCCCAGTCGGCCACTTCCGGAAAATCGGCGGTGCCTTCGGTCGGGTAGAGGATGCGGTTGTTGGCATCGGTCACGACGACGGCGGGGCGCTGGTCGAGCGGATGGGCCAGGGCGTAGATGTAGCCTTTGGACATGTGCCACACCATCACAGGGAATTCCGGCGCATCCTGATCGAAGAAGGGTTGCACTTCGCGGTTGGCCGAGAGCAGGACGACTTCGGCCTCCGGGCTTTGCCGGACGATTTCGTCATAGGCTTGTGACAATTTGGCCACTGCTTTGACGGACGTAGCTTCCTGTGGTTCGGCATAAAGAAATACGAAATAGTCCTTATGTTCAAAATAGTGGCCGCCCAGGCGCTGCATGTTTTCGCCATTCCAGCGCCAGAACTTGTCCCCGATCTGGGTCTGGAGGAGGGGGGTGGGTTTCAGCTTCGGGTCGGCCTGGATGGCTTCGGCGCGGGTGAGGATGTCGGTCGCCTCGAGGGGGAAGAGGTGGCGCCCGCTGGAGCCGAAGTCGGCCAGCACTCCTTGCTCGCTTACCCGCACCACCACACCGTTGATCAGCGGGAGGATCGTGCGCTCGCGCCCCTCGACTTCCACCGTGGTCTGCTCCTTCAGCTTCAGGTGCGAGGGCCAGAATTCGGGCAGGTGGGGCAGGGCTTCGGCGGTGATTTCGGCGGCGCCGAGGTGGCTGCAGAGGCTCAACAGGCCGAGGGTGGCGAGGGTGCGGAAGGGCATTTTTCTCATCGGTGCAAACAGGGTGCAGTAGGGACGCACAGTCTTGGCCGTTGCCCTCGATTGTCAACGTCTCTTCGGTGCTGGCATGGGCTGTGAAACGGTTGTGTGTCATTTGTGTTAATTTTATCCGTTCATTGTGTCTTTTGCCTTACATTAAAGGCTTAGCACTAGAAACAACTTGACCGGTTGGGGTGGTGTTTCAGACTCGGGTCAAATTCAATTTCCTCTCTCAAAACACTATTCGATATCGCATGAAAAAGCCGTTTTACACCCTTTGTCTTGCAACCGCCCTGGCTGGTGCGGCGCATGCCCAACGGACCGACTTGACCCCGATCGCAGCGTGGGATTTTGAGACCAAGATCGAACAAGCCTACAATGGTTTGACGAATGAGCAGGCGATCGCTCGTGGCATCATCGTGTCCAGCAGCCTGCAGAAGCAACTGATCGCCAAGGAGGGTGAGCAGTCTGGTAGCAGCCTGACGGCTTTGACGCCGGCCGTGCTCGACCTTTCGAGCCTGGTCTACCCGACGGACATGATCGACGTGAATGGCAACAGCCGCCAGGCCGGTGCCTACGACCGTAACGAGATCGCGTTCAACGGCACCGACGGCAGCACGCTCAATTCTGTCTACAACGCCAACTGGGGCATCGAGAACCAGGCTGCCGGCAACAACGCTTCGCTGCTCCTGCGCGGTGAGATCGGCACCAAGGCGATCACCGTTACGGCCAGCACCGCCGGCTACTACAACGTCCAGTTTGCGCTCGACGCGATGGCCCTCAGCGGCCCGTTCCAGAGCACCCCGACCGTCAGCGTGATGGTCGACGGCACCTCCTATCCGGTGGAGTCCACCGCGATGATCGGCACCAGCTACAGCCAGCTCGTTTATGAGCTGCCGGCCCAGGCCGACAACGCTGACAGCGTGACGCTGACGATCAATCTGAACTCCAGCTACACCGCCACGAGCAGCGGCCACACCGGCGGCCTGCGCGTCGACAACGTGCAGCTGCGCGGCTACAAGCTGGTGCTGACCGAAGGCGCTTCCGAGAGCCTGCACGCCAATTTCCTCTTCGGGGCCCAGGCTGTCGGCAACGGCTTCATCTCGACCGGCAACGGGGTGTTCTACGCCTCCAGCTACCCCTACCTCTGGCATCCGCAGATGGGCTACCTGTGGGTGAACGACACGCAGGTGCAGGGTGCGGGCAGCGCCGACACCAACCAGGGCTGGCTCTATTCCTACGCCAGCGTCGAGGGTAACAACCTCGGCTGGACCTGGGTCGACTTCGACACGTCGCACTTCCCCTGGATCTACTCCAGCAGCTACAACAGCTGGATCTACATCTTCAGCGACAGCATGTCGTTCTACGTGAACAGCACCGGCAACGTGGTGACCTACACCAAGTAACCCGGCCCCGTTTCTTCCTCACTCTGTGCTTTCCATACTGGCGGGCCCATCCAACGCGATGGGCCCGTTTTTTGTGCCCGCAGCCGGTGTATCTCCCCGCTTGCGCAAAGCGGAAACTGAGGGCAGGCTGGCAGGATGGCACTACCGCTGGAGAGCAAGAACATCGTCCTGGGCGTCACGGGCTCGATTGCGGCCTACAAGGCGGCCGACATCACCAGCCAGCTGGTAAAGCTGGGGGCCGAGGTGCATGTAGTGATGACCGAGGCCGCCACCCGTCTGATTGCGCCGCTGACGCTCCAGACCTTGAGCCGCCGCCCGGTGTGCGTGAGCCTCTGGGACGAGGCGGAGGGCTGGCAGCCGGGCCATATCGAGATCGCGGACAATGCCGACTTGCTGCTGGTGGCCCCGGCCACGGCCAATACGCTGGCCCAGTTTGCCCATGGGCTTGCCCCAGACTTGTTGGGCAACGTCTACCTCGCTACGCCTGCGCCGGTGATGCTCGCGCCGGCCATGAACGGCAAGATGCTGGCGCACCCGGCCACGCAGGCCAATTTGCGCACGTTGGCCGAGCGTGGGCACCAGATCATCGAGCCGGCGGAGGGCATGCTGGCCTGCGGCTACGAGGGCAAGGGCAAGCTGGCGGCGGTCGATACGATCGTGCAGGCAGTGGTCGACTTCTTCGAGGCGCGCCCGTAAGCCGTTTGCGGAATGGGCGTGCATTTCCCGCTTTTTTCACTTCAGTAGGGCGCAGGCATGTTGGCGCATCAGCAATTCTGGAAACCTCGTCGTATGCCGGCCGACCGCGTATGCCTCTGGCGGTTGGGTCGGCTGCGCCTCTGGCTGGCCCGCGCCGAAAAGGAGTGGGCCTACGCCAACGAAAACGCGAACGACCCGGAGGTGCTCGACGCGAGCTTTGTGCCGCACGATGTCGTGCCCGAGGGGCTGGAGTGGCATCACCACGCCTTCGAGCACGCGCCCGAGCAGTTTGAGCTGTGGCCCGCAGTGCCGCCGCGCCCGGTCGTGGTGCGCGCGGATCGCCCGGTGACGATCCCGGCGCACGAGTCGGCCCAGTTTTTTGCCTGCATCCCCGTGTGGGTGGAGCTGTGGGTAGGCGGGCCGGAGCGCGACGAACAGCTAAAGCTGGCGACCGTGACCACCCGGGCGCTCTCCAATACCTGGTTTGGCAACCACGCCAACGGGGAGCTGTGCTACTCGCTGCGTTTTGCCGCCAGCCGGCAGCTCGACGAGCTGAACCGGCACCCGCACCACATCATTTGCCCCATCGTGCTGGAAAACCATAGCGAGGAGGCGCTGGAGTTCCACAAGCTGTGCCTGCGCACCAAGCACCTCGCCGTCTACTCCGGGCACGAGCACTTCTGGAGCAATGTCGTGCGCATCCGCTACGCCGGCAAATCCCGTGAGGCACGGGTGACTTACGAGAGCGGTGTTCCGAGCCACGAGCCCAACCTGCGCCTCGTTTCCAAGGCTTACGAGCCGGCCGAGCGCGTTTTTGTGGGCCTCACCTTCAAACACGCGGCCGCTTCCGACTTCCAGGCCATGGGGACTTAGACGATGGCTTCCCTCGATTATTTCTCGATCGCACGGGCGGCCGCCATGGTGCTGCTCGGCTTCCCCTTACTGATGTTACTGGGCCGTTTGGGCGGGCAAATGCTCGTTCGCCACGGTTCGGAGCACAGCAGCATCATCCTGCGGCGCTTCATCCTCTGGGGTGGCAGCATCATCCTGATCCTGCTGGTGCTGACGGAGCTGGGCTACGACATCACGGGCCTGGTGGCTACCGCCGGTATCGCCACCATTGCCATCGGCTTCGCGGCACAGACGACGCTCTCCAACTTCATCTCGGGCTTGTTCCTGATCGGCGAAAAGCCTTTTCGCATCGGCGACTTGATCCGGATCGGCGAGCGCCTGGGAGTGGTGGCGTCCATCGACATGCTGTCGGTCAAGCTGCGCACGCTCGACAACCTTTTCGTGCGCATCCCCAACGAGGATATGATCAAGCGGGAGGTGGTGAACATCACCCGCTACCCGATCCGCCGGATGGACATTGAGGTGCGCGTCGCCTACCGCTCCGACCTGAGCAAGGTGAAAGAGATCCTGGCCGAGCTGGCGAAGGAAAACCTGTGGGCGCTCGACGACCCGGA
Source organism: Verrucomicrobiota bacterium JB022 (assembly GCA_030673845.1). Taxonomy (NCBI): domain Bacteria; kingdom Pseudomonadati; phylum Verrucomicrobiota; species Verrucomicrobiota bacterium JB022. The sequence goes on from JAUTCQ010000017.1 coordinate 25,207, forward strand.
GCCGCTCATCCTGATCAAGGACTTCCGACCCGACGAGATCCTCTTCCTCTGGGGCGTGTGGTTTGAAAAGAGCGACTACCTCAACCTGCGCAACTCGCTGCTGCAGGAGATGAAGGAGCGCTTTGAGCGCGAGGGCATCGAGATCCCGTACCCGCACCTCAAGGTCTACGCACCGGCCGAGGGCTGGCCCGACTCGCGGGCACCGCTGCCGCCGAAATAGGGCGCGCGCCGGCACGATTTTGAGCCGCCCGTTGGTAAAAGCCCGTGGAGAGGCGCGGCAGCGCTGGCAGCGCAGTGATGCCCCCGGCTGGCAAGGGCTTAAAAAGCGTTGCCAAAAGGTGGATGCTGCGGTGGAGTAGGCACACGCTATGGCTGGGATGTCTCACTTGCCGTATGGGTCGGTTATCACCCAGGAACTGCTGCAAAAGGGGGACCGGTTGGGTCCATACCTGGTGATGGAGCGGCTGGCCGTTCACTTGTTCGGCGCGCTTTACCGGGTGGACAAAGAGCAGTATGGGCAAGTGCTCATCCACGTGCTGCCCAAGTCGTTGAGCAGCGACCCCGTCTTTCACAAGGCGTACCTGGGCCGCTGCGCCAAGCTCAACAGCCTGAAGGATACCGGCCTGCTGGAAATCCGCGATGGCGACCGCTTTGAGGAGCGCCTGGTGATCGAGTATGTCGACGAGGCGGGCCTGCAGACCTTGGGCGATTATTTTTACGACCAGCGGCCCGACCCGGGGCTGAGCGTCAGCCAGCTCAAGACCTTGATGGGGAAGGTGACGGATGCCTTCAAGGCCGCCCGCAGCCGCATGATCGGCCACTTTGCGTTGACGCCCGACATGGTGATGGTCAGCCCCAAGGGCGACGTTTTCGTCTACGGGTTTGGGCTCTATGAATCCCTGCAGCGCCGCAAATTCGAGGTGTTCCTGAGCGGGGCGATCATCCCGATCCTCGAAGACGACGAGCGCGTGCACCTCACCGCGATGGACACCTTCAGCCCGGAGGTGCGCAACGATGAGGAGTTCGACCAGCGGGCCGACATCTTTTCGCTCGGCATCCTCACGTATTTCCTCCTCACCGGCCAAAAGCCGACCCGCGAGTGGGTGCTGCCCACCGAGGCGCGCCCGGAGCTGACGGAGGGCTGGGACTTGTTCATCAGCCGCTGTCTGGAGCCCGACGCCTACGACCGCTTTGCCAACCTCAACGCGTTTGGCGAAGACCTCAATCGCGCGGAAAAGCTGCACCACGTGGCGCGTTCGCAGGAGCAGAAGGGGCAGGTGTTGCAGAACCTGGAGGGCTTGCCGCTGCCGAAGAAGCTGCAGCAGCGCTATTCGCGCTCGGCCCAGAACTACATCCGCCTCGGTTTTCTGGTTGCGGCGGGTGTGGCTGTGCTGGGGTTGGCCTGGATGGGCCTGCAGTTCTTTACCGCCCAGAATGCGGCGCCGGAGCCTACCGAGCGGGTGATCACGCGGCTGGAGCCCGGCGCTCGCGGTGTGGACTTGCTGGTGCGGACGTTCCCGGCCCGTGCGTCGCTGCGCTTCCCGGAGCAGAGCCAGCAGTTTGTGGTGTCGGAGGGGCAACTGGCGCTCGATCTGCCGCGTGGCACCTACACCGTGGAGGTGTCGGCCCCGCGCTTCAACACCGTGCGGCGCCGCCTGGAAGTGGCGGGCGAGCCGGTGACGCTCGATTTGCAGCTGCAACCGGAAGTGGCCGAGCTGCAACTGACTTCCCGCCCGGGGGCTACTGTCGACGTGTTGCTGCCGGAGGGAGTGGCGCTTTACCTCGACCGGGTGCCCGATACCGGCACGCTGACTTTGCCCGACCGTCTGCTGGTGGGGCGCTACCAGTTGCGCGTCTCTTCGCCCGGCTACACCCCCGCGCTCCTCGATGTGGATTTGCGCAACGGCGAGCCAGCCCGCGTGACGGCCCCTCTGGAGCCGTTGCCGAGCCCTTTGCAGGTGCTTTCGCAGCCCGAGGGCCTGGCCGTGATGGTCAACGGCCAACGCCGGGGCAAGACGCCGCTCACCTTGAACAACCTGCCGCTGGGCGAGGCCCTGCAGGTGACGGTGGGCGAGGGCGGCTACAAGACGGCCAATCGCGAGGTGACGCTCCGCGCGGGTGAGCCTCAGGTATTGGATTTTGGTGCCCTCGAAGAGCGCCGGGGCGAGCTGGAGCTGAAAGTGTCGATGGCAGGCAGGACGCCGACCCCGGACCAGCTCGCTGCCCTGCAGGTGGCGGTGGGCGATGAGTCTTACTCCGGTCAACCGGCGGTGGTGGCCGATGTGCGCGCAGGCAGCGAGCAGATCCGCGTCGAGCACCCAGACTTTGTGGCGGTAGCGCGCGAGGTAAACGTGCTGGAAGACGACCGCACGCGCGTGACGATCGACTTGGCGCCGAAACCTGCCGCCGTGCGTGTGCAGTTGCCGGAAGGCCTGCCCCACGCCCTGCTGGTCAATCGCGAGCGCCAGACGCCCCGGGCCGACGGCCTCTACGAGGTGGCCGCGCTTGAGCCTTTGCAGCTGCAGCTGTTTGTGCAGCATTACCAGCCGGCCGCGACGCAGGTGACGATCCCGCCCAACAAGGCCTACCTCTGGCAGCCGGAGCTGAAGCCGCTCGCCGGCCCGCAAACCGGCGAAGCCTGGGAAGTGCCCTACCTGGCGATGGAGCTGCTCTGGATCCCCGCCGGTCGGGACGAGCTGGGCAGCCCGGTGGAAGAGCCGGACCGCCGCCCGGCGGACGGCCCGATCACGCCCGTGGCGCTCGAACGGGGCTACTGGATCGCCAAGCACGAGGTGACGCAGCGGCTTTACACCGCCCTCATGGGGCGCAACCCGAGCGAGAACCGGGGCGGTGAAGACTTGCCGGTCGACAGCGTGAGCTGGCGCGACGCCATGCAGTTTTGTGCCCGCCTGACCGAGCAGGAGCGGCGCTACGGTCGCGTACCCGCCGGGTACGAGTATCGCCTGCCCACCGAGATGGAGTGGGAATACGCCGCCCGAGCCGGTTCCGACGCGCCCTTCAGCTTTGGCGCGCAGGCCGTGGGCGGTGAGCAGGGCAACTTCCGCGGCGAGTATCCGCGCAATTTCCGCCAGTTCCAGGGCCGCACGACCACCACGACCGAGCGCCCGAACGGTCCTCAGCCCGTTGGCAGCTACCTGCCCAACGCCTGGGGCCTCTACGACGTGCACGGCAACGTGGCCGAGTGGACCCTCGACGGCTATCTCGACCGCCTGCCGGGTGAAGCCGTGGGCAACTACACCCGCGAGGTCGGCACGATGGGCCGGGCGGTGCGTGGCGGCAGTTGGCAGGAAGCGGCGGAATTTGCCCGCAGCGCCTCGCGCTCGCGCCTCAGCGAAACGACCTCCCGCGCCTCACTGGGCTTCCGCGTCGTGCTTGCGCCAGTGATGGAAAGCCTGCCGGTGCGGAAGTAAAGGGGTGGAGGGAGAGAAGGGGGTTCTCTCACCAAGGTCACTAAGGCACCAAGTCCCCTTTATCCTTCTTGGCGTCTCGGTGGAAGGAGCATGCAATTATTCTCCAAGTGCCTTGTAGTCATAGAGGTTCTTTTCTCCTAGGCTAACAGGTATGCTGAGCTTCGGCTCCTTTTAGCCGTAGGAAAAGCCGAGATCCACCACGCCCCTTTCGTGATTGAATTCGAATGACGTGACGGTGGCAAAGTCAGCCGGGAAATCGCGCCCATAGAAGACGGTAGCCTGTGCGACTAGATTCTCATCTCTCCAGACTCTAGCGATGACGTCCCAACCGCTCGGAAACAGGCTGTCGATATTCCGTCTGGATACGAGTTCAGCCCGATAGGGACCACTCTCTGCTGTATGGTGAATCACCTCGTCCCTGCTTAGATAGCTGTAGATTAACGCGGTCGCCAGCAAGGCGATGCCAATGCAGAGGATGGCTGGTAGCATCTTTTTCATTTGGTGGCTACTAGTGGAGAGGAGGCCTTTAATATCAGTAAAATATCTGCAATCCAGATTTTTCGCACTCGTTTTTGTTCGGCACGCGTACATAAAAAGACCGGCGGTCCTTCTGCAGGGCCACCGGTCGGGGAGTGGGATGCCTCACACTATCTCTGCGGCGCGGCTACTTGGCGGCCAGCAGGGAATCGGTGGGCGTGACTGTATGGTCAGGGGCGGTCAGCGAAAAGACGACCGGGATGCGGACCACCGCATAGGTTGCAGAGCCGTCGCGGGTCGCGGGCTCGAATTGCCAGTTGCGGATCGTCTTCAGGGCTTCCGCCGCGAGAAGGGGATGTGCGTCGTTGACGACGCCCGGGCCAAAGGGCTTGCCTTGCTCGTCCACGAGGAACTCGACCATCACCGTGCCCTCGATCCCTTGCAAGCGGGCTTCGATCGGGTAGGCTGGTTGTTCGCCGACGATCTTCCGCGGGCTTTCTACCTTGCTCGCGGTTTCAGCGGCTTGGGTCGAGGCGGCGGTGGCGAGGAGGGCCAGCAGGCCGAGGGAAATGATGTTACGAGTCATGGGGACGGTCCTTTTCTCCTTAAAGTTGATGTGGGGCAGAAGGAGGCGGATTGTGACGGAATTGTGTCTCTTCTGTTACATACATGTTACGGCACTGTAACATTCGGCTCAAGCACCGTCAGCGAAAAACCTCGCTGTATTAGCTTATCTTATGGATGAGCGGACAAAATTCACCCCGTCGTAAACTTGCCGCGGAAAAGGGTTGAAATCTTCGCCAGTTTGCCGGACCTTCGTCCTTGGCTGGGCCCTATGCAACGGCGGGCCGGTGAACTCCGCCAGGGCCGGAAGGCAGCAACGGTAACCAGGACCCCCGTGTGCCGTAGGTCGCCTGGCCACTTTTTTACTTTTTTCAGTCGCGCTGCGGCTGTGCCCTTATTGCTCGGAATGGGAGAAGATTACCAGGTCATCGCACGTCGCTGGCGCCCCCAGTCCTTTGAGGACTTGGTGGGGCAGGAGCATATTGTGCGGACGCTGAAGAACGCGATCCAGACGCGTCGTATCGCGCACGCCTACCTCTTTGTGGGGCCGCGCGGTACCGGCAAGACGTCGACTGCGCGCGTTTTTGCGAAGGCGCTCAATGCGGAAGGCGGCCCGTCCGTCTCCCCGGCGCCGGATGCGGAAATCTCCAAGGCCATCATGTCGGGCAACTGCATGGACGTGATCGAGATCGACGGTGCGTCCAACAATTCGGTGGAGCAGATCCGCGACCTGCGCGAAGAGTGCCAGTACGCGCCCGCGCAGTGCACCTACAAGATCTACATCATCGACGAAGTGCACATGCTCTCGCAGGGTGCCTTTAACGCGCTGCTGAAGACGCTGGAGGAGCCGCCCGCGCACGTGAAGTTCATCTTTGCCACGACGGAGGCGCAGAAGGTGTTGGCGACGATCACCTCCCGTTGCCAGCGTTTCGAGTTTCGCCCCATCGCGCCAGAGTTGATCGTGCAGCGCCTGCAACAGATCGCCGACGCGGAGGGCATCCAGGTGGCCCCTGAGGCATTGGCCAATGTGGCCCGCCTGGCTGATGGCGGGATGCGCGACGCCCAGAGTATCTTCGACCAGCTGATTTCTTTCTGCGGCAGCGAAATCTCCGAGCAGGACGTGCTCGACGTCTATGGCCTGGCCTCGCCCCAGCAGCTCGACGACTTGCTCGAAGCGATGTTGGCGGCCGACTACGGGGCCTTGTTGGGCCACGTTGAGAGTCTGGCGCGCGAAGGCCGCGACTTGAGCCGCGTGTTGCGCGACATGCAGCAGCGCGTGCGCGAGCGCCTGCTGGAGAGCGTGCAAGGCCGCACCAGCCAGACGGAGGGCCTGCTGCGCATGCTCGACGTGTTGCAGGAGCGGGAGCGCTCGGTCCAGACGGGCCTGAACGAGCGCGTGAATTTCGAGGTGTCGCTGCTGAAGGCCGTCGAGGCCAGCCGCACCCGTGCGATCGACTCGGTGCTGCGTGACTTGAGTCGCATGGCCGGAGAGTTGCCGGAAGACACCGCGGAAAAAAAAAGCCCGGTGACAGCCTCGTAACCGGTCGCACGCCTACGCCCTTGCGCGTTCGGCCTCTCCTGACCGACGAAATCGAGCCCGAAGCGGTCGTTTTGCCGCCGTTGACGGAGGTGGAAGCACCGGCGTCGCAAGCCGTGCACCAACCCGAGAGCCGGGCGAAAGTCGATCTGGCCGGGAGTGGTGATGAGCCGCCGCTGGATTATTACGACGGCGGCGAGGGGGCCGATAACGCGCCCGACGGGCCGTTTATCGACCTGCGCTATGCGCGCGACGATCTGCCGGATGAACCGACGGCGGCAAAGGTAGAGGTCTCCGAACTGCCCAGCTTGGACGAGGCCCGGCAACACATTGCGCCGGCGGTCCAGTTGGCGTTGAAGGAGTACCTGAAGGGCGAATTCCGGGAGGTAAAAAAATACCGCCCGACGCCAGGCGTCGAACGGTATGTCCGCGATACGGATGACGCGGTGGAGGAGCTGGAAGATGCCTCCACCGAGGATTGAACTGCCTTTACTGGGCGGTGGTGGTCTCTGTCGTGTATACCGGCGGATGGTCCAGCCAGTAGCGCAGGGTGTGAGCCGAGAACGGTTCCACTGGCGGCGTCTCGTTGCCATCGGCGTTCACCCATACGCCGGTATCGCCGGTCGCCAAAGGATAGATGTAGATCCAGCGGAGGCGCGGGGTTGCGGCGTCGTTATCATGGTCCTCAAGCCGGGTGTAGACCCAGCCTGAGTTGTCTGCGCCGTCGCCAGAGACATAGAGCTGGCTGGAGTGGGTGTTCTTGGTCCACATCCAGCGCGAGATGCGGAAGTCGTAAGCCCAGAATCCGTTGACGTCGTTGGAGCCTTCCGCCACGTCGATCCACAGCGGGCCGTAGAGGGGGATGAAGACGTTCGGGAAGCCGTAGTCGAAGACGCGGCCAAAGCCGGTGTTATAGTAGGCGTTCCAGGTCTCCTCGTCTTTGGTCGGCAGGACGACAGATGTTGCAGTGGTGAAGAAATCGGTCAGGGCCTTGTTAGCGGAGAAGAGCGTCATCGATAACTTCTCTTCATCTTCACCCTTTTTGGCGGTCAGTTGGATTTGCATCATCCCCGGCTTCAGGGTCGTCACGCTCAGATTGCCACCCTGCAGGCTGATCTCAAAGGAGTCCTTATCGTAGAGGTAGCCGCCGTCGTTGTCTGTCTTGTCGCCGTCGTTGTCTTCGTCCTCCAGCTCTTCGAGCGGGATCCAGGAGAAGGTGACGGCAGGGTCGCTGGAGGCGGCTGCGCCGAGGCCTTCGTCGTCGAGGCGGACGCTGGTGAAGCGCAGGAAGGAGTCACCCCAGATGTAGCCCTCGTGGCTATTGATGACCCCGTTGGCGGTCTGCTCGCCGTTGACCATGAGGGGGACGTTCATGAAAATGCCCAGATCGTTATTGAATCCCCACAGCCCGGTCATATCAAAGGCTGGGACTTGGGCCATCAGGTCGAGGGCGTTCTTGGCTGCCTGGGCTTCAACTTTACCGAAGACGGGGAAGTTGGACCCGAGGCCTTCCGTATTATCATTCAGGTTAAAATACCACTCGCTTCGGAAGATGTTGTTAGCAGTGGCTCCGGCCAGCGTGTATTGGGCATTCGGCTGCCCTTTTTCTGCAATGACAGCGGAGTTGGCCGTGATTCTGCCAAATTCCCAGTCTTCGAGGCTACTGATTTCTTCAGTAATCGAGGAGACCGTATACCCGCCGGCTTGGGCAATCTTGAAGTCAGGAGGGCCATAAAAACCGGCGCCAGGGTTGCGCTGGACGATGGTGTTATCATACGCTTGGTCCGCCGCGTAGGTCATGAAATTGGCGACCGCGTTGGGGACCTCATCTGGCAGTAGCCGTACCTGGATCGCGGTGGGCGTCAACTGGATCCGCCGGATGGTACCTCCCTCATAAGGCACTTCTTCGGTCACGAAGCCCGGTTCGTTACGGGTGAAATCTCTTCCCGCAAGGTTACCATAACGCGTAATCCCCTCAATCGTGGTGCCCGATAGGGTGGGCAGGAGGACGGTGAAGGTGGCGGTGGGATCGCTTTCGTAGATCCGGAAAAAGTCATCCAGGTTGATCGTCCCAGTGGTCTGGATATCGAACTCGCGTTGCGATTCGAGCTTGGCGAGGATGAGCTTTTGAGCGCTGGCCTGAGAGCCGAGGGCACCCAGGAGCAGGAGGGTCGTAAGGGGGCGGAGGCGCTGATGCGTCATGCTGCGGATACAACAGCGCGTGAGCCCGGGAGTAAAGGCCGAAAACGCCCGTTGGAAAACAGGCGATTCTCTTTGCTGCGCCGCTGGTGGGGCCGCCTCAGGGGCTTTACCAGGAGTAGTAGGGCTGGTTGTTCAGCCAATACTCGAGCGTTTGAGTCGGGAAGTCCTCGGCTTTTACCCACGTGCCAATGCCGTCCATATCGTACTCGGGCGGGTAGATGTAGATCCAGCGGATCCGTGGGGTAGAGGGGTCGTTGTCGTGGTCTTCGAGTCTTGTATGGACCCAGCCAGAGCTGTCGCTGTCGGAGCCGGCCACGTAGAGTTGGGTCGAATGAGCGTTCTTGGTCCACATCCAGCGTTGGAGGGTAAAGTCGTAGGCCCAGAAGCCGTTGACGTCGTTCGCCTCTTCGACCGCGTCGATCCAGAGCGCACCGTATAGGGGGATCCAGACGGTGGGGAAGCCGTAGTCGAAGACGCGGCCAAAGCCCGTATTGTAATAGGCTTTCCAGGTTTCTTCCAAATCATCTGGCTTGGGCACGACGCTCGTGGCCGTGGTGAAGAAATCGAGCAGGTCCTGATTCGCGGCCAACAGGGTCAGGTAGAGCTTTTCTTCGTCGTCGCCTTTCTTCGCCGAAAGCTGGATGTCCAGCATGCCGGGGCGGAGGGGGTGCACGGTGAGCTTGCTGCCCTCCTGCGTGATCTGGAAAGCGGATTTGTCGTAGTTGTAGCCGCCGTCGTTGTCGGTCGTGTTACCGTCCTGATCTTCGTCTTCCAGCTCTTCGAGCGGGATCCAGGAGAAGTCGACCCCGGGGTGGGCGGAGGCGGGGGTGCCGAGAAATTCGTCGTCGAGGCGGACCTTGGGGAAGCGGATAAAGGCGTCGCTCCAAAAGCCTGCGTGGCTGTCGAGGGCACCGTCGGCAGTCGCTTCGCTGTTACGCATCAGGGGCAGATCCTGAAACTGAACTGAGTCAGGGTAAGGGAACCAGTAGTCCTCCAAATCATAAGCGGGGATTTGCGCCAGGCGGTCGAGCACTGCTTGTCCTTCCTCGGTTTCGACGACGCCGAAGACGGGGTAGTTGTTGCTCAGCCATGGGTGGTCGACGAGGTTAAAATACCATTGGCTGGTGAAGATACCATAACCGGTGAGTGCGCCCGCCAGCGTGTAGGGAGTGTTCAGGCGGCCTTTTTCACCCAAAACGCTGGTCAGTGCGGGTACGTGCTCAATTCCCACTTCGCCATAGCCACCCGCTTCGTCGCCGATAGGGGAAATCGTGTAGCCGCCGGCTTGGGCAATGCTGAGGGGCGGGGAGTCGGGACGTTGGTAGAGCCCTGAGCCTGGGTTGCGGTGGACGATGGTGTCGTCGTAGGCCTGGGCGGCCACGTAGGTCATGAAGTTGGCGACCGCATTAGGCACCTCGTCGGGCAGGAGGCGCACCGGGATGTCGAACGGGGTGAGCTTGATGACTTGGGCCGTGCCGCCGTTGTAGGGCACCGTTTCGGTCACAAAGCCCGGCTCGCCGCGGATGATAATCTCCCTCCCATAATCTCGCTCGCGTGTCACGTCCTCGATCGTGGTGCCGGAGAGCGTGGGCAGCATCACGGTGAAGGTGACGGTGGGGTCGCTTTCGTAGAGACGGAAATAGTCGTCGAAGTCGATCGTCTGCGTGGTGCCGACGTCGAGTTCGCGCAGCCTTTCCAGCTTCGCGAGGACGAGTTTTTGAGCGGTGGCCTGGGAGCCGAAGGTGCCCAGGAGCAGCAGGGTGCTGAGCGTAAGGAGGCGCGGGGGCGTCATGACGCTCCCAGCAATAGGGTCTGAGCCTTAAGTGTAAAGGCTCGATTATGTTTGTTTTCGAGTACCTGGCCGCGGCGGGGATCTGCCTCCACCGCCGGAGGCGGGCGCCTATTGCGCGCTTTCGAGCAGGTCGCGCAGGTTGTTGTCCTTGAGGCGGGGGGCCTTGATCCAGGCTGCGGGCTGGCCGTCGATGGAGTAGACCCAGAGCCAGCGCACGTCGCGGGTGGCGCCGGGGTTGGCTTCGTCGGGCACTTGGGTGAGGTTGGTGTAGACCCAGCCGGTGTTGCCTTCGCCTTCGCCCGTCACGTAAAGCTGGCGAGGGTGGGCGGCCTGGGTCCAGATCCAGCGGCCAATGGCGTAATCGTAAGCCCAGAAGCCGTTGACGTCGTTGGAGTTTTCGCCGGCGTCGATCCAGAGGGTGCCGTATTGGCGGATGTAGACGTAGGGGAAGCCAAAGTCGTAGACGGCTCCAAAGGGAGTCTGGGTGTAGTAGGCATTCCACTCGACGTCCTCGTCCGTGCGAGCCACGACGCGGGTGTAGTTGGTAAAGCAGGCGGTGAGGGCTCGGTTGACGGAGGCCAGGCTGATGAAGAGGTCTTTCCAATCCCCGTCCTGCTTGGCCCGCAGCAGGATGTCGAGCATACCGGGTTTGAGCGCGTTTACCACGAGGTTGCCACCGTCGACGCTGAGCTGGAAGGCTTCCTTGTCGTAGTTGTAGCGATTGTCGTTGGTGTTGTTGCCGTCGTTGTTCTCGTCTTCGAGCTCTTCGACTGCGACCCAGGAGAAGGTGACAGTGGAGTCGCTGGAGGCCGGGCTGCCGCGATTTTCGTCGTCGAGGCGGACGTCGGAGAAGCGGAGAAAGGCGTCGATCCAGATTTCGTCGTGGCTGTCGAGGGCGCCATCGGCTGTTGTTTCGCTGTTGACCATCAGCGGCACGTCGATGAAGAGCGAGGAGCCGGGGGACCACAGGCCCGTCATGTCGTAGGCGGGGATCTGCTTCATGAGGTCGAGCGCAGCTTTGCCCGCGTTGGACTCGACGACCCCGAAGACCGGGTAATTGTTACCGAAGGCGCCTGCGTTGTCGCTGAGGTTGAAGTACCACTGATTGCTGAAGACGCCGTTGCTGGTGGTGGCACCCGCAAGGGTGTATTGACCGCTGGTGCGGCCGCGCTCGGCCCAGACGGCGGTCAGATCGGGCACGGTGTCTTGCTGGAATTCACCGATGTCTCCTTCGTTGGCGGGGTGGGCCTTGAAGCCGCCGCCCTGGGCGATGTGGAACGAGGCGGGGTTGAGACCGGCGCCGGGGTTGCGGTGGACGAAGGTGTTTTCGTAGGCGCCGGCGGCGGCGTAGGTCATGAAATTGGCGACCGCGTTGGGCACTTCGTCGGGCAGCAGGCGCACCTGGATGTCGGTGGGCGTGAGGGTGACGATGCGGGCGGTGCCGTCGCCGTGGGGGACGACTTCGGTCACAAAGCCCGGCTCGTTGCGAGTGATCTGGCCGGTGTAGTAGGTGCGCGGCCGGGCGACGTTCTGGATCGTGGTGCCCGAGAGGGTGGGCAGCAGCACGGTAAAGGTGGCGGTGGGGTCGCTTTGGTAAACGCGGAAATAGTCGTCGAAACTGATGTTCTGGCTTTGGCCGGCGTCAACTTCGCGGTAGTTCTCGAGCTTGGCCAGGACGAGTTTTTGGGCTACGGCCTGGGAGCCGAGGGCGCTGAGGAGCAGGAGGGTCGTAAGGGGGCGGAGGCGCGGGTGCGTCATGTTACGGCCAGCACAGCGCGCACAGCCCGGGATGTAAAGGTCGAAAGCGTTGGCCGGCCCTTTTGCCCGCCTTGCTCAAGATGGTTGGGAGGCCTCGCGCTGGGCGGCGGCAAGTTTGCGCTCGAGGTCGGCAATGCGGTCTTCGTGGTGCTTTTTGACTTCGTGCAGCCACGTGCACTCTTCGAACTTCTTCTCGTACCAGCCTTTGAAGTGGTGGTGCTGGTGGTAGTTCCAATCGAGGTCGCGTTGCAGCTTGGTCAATTGGTCCTGGGTGATGACGGTCTTTTCCCCTTCCCACCAGCGCAGGGCTTCGTTGAGCACGGCCACTTCGGCGGCGTAGCGGCGGAAGAGGGCGGCGTGGCGGGTGGTGATGTGGCGGCGCCCGTGCTCGCGGGTGGCGCTGACGTAGCGGCGCGAGATCGAGCCGTCGCGCATGCGGTAAAAGATGAGTGGCTCGGGGATGACGAGCTGAGCAAAGCCGGTGCCGTTGAGGCCGATCCAGAAGTCCCAGTCTTCAAAGGCATACTTCTGTGCCGCCTGGAAGCCGCCGGCGGCTTCGTAGGCCTCGCGTCGGATTACGGCGGGGGGTGTGCTCTGGCACTCGACGAGGAGGAAGGGGAACTGGTTGTGGAAGGGGGCCCAGTAGGTGTGCATCAGGCCCACGGTGTGGGTCCAGGCGGTGACGGCCCCTACCTCGGGGTGGCGGTCGAGCACGGCGAGGCCACGGGAGAAGTAAGAAGGGTCGAGGTAGTCGTCGCCGTCGATAAAGACGAGGGCTTGCGCGCCTTCTTCGATGGCGAGGCGTGCCCCGCGTTCACGAGCTACGGGGAGGCCGCCGTTGACGTAGCGGCGCAGGACGACGTGCTGCGGGTGGGCTGCGGCGAGGCGGGCGTAGACTTCGCGTGAGGCGGCGTCGGTCGAGCCGTCGTCGATCAGGTAGATGCGCTCGGGCGGGCGAGTCTGCCCCAGCAGGCTTTGCACGCACTCGTCGAGGAATTCGCCCACGTTGTAGCAGGGGATGACGACGGCGAGGTGCTGGACGGGCTGGTGCTTGTAGGCGGGCGCCGAGTGCGGGTCGCGCAGGGGGCGATCGGTAAAGGGGTAGCGGCTGGGCACGCGCACGCGCCCGTGCAGGCGGCGTTGCTCGGCGTGGTGCTCGATCGCGCGCTCCAGCAGCGAGACGGTGTGGCGGACGATGCGCCCGTTGTCGCAATAGGTGAGGATGCGCTCGCGACCGCGTGCGCCCACGGCCTGGCGGTCGGCCTCGGGCAGGTCCAGCGCGTGGCGCAGGGCGTCGGCGAGGGCTGGGGGGTCTTCGGAGGCGCAGAGCCAGCCACTGTTGCCGTGCTGGATCATCTCGGCCATGCCGCCGGCGGTGGTGGCGACGACGGGCAGGCCGCTGGCCATCATCTCCTGGCAGACGAAGGAAAAGGGTTCCCAGCGGCTGGGGACGACGCCGAGCGTGGCCTGGCGGTATTCGCGCCATAGCTCGTCGCGCGGTACGGCCCCTCGGAAGACGACGCGTGCGCGGTGTTCCTCGGGGATGAAGCGCTGCAGCCACTCTTGCATGCTGCGGTTGAGCGCCGGGTGCTGGGTATCGCGACCCAGCAGGTGCAGCGTGAGGTTGGGGCGCTCGTCGAGCAGCCGGGCGACGGCGCGGATGAGCGTTTCGACGCCTTTGCGCGGCTCGATGCGGCCGGCGTAGACGAGGCGCTCTTCACCCGCGGGCAGGGGCTCGGCCTCGGCGCTGGGGATCTCGCCCAGGGGGAGAGGCACGACGGCGTCGGGCCGGTCGTCGCAGCCTAGCTGGTCCACCAGCTCGCGCCGCATGTAGTGGCTGGCGTAGATGAGGCCGCTGGCGAGGCAGATGGCGTGCTCCTCATACATCACCCGGTGGTATTCGAAGCGATTGTAGAGGGCGTCGTCGTTGTTGAGTTGGATGGAGCGGTGCGGGCTGTGGATGAACAGCACGAAGGGCAGGTCGCCCAGCTCGTCGAAGAGCATCTGGCGGTCTTGCGCGTGGAAGGTGGGGCCTTCCAGTTCCTGGCTCAGCACGACATCGAAGTGGTAGCGGGCGTGCAGGCCGGGCAGCGCGCGGGCGACCTCGCGGGCAAAGCCGCCGACGAAGCTGCGGAGGTGGTACATCTCCGCGTAAAACAGCGTGGTGTCGCCGTTAAAGTCGATATCGCCGTATTGATCCCACAGGGTGTGGAGGCGATAGACGGGCAGGCCGTGCCAGGTGTCTTCAACCGGGGCGTTTTCCGCCTGTTTGGTCACGATGACGACCTCGTGCCCGGCCGCCTTGAGCAGCAGGGGCATGATGATCGAATAGGTACCGACCCCGCCCATGCGAGTGGGCGGGAATTCCGTGGTGATGAAGCAGATGCGCATGGTCTCTGCCCGCCGGGGGCGGTGGCGGCGCGCCGTTTAGGCGAGCACGCGGGCGATCGACTTGGCGGCGATCGGGAGGTTCTCGGGCGTCAGGCCGGCGACGTTGATGCGGCCGTTGCCCACCATGTAGAGGCCGTCTTCGCGGCGCAGGCGGTCGACTTGCTCCAGGCTGAGGCCGGTGAGCGAGAACATGCCGCGCTGGCGGGTGAGGAAGGAGAAGTCGCGCGAGAGGCCCGACTTCATCATCGCGTCCACAAACTGGGTGCGGATGCCGTTGATGCGGGCGCGCATCTCGGTCAGCTCCTCTTCCCACTGCTTGCGCAGGGAGACGTCTTCCAGGATGGTGCGCACGACGAGGGCACCGTGGGCGGGCGGGTTGCTGTAGTTGGTGCGCACGATCACCTTCAGCTGGCTGAGGGCGCGCTGGGCGGAGTCGGACTCGGCGGAGAAGAGGTGGAGGGCCCCGACGCGCTCGTTGTAGAGCCCGAAGTTCTTGGAAAACGACTGGCAGACGATCAGCTCGAGCCCGGCGCCGAGGAGGGTGCGCACGGCGAGGGCGTCTTCCTGCAGGCCGTCGCCAAAGCCTTGGTAGGCGAGGTCGATGATGGCGAGGATGTCGCGCGCCTTGAGCACCTTGGCGATTTCGAGCCACTGCTCCTGCGTCGGGTCGATCCCGGTGGGGTTGTGGCAGCAGCCGTGCAGCAGCACCACGTCGCCTTGCGGGATGTTTTGCAAGTCGGCGATGAAGCCTTCGAAATCAAGGTCGTTGCTCTCGCCGTCGAGGTAGCGGTAGGTCTTGGTGGCGAGGCCGGCCGCGCCGAAGATCTTCGGGTGGTTGGGCCAGGTGGGGCCGGAGATCCAGACCGTGGGGCGCTCGAGGTTGTGGGCGAGGAAGTCGGCCACGACGCGGAGGGCACCCGTCCCGCCGGGGGTTTGCAGGCTGGCCTGGCCGGCAGGCACCGTGCCGCCGGCCGTCAGCAGCTGGCGGGTCAGCTCGCAATAACGGGCATCGCCGGTGATGGGCAGGTAGTTCTTGCTCGGCTCCGCTTCCCACAGGCGTTGTTCGGCAGCCTTGACGACGCGCAGGGTAGTGTTGCGGCCTTGTTCGTCCAGATAGACGCCGACCCCGAAATTGATCTTGTTCGGGTTCGGGTCAGCCTTGAAGGCCTCCGTCAGGCCCAGGATCGGGTCCGGCGGAGCGACGGGAATGGCGGCAAAATGAGGCATCGTGGTGGGTTGGGAGGTATGCGGATTTTGGGCGCGGAAAAGTGCCGCGCGTCACGTGGTGCAAACAAAACCAGTCATCATGATCGAGCGGCGCGCGCTGTCAATCTTGGGGCGGGGTAGGGTGGCGTATTGGAGGCGTGACACGGTGAGAGGATCGAACGCTGAGCAACGCACTGGTAAGATTTCTGGAATAACGCTTTTCTTCCCGTGGGGTATAGCCTAGGCTTTAAATCTCATGTCTTTACATAATCGTCTCTTTGCCTGCCTCGGCGCTCTTCTGGCCTGTGGAGGTTCTTCTTTTGCGGCAGTGAACATCGATATCACGGGGGGCAATGGCAGCCCGTTGGTCATTTATCTGCCTGCTATTTCCTACGAGATTACTGAAGCCAGGTCGTCCAACATCTTCCTTGCCTTCACAGGGACAAATCTGACGCCATTTGGCGCAAGGACGCCTATCGGCGATGTTACGCTCTCGATCAATGGCGGTGAAGGCATCTCCTTCGTCTACGGCATCAGCAACTATAACGGGGTGGACATCGATCCGGGCGATCTTTATTTCTACACGGATCCGATGCCTCTTTCCGTAGGAGACATTGTCACGGTGTCGGCGGGCACCTTGACCTTTTCCTCCAGTTACGCCGATCCGGCGCCAGGCAGTCTGTCTGTCGAATCCTTCATTGCCACCAGTAGCGTAAGACGGATCAGTAACGACGGCGTTCAAGCTCCTGTCGTGCCCGAGCCCTCGACCTATGCGGCCATCGCAGGCGCGCTGGGCCTGGCGTTCGTGGCGCTGCGCAGGCGCAAGGCGTAGAGGGGCGCGACCCAACTTTCCCGAGCGGCGGTGGCGAAAGCTTCCGCCGCTTTTTTGTGAAAATGGTCGTTTGTAAAAGAATCGCGGGCATTGCTTTACCACTCGCCAAGCGGGGGTCATTCCCTTAATCAGGCGCTCTATGCTCTTCAAGTCAGCATCTCTGTTATTGGTTCTGGCGGCTTTGGCCGCTTCTGCGCAGGCTTCGATCAACCTGCTGTTTTCCGGTGGCGAGGGCTCGCCGCTGACGGTGACGCTCGCGACTGACGCGACGTTTGTGATCACTGAGACCCCCACGGATGTGGGCCCTGTTTTTATTCTCGATGGTTTTGCGGGCCTTCTGGCGGCTGGACTGCCGGACGGCATTACCGGCGGTTTCTCGGGGGGACTGTATTTTTCCGTCAATGAAAGCCTCCCGGTGATGATTAGTGATGTGGGTGCGGGGGGTCCCCCTGGTCAGTCTGTGGTGACAGACGACGATCTGTTCCTCGTGGGCGGTTTCGGTCCGCTCCAGTTGGGCGACGTGGTGACTCTCTTTGCGGGTTCCCTCACTACGAACAGCAACTTCGAGACGACTATTCCGGCGGATGGCACCTACAGCATGTTCCTCATCGACATTAACAGCAAGCCGATTGCGGGAGACCTGCCTGCCGTGCCCGAGCCCGCAACCTACGCCGCTATCGCTGGCGCGCTGGGCCTGGCCTTCGTGGCGCTGCGCCGGCGCAAGGCGTAGAGGGACGCGACCCGACTTTTTCCGAGCGGCGGTGGCGAGAGCTTCCGCCGCTTCTTTGTGTCTGCAAATAGGAAAGCCGCCCCGGCTGTCCGGAGCGGCTTTTAATTGCCTAATTGAGCTTTAGAGCGTGTCTGTATTCTGAGCGATTTAGAGCGACTAACTAAAGTTTGAAATCTCTGTCCGTTGAAACTGCTTTTAGATGTGATCTGCGGTGTTTTCAACTTATTAAGCGTTTTTGGGGTGTTTTTTGGCGTTTAGCGGTCAAAAACACATCCCAAACGGCAAATTGAAAGCCGATTATCACGGTTGGTTGATGCTAACTGGCTTGGGCTCAAAGGGTTGATGGCCGAAAAACGGCGATTGCCGATTGCGCGGAGCGTAAAGGTAGATACTGTATGTGTAGGCTCCTTTACCCCATAGTAGCACAGCCAATCCCCTAAAGCGTGACTACTCTTCTGACAGTCTTCGATGAGAGCGCCCTGCTTGAGTTGGTCGAGCTGGAGAAGCTTTATTTGGAACTCTACCCGCGCTTCATCATCACCACGCCCAAGCCGATGGTAGACATCGGGTGGCCTGACTTTGCCGACATCCGGCAAGCGGCGCTGCTCGATTATGATCTACCGTTCGGCATGGTTTGCAATCGCGTGCACCAGCCCTCCGTCCAGCCCACGATCTACCTGAAGCTGAAGCAGATGGTGCCGCAGCTTTCGATCCTCACGGTGGTGGTGTACTCCAGCCTGGGCTGGACGATCGTGCCCTACGAAAAACGGATCGCCCGTGGCTTCGTCTACGAGGGCCACCATAGCCTGGAGGGCGCCGTCTTCTCCATCCGCGAGCACCTGCAGGGCGTCGAGGTGTGTTAAGGCGGTAAGGAGCGCGCGTGGCGTGATCACTCCTTTAGCTCGCGTAGCCGTTGGGGTGGCTTTGGTGCCACTGCCAGGCGGTGGCGATGATGGGTTCGATCTCCATGAACTTCGGAGTCCAGCCCAGCTCGTTCTTCGCCTTGGAGGAATCGGCGTAGAGGGCGGGGGGATCGCCTGCGCGGCGGTCGCCCGTCACATAGGGTACCTTGAGCCCGCTGACCTTCTCCACCGCGTTGATGATTTCGAGCACGGAGGTCGGGTTGCCGGTGCCGAGGTTGTAAAAGAGGCCGGTGCCGGGGGTGCCCAGCTTGTCGAAGGCGGCGATGTGGGCGCGGCTGAGGTCGTCGACATGCACGTAGTCGCGCAGGCAGGTGCCGTCGGGCGTCGGGTAATCGGTGCCGAAAACGGTGAGTTTGTCGCGCTTGCCCTGGGCGGCGTAGATCGCGAGGGGGATGAGGTGCGATTCGGGCGTGTGGTCTTCACCGATCTTGGCGTCTTCGGAGGCTCCCGCGGCGTTGAAGTAGCGGAAGGCGGCGAAGCTGAGGCCGTAGGCGTGCGCGCAGGCCTTGAGGGTGTTCTCGAAGTCGAGCTTGGTCTGGCCGTAGGGGTTGATCGGGCGCTGCGGCAGATCTTCGGTGATGGGCATCTTTTCCGGGATGCCGAAGGTGGCGCAGGTGGAGCTGAAGACGAACTTGTTGACGCCCGCGTTGCGCATCGCCTGGAGGAGGCGGATGGGGGCGGCGAGGTTGTTTTCGTAATATTTCAGCGGCTCGTGGACGGATTCGCCGACGTAGGCGAAGGCCGCGAAGTGCATCACGATCTCGATCTGCTCGTCGCGCAGGATGCGCTCGACCAGCGGGATATCGCCGAGGTTGCCATCGTAGAAGGCCACGTCTTCGGAGACTGCCTGACGGTGCCCGTAGACGAGGTTGTCGAGCACCACGGGGCGATGCCCGGCAGCCTGGAGTTGACGCACACAATGGCTACCAATGTAGCCCGCACCACCGATCACGAGAACGTTCATCGCCGTCGGTCATTAGGTGCTTCGACTTGAAGAGTCAAGGCGCGGCCCGGGTTGACGGTTGAATTGGGCCGGATTTTCCCACTTGAGCATTTTTTTACAGGTAAAAACGCGATCTGTTGCTGCATCATTTTCATATTCAAGGCGCTGCAGCGTTTGTACCCGCCGAGCACGCGCAGCCCGCCGAAGAATGGAAACGTAGCGGCGGAAGTGGCTAAAGTGAGGTCACCAACCGGGACGAAAGCGCAGGAATACTTATTCCAATGCCGCTCAAGCCTCCTGCGGGCAACTGGTTGGCTAATTTTCCTTTCACTCAATTTGCTCATGTCTACTACGTTGCACAGTATCGACCATATCCGCGAGCAGGCCGAGGCGATTCTCGACCGCTATGGCGCCCGCGATGTTTTGCCCGAAGCGGCCCTCGTGCTCGCCTGGCAGATCGTGTTCGAGCGCCTCCAGCGCGGCGACGATCAGGATTTCGACAAGCTCATCGTCTCGCTGCAGCGCCTCTGCGCCACCACCACCCAGCGCCGCACCCTCCAGCTCAAGGAAGCCCAAAGCGGCCCCGCCGACGACGAGCCGTCCACGGAAGGACTCACGCCCGATGTGCTGCGGCAAATCGAGGCGGCGCTGGGAGCCTAAAAATATGAACAGGAGTTTGGGGAGTTAGAGCGTTAAAACGGTGAGTTTATCTCCTTTCTCTTCTGCTTCTGAACTCCTGAAACTCCTCCAACTCCTGTTCCAATTCATTCCTTTTCATGTTCTTACCGTATCAACGCCGCTGGATCGAAGACCCGGCCCCGCTGAAGCTGATGGAGAAATCCCGGCAGGTGGGGATGTCGTGGGCCACTGCTTACCGGCTGGTGTCGCGGCTCAGCCAACCCGGAACGCGTTACGATGCGTGGGTGAGCAGCCGCGATGCCGTGCAGGCCCGCTTGTTTCTGGAAGACTGCCTCGGCTTTGGGCGGGGGCTCGATGCGGCGGCCCGTTCGTTGGGCGGGCGGGTGCTCGGCAAGCGCAGCTCGCGGCAGACGTTGCAGCTGGCCAACGGGTGCCGCATCCACTGCCTCAGCTCCAACCCCGATGCGCAGGCCGGCAAGCGCGGCACGCGGGTGCTCGACGAGTTCGCCCTGCACCCCGATCCGGAGCGGCTCTACCGGATCGCTTACCCGGGGGTGACCTGGGGCGGCGGTCTGGAGCTGATCTCGACCCACCGGGGCAGCGCCAACTTCTTCCACCAACTGGTGAAGGAGGCGCGCGAGGGCGGCAACCCCAAGGGCTTTTCGCTGCACCGCGTGACTTTGCAGGACGCCGTCGATCAGGGCCTGCTCGACCGCCTGCAACCACGCCTGCCCGACGACGACCCGCGCAAGCACCTCGCGCCCGACGACTACCTCGACTACGTCCGCGCCCGCTGCCCGGACGAGGAGAGCTGGCTGCAGGAGTATTGCTGCGTGCCGGCGGAGGACGCGGCGGCCTTCCTCTCGTTCAGCGATCTCGTGGCCTGCGAGGTGCCGGGGCTCTTGCAGCCCTCGCTCAAGGACCCGGCGACGAGCGCCTTTGCCGAGCCGCCGCGCTCCCTGTATGTGGGCGTCGATGTGGGCCGGGTGCACGACCGCACCGTCATCTGGGCGCTGGAGCCAATCGGCGACTTGTGGGTGACGCGCCATGTCGAGGTGTTGGCGGGCGAGACGTTTTCGCGCCAGGAGCAGGTGCTCGACGCGCTGTTGCGCCGCCCGGAATTCCGCCGGTGCTGCATCGACGCGACGGGCCTCGGGCGGCAATTCGCCGAGCGTGCGTCCGAACGCTACGGGCGCTACCGGGTCGAGGGCCTGCAGCTGAGCCTGCCCGTGCAGGAAACGCTGGCCTACCCGCTGCGGAGCGCCCTAGAAGAGCGCCGCCTGCGTATCCCCGAAGACGACGCCACCCGCGCCGACCTCCGAGCCGTGCGCCAGGAGCAGACCAGCACCGGCCACCCCCGCTTTGTCGCCCGTCGCGATTCCAGCGGCCACAGCGACCGCTTCTGGGCCCTCGCCCTGGCCCTGCACGCAGCCACCGGCGGCGAACGCCACTCGCCGGAGGTGCATGTCATCCGTCCCAAGGGGCGGAAGTGAGGCTAAACGGGTTCTCTCACTAAGGTCACAAAGGCACAAAGGAGCGATTAGGTTTTTTTTAAGCATCTTGGTGTCTTTGTGTCCTTCGTGAGAGCCCTCTTTCCCCATCCATTTCCTTTTTATGAAAACAACCACTCTTTCTTCGACGCGCTGGCGGGAGGCCCAGCAGCGGACGCGTTTCAACCCCGTGCGGCAGCTCTCGCCGGAGAGCCTGGGCCGGCAACTGGATGCCTTCCACGCCGGGGACCTTCGGGCGGCGGCGCTGACCTGGGAGGCGATCGAGCGCCGCGACGACGTGGTGCAATCGGTGGCGGCCAAGCGCAAGGCTGCGGCAGCCCGCCACGGTTGGGAAATCCTCACAACCGAGGACTCGCCGACCGCGCGACGCCACCAGGAGGCGTTGACCGCGTTTTATCGTCACGTGACCGCGATGAACGCCCTCGATGAGAACGAACGCGGCGGGTTTTCCCTGCTCGTGCGTCAGATGCTTGACTCGATTGGCAAACGTTACGCGGTGCACGAAATCGTCTGGCGGCCCTTGAGCGACGGCACCCTCACGGCGGAGTTCCGCTTTGTGCCGCTCTGGTTTTTCGAGAACCGCACGGGCCGCTTGCGCTTCCTGGAGCAGGAATTCGCGCAAGAGGGACGGGCGCTGGAGGACGACGGCTGGATGGTCACCGTCGGGCCGGGTGTGATGGAGGCCTGCAGCATCGCCTACCTCTACAAGACGCTGCCCCTGCGCGACTGGCTGGTCTACTGCGAGCGCAACGGCATGCCGGGCATCAAGGGCACGACCGATGCGCCTCCCGGTTCGCCGGAGTGGGAGGCGGCGCGCGAGGCGGTCGAGAGCTTTGGCGCGGAGTTCCACGCCTTGATGGGGCGCGGCACCGAGCTGGAGGCGATCCACCTGGAGGCGAGCGGGCAACTGCCTTACCCGCAGTTGGTCGAGCGCATGGACCGGGCGATGGTCGTGCTCTGGCGCGGCGCCGACCTGGGCACGATCAGCCGGGGCGCCGGGGTGGGGGCCAGCCTGCAGCAGGAGGAGTCCGACTTGCTGGCCGAGAGCGACGCCCAACTGGTTTCCGAAGCCCTGCAAACGCAGGTCAACCGGCCCTTGCTGCGCCACCTCTTCGGCGAAGAGCCGCGCGCGGTGATCGAAGTTCGTGCTGGCCGCACAACCCAGCCCGAGCGCGACCTGCAGGTCTACCGCCTCGCCTGGGAAATGGGCATCCCGCTCAGCGAACACGACTTCCGCGAACGCTTCCACCTCGCCGAGCCGACGGAGGAATCGGCGATGATCGGAGGGAATGGCTGAACAGGAGTTTGGGGAGTCAGGAGAGGAAGATTTTTTACAGAAGAGCACAAAGGACACGAAGAAGAGGATCCTAAATTTCTCTTTGGATCTGGGACTCCTTCAACTCACCTAACTCCTGTTCCAATCATCTTTATTATTTTTCCTATGAACAGTGAACATCAGAATACCTTTGAGCGCTATAAGCTGGTGAGCTTTGGCGAGCATGGACACCGCAAAGGGGTCCAGCGGATCGACCGTGGGGCCGGGGAGGCTTTGGTGGCGGCGTTCTATTCGCTCAAGGGGCGGATGGCGCGGCGATTCGGGGGCCTGCCGGTCTATGTCGGCCACCCCGACGATGCCGAATTTTCCGGGCGGGCCGGTCACGACGATACCCGCGCGCACGGCTGGGTCCAGGGCCTCGAAGTGGCCGACGACGGGCTTTTCGTGCGCATCAAGTGGGCCCGCAGCGGTCGCGAGCTGCTGGCGGAGGCGCATTACAAATACCTTTCGCCCCGCTGGCTGATGGAGCCGGTCGAGAGCGGCGTTTTTCGCCCCGTGCGGCTGCTCTCGGTGGGGCTGACGAATGCGCCCAACATCCCCGGCGAACCCATCGCGAACGCCGCACCGCAAGACGAGGGCAGCGTGGCCGGGGTGGGGGAGACGCAGGCCCTGCCGCCGGCGTCGCCCGATTGGCAATGCGAAGCCGAAGAGGCGCAGCAGCGCATCGCCGAACTTGAGGCCCGCCTCGCCCGCTTTGAAGTCCCCGCGGCCAACACCGAGCGCCGCCCGCTCAAGACTGCTGCGCTGACCGCCCAGCTCGGGCAGCGCAAGCCCGCGCAAAGCGAGTCCCGCCAGCTCCTTGAAGCCGTCAACAGCCGCATGGCCGAGACGGGCGAGGATTTCCCGACCGCCTGGAGCGCACTGCGCCACCGCGGCTAACGCACCTTTCCAACCCACACCTTACATCCAAATCCAACATACACATGTCTCAGTCTTCCAACCTGGTTTTTGCCAATACGGTCGGCGAATTTGCCGCCGGTGAGATCACTCGCTTTTCGACGGGCGCGCTTAGTGCGCGCAACCGTCTCGTGAAGCCCGGCGCCCAGCCCCGCACGGTGGCGCTCTGCGAGGCCAACGACCTCCCGCTCGGTGTTTCGCAAGACGATGCCGACCTTGCGGGCGACGCCGTCAACGTGACGCTGCTCGGCTCGGCTGGCCGCACCCTGCGCGCCGTCGCCTCGGGTAACGTGGCCGAGGGCGCGCTGCTCGTCCCGGCGGCCGGTGGCGCCGTGCGCACCCTGCCCGGCACGTCCGGCACCTACCACATCGTCGGCCGCGCGCTGCAAGCGGCTTCGGCGGGCCAACTGGTCTGCTTCGACCCCTGCTTCCCGCAGACCCGCACCGTCTAAACCTAACACCTACCCACCACTTTTCCACTTACACACATGACTGCGATTGAATCCCTGCCCGTGAAGGGCACCATTACCGCCGCCAACGAGAGCCGCTTCCAGCACGCCCACCTCAGCGAGCCGCTGACCGCCTATTCCATGGGCTGGAAAGACCCGCACAACCTGCAGGCGCTGCTCGATTTCCTGGCTCCGGCCGTGCCGGTGGCCCGCCGCTTCGAGTTCCGCAAATCCACCGCCGCCGACTTCTACTACTCGGAAGATGACGACGTGCGCGCGATCGGCGCCAACTTCAAGCGCGTCGGCTACTCGGGCGAGACGGTCCAGAGCAAGACGCTCAACAAGGGCCTGACGATCCGTGTCGACCACGACGAGGAAGTCGGCCCCGACTGGCGCGAACGCTACGTGGGGCTGCTCGTACAGCGCCTCTTGCGCAATGAGCTGCGCCGCGCGCTGAAGGCGATGGACAACGCCACGATCGCGAGCCCGCAGGCTTGGGGCGCGAATGCCAACCCCGATGGCGACCTCCGGGCCGAGTTGTTCCAAGGCACGCTGGGCACCGGCCTGCGCCCCAACCGCATCCTCTACGGCCCCGTGGCCTGGGACTTGCGCCAAAACGTCTACGATCAGCAAGACAACGCGGCGGCCGCGCGAGCCGGCGGCCTCTCGCCCGAAGAGCTGGCGCGCAAGGTCTTCGTCGACGAGCTGCGTCTCATGTCGCCGTATTTCCACGACGGCCAGGAGCTGCAGGCGATGGTGGAGCACTCCATCTACCTGTTCTACGGGCAGAACGGCATCCACCGCGACGAGCCGAGCACGCTCAAGCGCTTCTACACGCCCACCGACGACGGTAACGCCTTCCGCGTCTACGTGGAGGAGCACGCCAAATACACCGACATCAGCGTCGAGCACTATTCGCAAGTGGTGCTGACCAACCCGGATGGCCTCTGCCGCATGACGGTAAGCGGTGCGTAAACCCAACCCTCCCGGCGCGGCCGTGAAATACGACCGCGTTTTGGGGATACGGGTTCTCTCACTAGATCACAAAGGCACAAAGGGTTAAATCCCTAGCTCTAAGAGGGTTGCGTGGGATGGAGAGAGCTCGGCCCTCACCCTTTGTGTCTTTGTGCCCTCCGTGAGAGCCCTTCTTCCTCTCTTTCTTTCACCTTACGCTTTTCCCATGTCCTGGAATCCTTTGACCTTAACCATTTTGCAGCGCTACCTGGCGGCCCCGCAGTTGCGAGCTTTGCAGACGGCGGCTCTAGCCGATGCGCAGGGCGATCCGTTGCCCGAACTCATCGCAGATGTCACCGCGCGCGTCCGGGCCGAGCTGCGGGCGGGCGGCAACAGGCTCAGCGCCGACCCGCAAGCCTTGCCGGCGGAGCTGCACGGCCCAGCGGCGGCCCTCGTGCTCGCCACCGCCCAAACGCGCTTGCCCACGCTGGAGCTGCGCCCCGACCAGGTGCGCGCTTACCAGGATGCGCGGGCCCTGCTGGAGCGTTTCGCCACCGGCAGGCTGCGACCGGAGGCGCCGGACGACCCGGAAACCGCTCCGGCGCCCACCTCCGGGCAGACGGTCGTCGTCTCCGCCCGTTCCGACCGGCTGACCGCGCGCCGCCTCCGCTTTTAGCCACCCCGAGCAACTACGACCATGTCCGAATTTCCCGATCACCGCCTGGGCGAGTTTGCCTTGGCCTACTTGCGCACGCTGCCCGAGCTGCGGGGCGTGCACCTCTGGCTGGTCGACCCGGCCGACTTGGAGGGTGAGCTGCAGACGCAGGCCGCCGAGGCGACGACGCTGGCGGTGCGCCTCGAAGGCCCCACTTACCTTACGGTCGATTTCTCCGGCGAGCGTCTGCTGGAGCTGACGGTGCGCTTGCGCGAAAGCCTCTGGCACGCCACGCCGCGCAACGCCCGAGGCCAGCTCGCCTCGCTGCTGGCCCAGCGCCTGCGCGTCTTTCAACCGCCCGGCGCGCCGGAGCCGATGCGGCCCCATCCCTTTACGCCGCGTGCCGTGCCGGAGCCCAAGGGCCCCTGGCGCGAAGAGGTGCTGCGCTACGTCGTGAGCCTCGGCTACGCGGCCCACGAATAAGCCTCAAACCATTTACCACCATGCCTTTTTCCCGCCACCTCATCCGCCTGGCGCTCGACGCCAATTCGTTCGAGCCGCCCCTCGATGCGCGCCGCAACGCCGTGCCCGCCTTCTGGAGCGGGCGCGACGTCAGCATCCAGTTCGGCCTTTTCGATCAAGGTCAGCTCATCGACTCCGGAGACCTCGCGAGCTTTACCTTTACGCTCAAGCGCCTCCCGCCCGACCGCTCGGTGCCGCATTGGGACGACCCGGTCTACCTCACGCGCACGGCGCTCGTCACCAGCAACGAAGTCACGCCCACCGAATGGACCAACGGCACCGACCAGCACCTCGTGCTCCACTTCACGGGCGACGAGACGCAACTTGAGCCCGGCACCTACTGGCTCAGCGCCACCTGCACGAGCAAAGACAATCCTTCGCGGCAAATCACGTTCGGGGCCGGTCCGCTGGAGGTGTTTAGCGATGGCTACGCGAGCGGCGGGGTCGCCCCCGTGTTGACCGGCATGGCCTACAGCAAAGCGGAAGCCGACGCGCGCTTCCTCACCCAGCTGCAGGCCGCTGTCGATTACATGCCCGCCGATCAGGACCTCTTGCCGTTGATCGACCCGACCGCGGCGCGCGCGGCCTTTGCCGTCCCTTCGCGGGAGGAGTGCCTGCAGCGGACCTCCGCCCAGCGGGGAGGTGCGCGCCTGGAGGCGGGCCAATACGTCGAAGGCCTGTCCAACGGCTTCAACTGGGGGGTGGGCAGCGGGACGGTTCGCCTTTGCCTCGCGCTCGATAACTGGCGCCCGGGGGCGGACAACGTGCTGTGGACCTCCCACCGGAGCGGCAACAACCGCTGGCGTTGGGAGATCGCGGCGACTGGCGACTGGCGCTTTGTGTGGACGCTGGCCGACGGTAGCGAGCAGGTGGCGACCTTGCCCGACCCGGGCCTGATCGACGGCTCCATCTACGATCTGGTGCTGGTGGTGGAGCCTTCCGCAAGTATGGTCGTATACGTCGATGGAGCCGCGCGATTTACGGTCAGCCTGGCGGCCGTCGCCCCGGCCAATCTGGGCCATGGCAACAACGAGCCCAGCCAGGTGCTGCCGGGTGAAGGGCTGTCGGGTGAGCTCTACGACCAGCTACTGGTGCTCAACCATGCCTTGGGCGCGGCAGAGATCGCACGGCTGGCGCTGCGACCGGCGGGTTGGCACCTGCTGCGGACGGTGTCGGGGGCCAATCTGCTCAACAATGCCGACTTCACGGCGGGCGGTGCGGGGTGGGCCACTGTCGTTTCTTCGCCCGCCCAGCTCAGTTACCCGGCGGAAGGATTTTTGGGCTCCCCCAGCCTCAAGATCAACCGTTCCGCCGGTGGCGGCACGAATGCGCTGATCTACCAGAACGTGAACCTCGCGATCTATGGCGGCAAAGCCCTGCGCTTTCACTTCCGCTATCGCACCGAGGGGACGGACGCCGTGGCGCTGTTGCTGCGGGAGGAGGGCGGCTCATTTACTCAGCTCGCTTCGGCCGACTTGCCGGTCAACGTGCCTTGGCGGCGGATGTCCTTGGATCTCACGGTGCCGACGTCCATCAGTTCGGCGTTGTTCGCATTTTACAGCACGGGCGTCTGGCGGCGTAACATCCTGTGGGCCGATGATATGCTGCTGACCGAGGTAGGCGTGACCATGCGGGTGGATCTCGCCTCGGGCGGCGCATCCCGGCTGCCCAGCAGCAACGGAAGCGATTGGGCCGTGCGGGGCGGTGAGCCGCAGCACCTGCAGCCCGCCTACCCCGGAGAGCGGCGCCGGGAGGCTACCTTTTGGAGAGCTGCAGACATCGGCACGGCGGCGGCCAGCAATTGGCTGACGACCTTGCGCCCCGGCTGGACGGTCGAAGAGGTGTGGCTGCAGGTGACGACTGCAGGCAGTGCCGGTGAGGCCGTGCAGCTCGGGACGGCGGCCAACCCGACCCGCTGGGGTGCTTATTCGCTGGCGGCGACGGGGTGGCAGCGCGCGGTGCCGACCGAGCCTTGGCCCGGGTTCCAAACCGAGGAGGCTTATCTGCGGCTCAACCAGGCGGGCACCTCGCAATTCCGCCTCTGGCTGCACCTGCGTGCCGGTTGAGCGCCACGTTTGAGGCCCAACCTGCCGCAACCGGTGTATTTCGTTTGAAAACTGCCGGGATTGCGGCAGGCTGGTGCCTATGTGGCAGCTCTTTTCCCGAACCTGGATCTGTGGCCTGTTGGCCCTGACGCTTCTGCCGCTGAACGCGGCGGCTCAACGCCTGTTGACCGACCTCGACGCCGTGCTGGCCAAGTACATCGAGGCCAACGGCGGGCAAAAGGAGATGGATGCCGTCCAGTCGCTCCGGGTGATCGGCAAGTATACGATGGAGGGTAAGACCTTCGACCTCAACATCCTCAAGCGCCGCCCGGATCTGAAGGTCGTCTCGTATGCACAGGAAGGCGTCACGATTACGATCGGCTACGATGGGCAGCGCGTGTGGCGCCAGATCGACTCGCCCCAAGGCCGCCGGGTGGAGCCGATGGAAGGCCCCGAAGCCCAGGAATTCATTGGCGGGATCGACTTCGACGGGCCGCTGGTCGGCAAGCCCGGGGTGGGCGAGACCCGCAAGCTGCTGGAGCCCGAACGCATTGGCCGCGTCGACTATTACCGCATCGAGCTGACCAAGGCTGACGGCAAGCGCATCGTTTATTACATCGACTCGCGCACCATGCGGGAGGCCAAAAACCTCGAATACACCACTTCCGCCACGGGCGAGGAGACGGTGAAAGAGAATTTCCTCAGCGATTACGCACAATACGACGGCATCTGGCTGGCCCGAAAGATCGAGGCCGTGAGCGATGGCGAGCGCCAGTCGCTGCTCGAAGTGTCCAACGTGCAAATCAACCCGGGCATCATTCGCTCCTACTTCAGCATGCCGTCTCCCGCCGTGCGCAAGCCGGCTTCGGCCAAGTGAGGCTGCTGATCCATGGCGTCGGCTCCTCGCTCCTCGGTTTGGCGATTTTGGGTGCCTCTGGCCGCAGGGACGCTCGTGGGCGGAGCCTTGGCCGTCAACGCCATCCGGCAAGGCCTGCCCGGGTGGGTTGAAAACTGGCTGGAAGGCTGGGTCGCGCAAGACGTGGGCGGCCAGCTCGACCTCGAAGTCGCCTCTGCCAGCCTGTCGCACCTCGACGCCCCGCAGCTCAACTGGACCGGCCCCGGCTGGGAACTGCAGGGCGAGGGCGCGCAGGCGGATTATTTTTGGCTGCCCGGCCAGCCCTTCGCGCTGCAATACCTCGGCTTCGATTCGCTCACGCTGACGCTCGACCCGAGCCAGACGATTGCCTGGCCCGAGCCGGCCCGCCCCGCTACGACTGCGGCCGCGCTGCCGCCTCCGCGGGAGGTGCCGCTGGCCCCCCCTTTGCCGCAGGATGGCCCGCCGCCCGCCCCTCCGGTTGTCGCGCCTGTGGCTGAGACCAGGCCTCCGCCTGCTCCCACTGTCGAACCCGACCCCGTCGAGCTGCCGACTGCTCCCGTCGCGACGGCACCCGAGCCTTGGCCCGTGCCCGCAGTTCCGCCCCAATGGCTCCCACGTTGGGACGGTGACGCGCTGGAGACGGTGCTGCAGGGCTTGTGGGATTTCCAGATCGGCGCGGTAACGGTGCCTCAGGGCGAGCTGCGGATCTTGCGGGGCGAGGAAGCGCCGTTGACCTGGCCGTGGCAGCTGCATTGGCAGGACGATGGCCGCGAGCTGACCGGAGCTTTCGAAGGGCAAGGCGCTTCTTTGGATTTGCACCTTGCGGTCGACGGCGTGCGCCCGGAATGGACCGAGTTGAGCCTGTCGCTCGATATGGCCGGGCGTGAAGCCTGGACGCCTTGGCTCGAAAGCTTCGCGGTGGAGGCCCCTGCCGGGCTCGAATGGGGTGGGGCGCAGGCGGAGGCTCTTTTCCGCGCCCGCCCGGGCGAAGCCCCGCACACCGCATTGCTGATCGAGGGGCAGAATTGGCGCTACGACGACGGAGAGGGCCTGACCGCCGGGCTGGAGCGCATCGTGCTCGCCGCCGAGGGCCACGACTGGGACGATCTGGAGGTGAATGGCGCCCTGCGTTCGCACGCCCTGAGCTTTGGCGACTGGCAGGTGGACCCCTTCGACGTGATCGTCAAATACCCCGCGCCGCGCTACCTCAAGGTGGAGGTGCCAAACCTCGTGGCCCGGCAAGGTGATGCGATCCACGCCCGGGCGGCCTTCCGCGCTTTTGTGCAAGCCCCGTGGAAGCATCCCCAGCCGCAGGCCGAGTGGGAGCTGGCGCTGCAGGAGGCCCACCTTTTAAGCGAGTCGCAGCCGCACAGTCTGGAGCCGTTTTCGATCTTTGGCAAAGCCATCGCCGGCGGCTGGAGCGTGCAGGCTTCGCCCATCTCCGTCGCGGAGTTTCCGGACTGGTCGCTGGCGGATATCGAGGGGGCCGTGCATACCTTTCGACAGGCCGCCGAGGTGAGCGCCGAGCTGCGTTCGCGCAACGTGCCACTGCTGAATCTGGCAGCGCAGGTCGACGGTTTGAGCCCGCTGGACGCGGTCGCCTGGCAGATCCGCTCGCCGGGCGAAGCTCCCGCCACCGACTTGGAAGGCACGGTCGATCTTTCTGGGGAGGCTCCGGTGGTGGCGTGGCAGGGCAAGCTGGCGGCGGGTCTGCTGGAGGCCGTGCGGGCCTTTTTGCCGAGCGACTGGGCCGATTTGCAGGCGCAGGGTTCGCTCGCCTTCGGCTCGTCGGAGCTGACGCTGGGCGAGCAGCCGACCGGCGTGGTGGAGCTGCGTCCGCAGTTGACGCAGCTCGGTAGCGCCGCGCAGGGCTGGCAACTCCGCGACCTGAACGGCACCTTGCGCTTGGCCAACCCCTACGGCTTTTGGCTGCCCCAGGGGCCGGAAACTCATTTGACGCTCGCCCGCGCCAGCTCTCCCGGCACGCCGGAGTGGGACCTGCGGGGCCTTTCGCTGAAGATGCCGACTGAGGCTCCGCACGCGCAGCTCCACGCGGTGATGCACGACGGCCTCACCGGTGCCCGCGCGCTGGACGTGCAGGCAGAGGCGGACTGGACGCAGGGCTATACGCTGCAATCGACGCTGCAGAGCTTCCCGCCCGCCGGGCAAAAACCGCTGGTGCTCAAGCTCGACGCGCGCGCCACCTTGTTGCCATTGGTCGATCGCGTGACCCTGCAGGGTGGGGGGGCGCTTGGTTCGCTGGGCCCGCTCAAGGCGCTGCTCGGCCCGGCCTGGGCAGGCGTGCGCTTCGGCGGGCAGTTGGAGGTGTCGGGCGAAGCCGGGCGCGCCAACCTGCTCGATTACACCGGCCACGCGCGCCTGCAGATCCGTGACGGTTCGCTGACCTGGGCCGAGGGCCGCACCACCACTGGGCTCAACACGACGGTGCAGCTCGTCTACCAAGGCAACCAGCTCCGCAGCGACGGCCCCCAGACGCTGACCATTGCCGAAGTGAAGCAGGGCGAAGAGGTGCTGAAAAACGTGAGCGTACGCTTCAACCTGACCGCCTACCCGCAGCTCGCGGTCGAAGAAGTGGTGGCCGAGTGGCGCGGCGGGCAAGTCACGCTGGAGCCCTTCGTCTACGACTTCGCCAACCCGGTTTTCGAGACAACAGTGCACCTCAAGGGGGTGGAGGCGCAGCCGATCGTTACCCAGTTGATGGGTTCGGCACTGGAGTTCATTGCCCGCTCTGGCCAAGTCAAAGGTGCCATCTTGCCTCTGAGCGGCTACCTTCCTGTCCGGTATGACCATGGACGTTTGAGTGCGGACAAGGGGGAGTTATCATTAACGACTCCAAATCAGCCCTTGGTGCGCCTGACCGACCGCGAGTTGGCTGAAAAATACCTTAACCTGGGAGAGCAGGTGCCGCCTACCCTACGCCCGGCAGTGGTGAACGCCGCATTGAACGGACTTCAGGTCGAGTATTTTCGCGCACGCATGTTCGATCCCAAGACGCCGCTGCAGCCGCTCGTCCTTGAGCTCGGAGTAGCGGCAAGAACCAAGGAGCTTGAACTGGAAGGCGTGCACATCCGGATGCCAATCAACCTCTTTGGTGATCGCGAGCAAGGCCAGCATACATCGTTCGAACAGGCGCTATGGGCCGTGCTACACATCGGACTGCCTGCCCCACGAAGATGACGCAGAAACCAAAGGCGGGCGTAAGAAGCCCTTGCACCTCCTCGCTTAAATTATCCGCGTCCATCTGCGGCTAAGAAATCACTAACGCCCGCCTTCCCGCATCTTCCGCGAATTGGGTTGAAACCTTGCCTATTCTGCACAGGTTTGAAGAGAACATGTGGCGGCAAACTGGGCGACTCATCCCCGTGGCGCTGCTGGCTTTGAGTGCCGGTTGCATCCACGTCAAAACCGATCCGATCAAGATCGAGCCGATCTACGTCGAAGTGACGATCAACTACGAGATCCAGCGCGAGCTGGACGATATCTTCGGAGAGATCGACGCCGCTTCGACCACGACCGACTACGAACCCCTGGCGCCGGCCACTGAAACGGAGGAGCGATGATGGAACGACGTAACTTTTTCCGCTGGCTGGGCTTCGTCTTGCTCGGCCTCTTTGCGCTGGGCACCACCGCTTTTGCCCAAGACGCCGCCGCGCGTGTGCGCGACCGCTTGCCCCAAGTCGATGCCCTCAAGGCCCAAGGCGCGGTCGGCGAGACCAACCGTGGCTACCTCGAAGCCCGCAGCAGCCTCAACGAACAGCAGACCCAACTCGTCGAGGCCGAAAACGCCGACCGCCGAGAGCTCTACTCGCTCGTGGCGCGCCGTACCGGCCAATCCGTAGCGGAGGTCGGCCAGCAACGCGCCATCCGCATTGCCGAGATCTCCCGCCCCGGCGTGTGGCTGCAAGACGCAGACGGCGACTGGTACCGCAAGAAGTAGCTGTCCCGCAATTTGTGAACGTAAAAGCCCGGTTCGTATGAGCCGGGCTTTTTTTCGCCGAATCTTACCGCAGTGCTTTGACCACGGCGATGTCGCTGTAGGGGAGTTTGCGGGTGCCGATCTGCATGTAGTCTTCGTGGCCTTTGCCGGCGAGGACGAGCACGTCGCCGGGTTGGCTGGAGGCGTAGGCTTCGCGGATGGCGGCGGCGCGGTCGAGCTGCAGGGTTGTGGCCGGGTGCGGGCCGACACCGCGGCGAATGGCTTGCGCGATGGCTTCGGGCTCTTCGGTGCGCGGGTTGTCGTTGCTGATCCAGATGCGGTCGGCGTAGCGGGCCGCGATCTCGCCCATGAGGGGGCGTTTGCCCTTGTCGCGATCGCCCCCTGCCCCAAAAACGAGCAGCAACTGGCGAGGGTCGAACGCGCGCACGTTTTCCAGCAGGCGCTCGAGGCCGTCGGGATTGTGCGCGTAATCGACGATGGCGGTGGCGCCGTTGGGCAAAGGGAAGGCTTCCATGCGGCCCGGCAGCGGGCGGAAGCTGGCCAGGGCGCGCAGGAGGGCCTCCGGCTTGGCCCCGTAGGCCAGCAGGGTGGCGATGGCCGCGAGGGCGTTGGAGACCATGAAGCGGCCGAGCAGGCGCATGCGGGCGGGGTAACGCTGCCCTTGATAGGCGAGCGTAAAGGTGGTTTCGCGCGCGCTGAGGTTGATAAAGATCGCCCGCACTTCGGCCCGTCGGTTCTTGATGCCGTAGCGGAGCACGGGCCCTTTGGCCGCATGGGCGAAGGTCTGCCACGCCGGATCGTCGGCATTGACAATGGCGGGGCAGCGGACCGGCAGTTGCTGGAAGAGCCGCAGCTTGGCCTCCAGGTAGGCTTCGGGGGTGCCGTGAAAGTCGAGGTGATCGCGCCCGAGGTTGAGGAAGACGGCGGCGCTGAACTTCATGCCCGCCACCCGCTCGAGCGCGAGGCCGTGGCTGGAGACTTCCATCGCGACGGCGTCGGCGTGGAGGTTGCGCAGGCGGGCGAGCAGGCGGTAGCCGTCTTCGGCCAGGGGGGTGGTGTAGACGCCCGCCTCGATGCGTTGGCCGTTGAGGTAGGTACCCAGCGTGCCGATACTGCCCGCGCGCCCCAACGTGTGCTGGTAGAGGTGGGCGATGAGCTGGGCAGTGGTCGATTTGCCGTTGGTGCCGGTGACGCCGATCAGCCGCAGCACTTGATCGGGCGCTCCCCAGAAGGCCCGGCAGAGTGTGCCGTACACGCGACGCGGCTCGGGCACCACGAGCTGGGAAAGCGCCAGATCTTCGGAAGCGCGGGGCGTAATGACCGCTCCGGCCCCACGCCGCACCGCCTCGCTGAGGTGGGCCAGGCCGTGCTGCCATTGCTGATACGCCAGAAATTCCTCCACCGCCGCGAAAACCATGCCGGGCTGCACACGCTCGACGCGACAGGTGACGCCTGAAATCGCTTGTTCCCGCTGGGAGTCAGGGCCTTGCAAAAGCTGGGCGAGCAGGCGCGCTTGCTGCGTGATCGGCATACTCCCCAATTAACCACCGCCCACCGCCAGTAGCAAGCCCACGCCTTGACAGTCCGCAGATCGTGGGGGAAGCTCCCCGCGTGTCGACTCCCCGGGCCGTTCTCGTCTGCAACCAAGGCTGGCATCTCGAAGCCCCCAGTGGCGCCAATCGCCTGGGTAGCGACGTGGCGCGTGCGCTGGCCGCCGAGGGTGCCGAGGTGCACTATCTCTGCGTGTCGCCCGCCGGCCCTTACGACCAGCCGGTGGAGAGCGAGGGGGTGCAGGTGTGGAGGCACCCGCCGGCCCCGGCCAAGGCCAAGGGCTGGGCGCGCCTGCAACACCACCTGCGCGAGAGCGAGCGGCTGGCCCGCTGCATTTACGGGCAGACGCGGATCGACCTTGTCTACGGCCACACGCCCCTGCAGTACGCCGGTGCGCTACGCCCTTTGCGGGCGCGCAAACGCCCACGGCTGGCCTATGCGGTCCACAGCCCCTACGCGCTGGAGATGCGCTACAACGACGAGGCCCACGAGCCCCGTAGCTGGATGCGCGCCGTGCGGCAGGGCATGTTTCGCCTGATCGAGCGGCAGGTGCTGCAAAAGAGCGACTTTGTGCACGGCTTCTCGGCCTATACGGGCAAGTGCCTGCGCGAGCTGTATGGGCCTCGCCTGTGTGCCGGCTACGAGGCCTGGCCGGCCTGGGCCGATCTCGAACACTTCCAGCCCCGGCACGACTTCGACCTCGCCAACTTCCTCGGTGGGCCGCCGCTGGAGCCGGGCGAGCGCGTGTTCTTTACCCTGCGCCGCCTGCAACCGCGCATGGGGCTGGAAAACCTGATCGAAGCCGCCGCCCGACTCGCCCAAGAGGGGCACAAGTTTCGCCTGTTGATCGGTGGCAGCGGGCCCCTGCGCTCCGCGCTCGAAGATCAGGCGGCCTTGCACGACCTGCGGGCCCGCGTGCGCTTCCTTGGCCGGCTCGACGACGCCGACATCCCGCGCCTCTACACGGCGGCCGACTGCTTTATCCTGCCCACCCGGGGGCTCGAGTGCTTTGGGCTGATCGTGCTCGAAGCCTGGGCCTGCGGCACCCCGGTGATCGCGACCCCGGTGGGGGCCATCCCGGAGCTGTTCGACGACCCGGAGTGGAGGGGCTGGCTGACCCGCGATGCCTCGGCCGAAGCCCTCACCGAGCGTATGCGGGCCTTCCTGCAAGAGCCCCCCGCCAGCTCGCCGGAGCCTTATCGGGAAAGGTCCCGCCTCTGGGATAAGAACAAACGCCTAGGTGAGCTGCTGGAACGCCTCAAAAGAGCTTAGCCGCAAGGCTTTCACAAGTATTTGATACAGTTTGCTTTGAGAAATGATGGAGGAGCGGCTAAACTCGCCATATGAATTCTCGTCTCGTTGCGCTCCTGCCCATCCTCTGCACGGCAACCCTTTCTGCCTCGATTTCACTCGAGTTTTCCTTCACTGCCACCGCGTCCGGGGCCGATCCACTGGGCCTCGACGGGGCTACGTTTTCCTTTTTCGCCTCGTCCGACGATGAGGTCTATAGCGACTTCGGCGGCTTTGCCTACCTGGAGTTCGACACCATCCAGCTCACGCTCTCCGGCAGCTCGATGTCGGACGGCACTTACTCGCTCACAGAGCTCAACAGCGGGCCGATCGGTGCCGTCCCCGATGCCGGCAGCGATACCTCCATTCTGTTGCTCGACAGCGGCGGCGGCCCCGTCGATTTCACCGTCGGCTCGTTCTTTGAGCTGCGCAACTTTTCGCCCTACAGCTCCGCTAGCGTCGGCGGCTTCGTCAACCCCGGCGACGCCGTCTTGCCAGAGCACTTCGACGGGCTGGTGGTCGACGGCGCGGGCTTCCCCAGCTTCAACATCCGCACCCTGCCCGACCTCGGCTACTACAGCTACACCTACGCGCCCTTTACCGTCTCCGTCATCCCCGAGCCTGGGGTATATGGAGCCCTGGCCGGCCTGGGTGCCCTCGGCTTCGTAGCCTACCGCCGCAAGCGCGCCTAACGCCAATTTCATTCCTTTGCAGCCCTTCCGAGCCCGACCGGGAAAATCTCCTGGCCGGGCTCTTTGCAATCTGTATCACGAAATTTAATAGGCGATATGATTTACATTGATTGCAGGCTGAATGCCCAGCATAACGGCAGGCCTATGAAGCGCCTCATCCTGTCTACTCTGTCTCTGCTGGCGGCTGCCTCGGCCTTTGCCAGCCTGTCGATCACGTTCCAGTTCAACCCGACGGCGGTCGATACCGATACCTTCGGCCTCAACGGCTCGACTTTCACTTTTGTCGCCACCACCAGCCAGGAGACCTACCAACCGATGGACATCTTCGGCTTTCCTTCCCTCACTTGGGATGAGGTGTCTCTTTCCATCACTGGAAGCGCGTCGAACGACGGCAGTTACATCCTCTCTCCTACTGCGTCTGCCAATATTTACGCCATACCCAGCTACTCCAACACGGCCCTTTTGTTCTTGGACGACGTTCTCAACTACGCATTCTTCGACGCCGAGCTTCAGTTTAGAATCCACGGTTTCAGCGGGGAAGCCGCTAGCGTCACCTCCGCTATCTCGGCGGGGGACGCCGTAATGCCGGAGCATTTTGAAGGACTTGCGTTCGCCCCTGCGGTTTTTGATGTGCGTACCCTGGGTGATAACGATTACAGGGAATACAACCACGACGCCTACACGGTGAATATCGTCGCCGTGCCCGAGCCCTCCACTTACGCTGCGATCGCCGGCCTGGGTGTGCTCGGCCTCGTCGCCTATCGCCGCAAGCGCGCCTAACCATTCCTCATTTTTCAAGCGCTCATCAGGTGCATTAATCCTGGGCATAAAAAGCGTTGATTTTGGGGCCATTGCCCACGATAACGACAAGCCTCATGAAACGCCTCGTCTTGTCCTCCGTCTCCTTGCTCGCGACCGTCTCTGCCTTTGCCGGCTTCTCGATCGCTTTTTCATTCGAGCCGACCGCTTTCGACAGCGATACCTACGGCCTCAACGGCTCCACCTTCTCCTTCGTCGCCACCACCAGCCAGGAAGTCTACTCCGAATTTCAGAGCATCGGGCTGGCCCAGTTGACCTGGGACACCGTTACGCTCTCGATTTCCGGCAGCGTTTCCAGCGACGGGTCTTACTCCTTGGTCGACGCCGATGGCGGTACCTTGATTGCGCTGCCCAATGCCGACGGGGCCAACATCCTGTTCACGGAAGACAGCAGTTTCCCCATCTTCGACCTCGGCACGGCCTTCCGCCTCGACGACGTGGTCTTCGCGAGCAACTTCACCAATGATTCGAGCCTCGCGCCGGGTAGCGCCGTGAGCCCCGCCCACTTCGACGGGCTCATCATCAACGAAGGCTTTGGGCTGATCGAGCTGCAACCGGTCGGCGGCGGCACGGCCACCTATTACGAAACCGGCAGCTTTATCGTCACCGTCGTGCCCGAGCCCTCTACCTACGCCGCGATCGCCGGCCTGGGCGTGCTCGGCTTCGTGGCCCTGCGCCGCAAGCGCGCGTAGTCTCACCCGCTTTCTGCGCACAAAAAAGCCCGGCTCCTGCAGAGGACCGGGCTTGCGTGTTTTTTAGCCGAAGTATTTGGGCGCGTTCCCCGCTTTCCATTTGATATTGCAGCCGGTGGCGGGCTTTTGCTCGTCTTCGGGGATCGTCTGCCCCGCGAGTAAGGCGTCGAGCGCACGGCGCAGGTCGGCCCCGGTCACGGGCTTGTTGTTGCCAGGGCGGGAGTCGTCGTACTGGCCGCGGTAGACGAGCTTCTGATCCTGGTCGAAGAGGTAGATATCGGGCGTGCAGGCAGCGCGAAAGTCCTTGGCCACCTCCTGCTTCTCGTCGAAGAGGTAGGGGAAGGGGTAGCCGAACTCCTCGGCGTCGGCCTTCATGCGCGGCGGCGCGTCGTCGGGGTAAGAAATCGTGTCGTTGCTGTTGATCGCCACCGTGGCGATGCCCTGCTCCTGATACGCACGCGCCAGCTCCGCCAAGTGCTTTTTCAGCAGCTTTACGTAGGGGCAGTGGTTGCAGATAAACAGCACCAGCAGCCCCTTGGCCCCCTCGTAATCGGAGAGGGAGACCATCTGCTGGTCGACGACGTTGCGCAGGCTGAAGCGCGGGCAAGGCGTGCCCAGCGCTAACATGGTGGAAGGGGTGAGGGCCATGAGACCAGCATTGGGCCAAAGGCGCGAGGCGTCAAGGGAGCACCCTATTTGTCCTTCTTGGGCAAGAGCCCACGCAGGCCGCCCGTGACCCCTGCCTTTTCGAGCGTCTTTTGCGCCTCGTCGACCTGTTTGAGCTGGCTGGCCTGCACCTGCGCCTGGGCCGTCTGGAGGCGGGCCTGCAGCTCGGGCATCAGTTGCTCCATGTATTGCTTGCCGATCTCCATCGAGCGGCGAGTCAGCTCTGGCTGCCTTTCGAGCAGCTTCTGGCCGATGTCGCTCTGATAAAAGGCGATCAGCTGCTTCAGCTCGTCGCCGGTGTAGGCCTGGGCGTAAGCTTCCTGGATCTTCGGGGCGAAGTTTTCCCACGCCATGGCCTCTTCGAACCAGTTGGCAAACTCGTTGGCCACGGCCTGCGAATCGGCCTGAGAGCTGGTGGCACCAAGGGCCGACTGCAGGAGCCCGTTCTTGAGCACAGAGCTGTATTGCTCCATCACCTGCTTCATGGACTCATCCGCGTTGATGGTCTCAAGCAGCTGCTCGGCGAGTTGCAGCTCTTGCGGGGTGACACGGCTGGGCTCGGCGGCGGTGGCAGGGCGCACACAGGCCAAGGCCATCAGCAGGCATAGGGTAAAACGTTTCATGAGAGATGGGATTGTCTGGCGGGTTAGCGATCGCGTCGACGACGCAAGCCCACCCATACCATCGCCCCCAGCCCCAAGGCAAGCGAGACTGTCGCCGGCTCCGGCACATGTCGGAAAGACCCCTCCAGGTAAAACGCACCCCCCGATCCGCTCTCGGGCGGTTGGAAGACCAGCTCACCCATGCGCGTGCCCCCGCTCTCTGCCCAGGCGTAAACACGCACGCTGAGCGTCACCGGCTCCTCATGGATGCCGAAGCCCGGCAGCCCCGTGTGCTTCAGGTCGAAGCTGAGCGCCTGTGTGCCGGCGGGCAGGGGGAATGGGTCGATCACCAGGCTTTCCTCCGCAAAACCATCGCGACTGAAGGCGAGGGCCGCATGATCGGCACTGCCCGACGTGCGCCGGTAGCTGAGCCCCAGCTCATCGAGCTGGAGCTGATAGCCGGCGCCGATTGTGATCGAAAACTCGAAGTAGTCGCCCATCTCCTCCGCCTGCGCCAAAGTCTGGCTCGTATTGAAGCCCATCGACCCAAAGCCCGGATCGTAGCCCCGCTGCAGGCCCCAACCGCGCGTGAAGTCACTGGCCGAAGCGAGCGGCCCCGCTTGCTCCACCGGCGCCATCGCCGTGCGATCTACCGGGGTATAGCGTACGACCGGCACGGCCTGTACGACCACCGCCGCGCACCAAAGAAGGCAACTGCAACTAAAGGACTTCACGGATTGGACGTAGGGCATCGTGCCCTGACGTCCTCCAGGGTGCAAGGATGATTTAGAAATCTCAACTTGCGTTGTGCCTACACGCCCTTCACCCCACCAGCCGCACCTGGTGCTTGCCGGGTTCGAGGATGGAGAAATCCAGCCAAAAGGTCTCGGGGGGGAACCAGTCGCGGATGTTGTCGGGCCATTCGACGACGGCGACGAAGGGCGGGTGCAGGAACTCCTCCAGCGTAAGGTCTTCGGCGTCGCGGGTGCCGGAGAGGCGATAGGCGTCCATGTGCAACAGGTGCCGCGTGCCCCGGTAGAGCGTATAGATGTTGAAGGTGGGGCTGGTGATGTGCTTGTCGATCCCCAGCGCCCGGGCGAGGCCGCGCACAAAGGTCGTCTTGCCCACGCCCAGATCGCCGCGCAGGGCGAGGTAGGCCTCTTCGGGCAGCTCCGCCAACAGGCGCGCACCGAGGGCCTCGGTCTGCTCCGGGCTGGTGGTGACGATGCCGTCTTTCAGCTCAGCGAAAATGCTCATAGCCAGCAGCCTCCAACAGGGGTAGCTCGTCCATCGGGTCGAGCAGCAGGGGCGCATCGGGCGCGGGCGCGGCCTCGATCCGGCCGATGCACGTCACCATGGTGCCGGTAAAGGGCCAGCGTTCGCGTAGGGCTGCGGCGTCGCCGCGCCAGGTAAAGAGCAGCTCGTAGTCTTCGCCGTCGGCCAGCGCGTGTTGCCAGGGCTGCTTGCCGCTCGCCTTGGCCTGCTCGGTCACGTCGAGCCGCAGGGGTAGGTCGCGGCGGTTGACGAGCGCCTGCTGGCCCTTCGACATGAGCGCCGGGAGGTCTTTGGCGATGCCGTCGGTCAAGTCGATCATGCTGACGGTCTCGGCCTGC
Organism: Verrucomicrobiota bacterium JB022; assembly: GCA_030673845.1. Taxonomy (NCBI): domain Bacteria; kingdom Pseudomonadati; phylum Verrucomicrobiota; species Verrucomicrobiota bacterium JB022. The sequence continues at coordinate 65,761 of JAUTCQ010000017.1, forward strand.
TCGGCCAGCCATTGGCCTTCGGGCAGGCGCGGGGTAAAGCGGGCGTGCCAGGAGACGATCGAGCCGCCTAGTTCTCCGGTGACGAAGATCCAGTCGCCGACTTGTGCCCCCGTGCGCAATAGCGGGCGTTTGGCGTGCCCCAGCAGCGTCAGGTTGGCGCTCCAGCCGCTCTCGACCTGGGCGAGGTCGCCGCCGACGATGCGGGTATTCCAGTCGAGCGCGCATTGGCCGAGGCCGCGAGTAAAGCGCTCCAGCCAGTCTTGTCGGAGATTACCGGGGAAGAAGCCTGCCAACACTGCCACGGTCGGCACACCGCCCATGGCGGCAATGTCGCTCAGGTTACGCTTGAGCAGCTTTTCGGCGGCCAGCTCCGGCGGCAGCGCGGTGGTGAAGTGGCGCCCAAAGACGAGCGAATCGGTCGTCAGCAAGTTGCCGGGGCTCTCGGGGAGCACTGCCGTATCGTCGCCCATCCCGTGAGGGGCGTCGGGGGTCGCCTGGCCCAGCCACTCCTTGATGTGCCCCAGCAGGGCGACTTCGCCCCAGGCGGCAATCGTCTCGGCTGGGTGATCGGAAAAGAGCGGGTAGGGGGTGCTCATATCGAGCCGGGCGGCACCAGAAAGATCATGATGACGGAGTTGAGGTTGAACGCGGCGTGGAAAGCCATGTTGGCGCGCACGTCTCCCGTGTATTCGTAGATCAGCGCGAGGCAGGCGCCGACGAGGAACAGCCCAGGCATACTCTGCCAGTGGAAGTGCACGGCGGCAAACAAAAGGCTCGATACGATGACCGACGCGCTGACCGGCAGCTTGTTTTTGCACAGGCGGTAGACGCCCGCGCGGAAGACGAGTTCCTCCGAGACGGGGGCCATCACGACCACGGCAAACAGCATCAGGGCCAGCAGGCCGGGCGACTCCATGTTTTGCAGCAGCGAGACGGCGGGCTGCGCCTCGATGTCGAACCCGAGCCCCAGCTCGTTGAGCACTTGCAGAAGGAAGCCCCACACGATGTTGATGCCGAAGAGGATGGGGAACACGCCCAGCAGCGCGAGGCCGCCGATCATGAGGTTGCGCGGCAGCGGTTGCGGCTGTGGGTTGATCCGGTCGCGGTTGCCGTCTTGCCCGAAGTAGCGGTAGAGCCCGATCACGATGAGGGTCAGGAACACCTCCATCGTGACGGTGCCCAGGATCTCCATGATGTTGGGCGTATCGGGCCAGAGGGCGGTAATCGAGGGCTCCAGCGAGCCGACGAACGACAACGCGCCGATGTAGCCGCCGATGATCGCACAGCCAAAGATGCCAGCCTCCACCGGGTTCGCGCGCCAGGCTGGCAGGCGGGGCTTGAGCAGATCCGGGTCGGCCTTGAGCTGCATGGTGCCCCAGAAGGTGACCATGAGGCCGATGGTGAGCACCAGCCCGAGGTAGGCGATCAGGGGGATCAGATCTTCGAGGGCAAACCCGGCGAGCTCGTCCATCAGGCGTCGGCTTCGAGGATACGCTCACCGTCCCAGATCGGGCGACCGGCGCAGATGGTGTGCTTCACGCGCCCGCGCAGCGTCAGGCCGTTCCAGGGGCAGTTGATCGACTTGCTCTGGAACTTCATCGGGTCGACGGTCCAGCGTTCGTTGGGGTCGAAGATGCAGATGTCGGCCACTGCCCCGGTGCTGAGGGTGCCGGCGGGCAGGCCGAGGAGCTTGGCGGGCTGCTCGGTCAGACGCTGGAGGAGGGTCGGCAGGTCGAGGCGGTTGCTGTGCAGCCACACTTCGAGGCAGGTTGCGAGGGCCGTCTCCATGCCGATGACGCCAAACGGAGCCTTGTCGAACTCGCAGTCTTTCTCGTAATCGGTGTGCGGAGCGTGGTCGGTCGCAATAATCTCGAGTGCCCCGTCGATCACGCCCTCGATCACGGCTTCGCGGTCTTCGGCCGTGCGCAGGGGCGGGTTCATCTTGAAATTGGTGTTGTAGTCCTTGCACGCCTCATCGGTGAAGTAGGCGTGGTGGGGCATGGCTTCGCCGCTCACGCGCACGCCCCGCTTCTTGGCCTCGCGGATCAGCTCGACGCCGCCCTTGGTGCTCACGTGCTGCATGTGGATGTGCGCGCCGGTGGTTTCGGAGAGCACGATGTTGCGGGCGATGATGATGTCTTCCGCCGCCGCCGGCCAACCGGTCAGGCCCAGCCGCATCGACCATTCGCCCTCGTTCATCGAGGCACCCTTCGTCAAGGTGGCGTCCTGGCAATGGTCCATCACCACGAGGCCGAGCATGTGGGAATATTCCACCGCGCGGCGCATCAGCTCGTTGTTCTGCACGCACTTGCCGTCGTCCGTCACCGCGACCACCTTGGCCTGTTTGAGGCTGCCGATGGGGGCGAGGGCTTCGCCGTTCATGCCGACAGTAAGGGTGCCGGTGGGGTAGAGGTGGACGATGCTGTTGACCTTGGCCGAGTTGCGGATGCGCTCGATCGTGCCGCTGTTGTCCGCCACCGGGCTGGTGTTGGGCATGCACACGATGGTCGTAAAGCCGCCGGCGGCAGCCGCGCGGGAGCCGGAGCGGATGTCTTCCTTGTGCGTCTGGCCGGGCTCGCGCAAGTGCACGTGCACGTCGACGAGGCCGGGGCAGACGACGAGGCCGGCGGCGTTGATCACCTGGGCCTGTTGCTGCTGGTCGGGCGTCAGGTGGTCGACGATCTTGCCGTCGACGGCGTAGATGTCGCCCACGGCGTCGCGGTTGTTGGCGGGGTCGATCACGCGACCGTTCTGGATCCAAAGAATGCTCATGACTTACTGTTGGGGTGCGGCCTGGGCGTTGCGCAGCTCGTTGGCCTTTGTCAGGCACAGGAAGAGCGTGGCCATGCGGGTCACGATGCCGTTGGTGACCTGTTCGAGGATGACGGATTGCGGGCTGTCGGCCAGGGCGGAGTCGATCTCCACGCCGCGGTTGACGGGGCCCGGGTGCATGATGATCGCGTTGGGCTTGAGCCACGACGCGCGCTCTTCGTTGAGGCTGTAGAGCGCCTTGTATTCGCCCACGCTCGGGAAGTGTGTGCTGGCCTGCCGCTCGTGCTGGATGCGCAGGAGCATGACGACGTCGGCGTCGGCGAGGGCGGCGCGCAGGTTGTAATTGATCTCGCAACCCATGCTGCGAAAGCCCTCGGGCACAAGCGTAGCCGGGCCGCAGAGCGTGACGTGCGCGCCCAGCTTCTTCAGCGCCCAGATGTTGGACCGCGCGACGCGGGAAAAGAGGATATCGCCCAGGATGACGACCTTGCGGCCTTCGAGGCTGCCGAGGCGCTCCTTCATCGTGAAGGTGTCGAGCAGGGCCTGCGTCGGGTGCTCGTGCGCGCCGTCGCCCGCGTTGATCACGGGGATGTCGAGCAGCTTGCCGAGGTAATCGGCCGAGCCGGCGGAGCGGTGGCGGATCACGATGAGGTCGGCATTGAGCGCCTGGATCACCTCCGCCGTGTCGCGCAGGCTCTCGCCCTTCACGAGGCTGCTGGCCGCTTCCTCGATCGTCGTCACGTCGGCGCTGAGGCGCTTGGCGGCGATCTCGAAGGCCACGCGGGTGCGCGTGCTGGGCTCGATGAAGAGGTTGATCACCGTCTTGCCACGCAGCGTCGGCAGCTTCTTCTGGCTGCGGTCGAGCGACTTCTTGAATTGCGCGGCGTAGTGGTGCACGGTTTCGATCTCCTCACGGGTGAGCCGCTCGATGCTCGTGAGGTCTTTGTACCGCCAGGTCGTGGGGGTGCTCATGCGAAAGATTTGCTGCTGGCTTCCAGCTCGATGGTGTGGGCCGAGGCATCGTCTGCGCTCAGGCAGACTTTCACCTTCTGGCCGGGTTCAAGTTCCAAATAGAGGCCGACGAAGTCGGGCTGCAGGGGCAGCTTTTTCTGGCCGATGTCGACCAGCGTCGCCATGCGGACTTCTTCGGGGCGCCCGTAGTCGAACAGCTCGTTGAGCGCCGCGCGCACCGTGCGCCCGGTCGCGAACACGTCGTCGACCAGTACGATGGTGGCACCGTCGATCTCGAAATCGAGGTCGGTCAGGGCAAAATTGGTCGGTAGCAGCTTCAGCGTGACGTCGTCGCGGTGAAAGCTGGAATTGACCACGCCCACGGGAATGTTGCCGCCCATCCGCTCGGCCAACAGTCGCGCAAGTGGGATGCCACCATTGGCAATCCCGACCAGTGCGACGTGCGCCTTGGGCTGGAGGAAGGATTTCAACTCGCTCGACAATTTGTCCAAAGCGGCGTCGAGGGTCTCGCTGTCAACCTGGGGAAAGTGCATCGCCGAGTGGTAAACCATGACCAGCGGACACCCGGGCGCAACGGGAAAGTAGACGAAAAATCCGGTCCGTGGGGATCCCCGCCCGGCACCGCCGTTCAGGCCAGCGGATTCCAGACCCGTTGAAAGCCGAAGCCCTGGAAATCCTTGAGGTTCATCGTCGCGAATTCACGAATCCCATGGTGTCTCAAAGTGAGGGCGATGCGTGCATCGACAATGGTTCGATAGCCCCGCTCAGTGTCGGTCGCCCAATTCCACAAAGCTTGTGCTACGGCGGGTGCGTAGTCGATGCAGGTCCAGGCAGGATTGCTTTTGAGACGTAGGCAATACTCTGCCGCTCGGCAGGCGGGGTACGGTTTTGGAAAAATGACTGGGTTTCGCAGCGCCATGTAAAGCTCAACCAGGACGAGTTCACAGAGCGCCAAAGGCGATTCAACCTGCCCCTGCATGAACTCCAGCGCTTTCGCATGAAGGGCGGAAGCAGGATTGGCTGCGTGGATCAAGATATTGGTATCAACCGAGATCACTGCCGCTCTTCGATGGCTGTCGTTTCGTTACGCACCCGTTCCATCCCGGGCACCATTTCGCGCGGTTCAAGTGTGGGAAAGATCCAACGTGTTGGCTCTTCGGGCGGAAGGGGCGTCGTGGCCGCATAGGCTTCCATCCCTTGACGGACGACCTCCTGCAACGACCACTCACGCCGGGCAGCAATGTCGCGCAGCTTCTGGTAAAGATCGTCTGGAAGTTCCACCAAGGTTCGCATCTCAAGCACTATCCTGAAGCAGTTTGCGGGCGGCGTCAATGCACGGAGAGAACAGGCGCGCACGAAAAAATCCACCCCGGTTGCCCAGGGTGGATGCAGGTTGTTTGAGTCGCTGAGGTCGAAGCGCTTAGGCGCGGCGCCGGCGGGCGGCGAATACGGCTGCCCCGAGGGCGAGCACGCCCAGAGCCGTGGCGGTGCTGCTCGGCTCGGGCACGGCCACGTAAGTGAGCTCGAAGTTACCGAAGGTCCATGCGCCCCCGTTGACGTAGTAGAGCGGGTCGGCCTGGAGGCGGATCCCGAGGCTGGTTGCGCCCTTGCTCAGGGCGTAGTTGAGGGCCTCCGTGGCGTCGAACATCAGGATCTGCCCGACCGCTAGGGTGGAGGTGGCGAAGTCCGCGATCTGCACGAAGCTGGGGATCCAGAAATCGGTCAGGTCTTCGGTGTTATTGGCCAGATACATCTCCACCGCGATCCCCCCGTCGAACGGGAAGTCGTTGGCGAAGAAGATCCCGCCGTCGTTGATCACTTCGAACTGGACCATGACGGAGGCGGCGTCGGTGGTCAGGCCCGAGAGGTTGAACTCGGAGAGGCCGCGGGCCTGCGATTCGTCGCCGTCGAAGTAGAGTTCGCCCACCTCCGCCAGATTAGGCAGGGCGGTGGATGAAGACGAGTGAAACGTCGTGGCATCGGCCACGGTAAACGTCAGCCCTTCGATGCTGACAAAGGCGCTGCATTGAGAAGCGAGTACGAGCAGGGCCGATCCCTTTGCAATAAGTGATTTCATAGACGATTGAGCTAAGGTGAGCGAGCTATTGCTAAGCGTTTAACGAGGCCTCTTTTTTAAGACACCCGCTCATCGTGCACGAGAATTACTTTGTATTGATAATCTTCAGTGTGAGCAAAACAACTACCTCTTTCTCCGTCGTAATTACCTCAAGGGGATTTTCAGGATCGTGAGTGAATCCGTGATTTCAGTTAGCATGAGGTGAGCAATCTGAAGCGCAAGCTTCCACAAAATAGGGTGTTGGCGGCGTGTTTTACGATTGCTATGGTTAGGGTTCGGATAGTCAGGTGGCTTAGCGGTGGTGTGCGCTCGTCTATGGCCGGGTAGCAGGAAGATCGTTACATGTGCGAGTGCCGAGGGGTATTGTTGTTTTTAACCACAAGATTCACAAAAGACACAAAACTGAAATTCGATCAGGTGCAGCTGGGATACGCTTGATCGGGTTTTCGTGCTTTTGTGGCTAAGGAATCACATTCTTCACTCCAAGCCCTGCAGCCACTCCCGCCAGTCCTGCGGGCGGCGGATGACGGCACCGCCCCGGTAGGCTGGGGCAAGCAGGTTCTGGTAAGCCGGGGCGGCGAAGCGCTGGCATTGCAGCAGGACGGCGGCGTGTTGGCCGGGGCCGCGCACGAGGCGACCGAGGGCCTGGTTGACCTTCAGCAGCGCGGGCAGGAGGTAGACTTCGCGGAAGGCTTCGGCGCGGTCGAGCCCTGTTTCGGCGGCTTCGAGGCGCGCCTGTTGCACGGGGTTGACCTCCGGTAGCGCGGGGCCGACGACCACCGCCCGCTCTACGCGCCCGCCCAGCAGGTCGATACCCTCGCTCAGGCCGCTGCCCAGCACGAGCAGCAATAGGTGGGCGTTGAGCAGCGCCAGCTCCAGGAAGTTCGTCAGCTCGCCGAGCGGCTGCCCACGCGGCGGGATCACCACCGTCAGGTGCGGCTCGCGGGCCTGCACCTCGCGCTTGATCGCCTCGGCGTAGGCGTAGCTGGGGAAAAACGCGACCACCGGCAGCAGCGGGCCGCCCGTCGTCATCTCGATCAGCGTCTCGGCGGTCAGGCCATAGCCGCGCGCCCGGCTTTTGTAGCGGGTATCGACGCGCGTATCGACGGCGATGGTGTAGGCCCCTTCGCGCCAAGGGGCTTCGGCTTCGATCCAGTAGCCGGAGTCGGCGGGCAGCCCGAGCCCTCGGCAGGTGAGGTCGCGCGGCTCGAGGGTGGCCGACATGAGCACGGCCTGCTGATACTGGCGCAGCGTTTGCGCGATCTCCGGCGCGGCGTTGAGGCAATCGAGCCGCAAATGGCCCTTCTCCGGTGCCCATTCGAGGATAGTCAGCGTGGGGCGTTCGAGGGTTTGGTAGGTGCCCTCGATCTCGCCCAGCAGCTCCAGCGCAAACGGTGTCAACACCTCCGCCAGCAGCCAGGTTTGCGAGAGCCGCTCGCTGCACTTGGCCATCAGTTGGCGGAGCTCGGCCAGGCTTTCCGGCGGCAGGCGCTCGACTGCATCCAGCCCGCGCAGCCAGTCCTCCAGCTCGTGCAGGCACTGGACGATCGGCCGCGAGGCTCCCTGCAGTTGCAGCTCTGCGGCAAGGATCGAAATGTCTTCGGCGCGCAGGCGGCGACTCCAGCCGGAGGCGACACGACTGGCGAGGTTGTGCGCCTCGTCGATCAGCAGCAGTGTCTGGCGCGGGTCGAAGCCCGGTTGCTCGGTGAAGATGCGGGAGTGCCGGGGCGAGAACACGTAATTGTAATCGCCCAGCCACACTTCGCAAAAGGGCAGCAGCGCGCGAGACAGCTCGTAGGGCGGGATCTCCCACTGGTTGCCCAGCCGCTGCACCTCTTCGAGCGTCAGCGTGCCGGCGTGCAGCAGGGCGTCGATGGCGGTGCCGCGCTCCCGCCAACGGGAGGCCCACAAGTCGGGATCGCGACGGCCCTGCCAGCGGCCTTCCGGGTCGTGCTCGGCCTGATTGCGCAGTTGGTAAAAGCGGAATCCCTCCGTGCCCGCCGGGCGCATACGGGCGAGCTGGGCGGTCGTCTGCCACTGGCCCGTGCTCTTGCCGGTCAGGTAGATCACGCGGTCGCACCGGCCCGAGGCGAGGGCCTCCAGCGCGAAGTCGAGCGCGAGGCCCGTCTTGCCAAAGCCGGTGGGGGCCTGGAAAAACAGGAGGCGGTCGCGCATCGCCGCTTCGGCCAGGCCCGCACGGGCTTCGGGTTGGCCGGGGCGCCAGTCGGGGAAGGGCGGCTGCAGGGCGATCTCGCGCAGCTCGACCCGGCGTTGCCAGCGCGCTTCCAGGAACTCCGCGAGCTGCCGCACCTGCCGGTGAAAGCGGTCGTGGTCTTCCGGCAACAGACGCACGGTCTGGGACAGGCCCTCGTCGATGTCGACAAACACCAGCTCGCCCCGCCGCTCAAACGCAGCCGGGCTCACCACCGCCTGCAGCTCCAGATAGGCCGCGAGTTGGGTGAAGTAGCCGGGGTAGACCTCGCGCAGCGCGGTCGGGTCTTCGGGCAAGGGGCGGCGCACGGTCTTGATCTCGCGCAGCGTCTCGCCCGCCTCGTCGCGCACCACGAGGTCGATTCGGCCCTGCAGGTCGAACGTCCAGCCGCTTTCGCTCCAGAGGCCGTTGATCGTCACCTCCGGGCGCACCTCGGCCTTGGCGGCGGCCTGGGTTTGCACGGCACGCTCCTGCAAGGTCTGGTGCCACTGACGGCCGATCTCGGCGCGGCCACGCCCGGCGTAGCCCTCGCCGCCGCTGCCCGGGCCGAGGGCAAAGTTGGCCAGTTCGCGCACACTCAGCCGCACGCGCCGCGCTTCCCAATCTACCTGCATGGGGGCATTGTCGGCGCGGGCGGGGTGCTTTGGCAAGGAGCAGCCCATCGGCTTTTTGCTTTTCGAGCGCGAAAACGCCCTTATGCTGTAGGGAATGCTGTCTGTTCGCTGGTCTCTTGTTTGGTGCATGCTGTGGCTGGGGCTGTCCTTTTGGTGGGCGAACCCGGCCTGGGCGGTCGTCCGCATCGGGATGACGCCCGAGCAGGTGATGGCCGAGTTGGGCAAGCCCAATGGCGAGCGTAGCTCCGGCCACGAAACGCTGTGGGTCTACGGCTCGGGCGGTCGCCTGACTTTCGAACATGGCGTGTTGGTGCGTGTGACCGGCATCGAATATTCCGGCGAGAGCGAGGCGAGCAGCGAGCGTTGGCTGACCCCCGAGACGGCGCCGGAGCTCCAGACAGGCGTGCGCTTCAGCGATGGGCGCGCGGCCCCGCAGAATACCCGCACCGGAGCCTTTTTTGAGCGCGAGGGGGCCGAATCGACCCCGGAGGCGACGGCGCAACCGCCTTTTGAGGCCGCGGCGCCCGTTCCTTCGGCGGTGCCGGGCTTTGAGATCCCGCCCGCGCTGCTCCAGCCGGTGCCCGGGGTCGAAAACAATCAGACGCGCCTGATTCGGGCGATGGGCCAATACCGCCCGAGCCCCGCAGGGGAGGAGGCCGCCTTGCAGGCCCCGGCAGACGATCCTTTGGCCCTGATGCCGACCGAAGCCGAATTGGCCGCGCGCGACGAAGACGCCTTCAGTGAAGCGGAGGCCTACGACGAAATGATGAACGACTTGGCCGAACTGGGCGGCTACGATCCCGACGCGGTCAAGGCACTCACGGGCGGGCCGCAGGTGATCATGCCCGGCATGGGTGAGGAAGAGGCGGAGCTGGAGGCTTACGGGTGGCTCGTCTACGCGGTCAAATTTGCCTACTGTGCCTTCATCTCTTTTGCCCTGATCTGGATCCTGATCAAGGTCTTCAACGAAGAGATGTTCCTGACCTCGATGCTGCTCTTTGCCGCGCTCGATGCCACCATCCTGGTCGGGGTGGAGGCGGCGATGAAGGCTTGGGGTTTCCCCGGCGCGATGACGGTCGACTACCTGCTGGCGGTGATCGTGATGGCGCTGCTGCTACCCTTCCTCTCGTGTGTCAAGGACCACATCCAGTCGCTCAAGATCATGTTTATCCACAAGGTCTTGCAATACGGCCTCACGCTGGCGTTCCAGTTGATCGCGTTTTTCTGGGTGCTCAGCCTCTTTGCCGGTTCGTGCGCCACCTAGGGCGGGGTGGAGGGTTAGCCTCGCCATGGATGGAACACGGGGTTCGTGGACCTTAGAGGAAGACTGATGGGGGTTTCATCCGCGCAAATCTGCGTTCATCTGCGGCTGAAAAACAGGACTGCGGGCACTCTCTCGCGCTTCTTTAAAACCAGAGAGGTGATCCGGCTATCCGGATCACCTCTATCACACCCTTCATGGACTAGATCACACTTTGCCCCTTTTGCGGGGGGCAATAAATTCGCTCAGTGTCTTAGGCAACGGCCGGCTGCAGTTGACGGCGCAGCGAGGAGAGGGCCTGGTTGCGGATTTGGCAGATGCGGGCTTCGCTCACCTGGAAGCGGGAGGCGATGTCGGACAGCTTGCAGTCTTCGTAGTAGGAGAGGCGGAGCACTTCGCGTTGGCGCTCCGGCAGCGCGGCGAGGGCTTCCAGCACTTCGGAGGTCAACTCGCTTTGCTCCATATCGGCAAAGCCGGGCTGCTGCTCTTCGTCGGCAATGGCTTCGTGGAGGTTGCAGGAGTCGCCGTCGTGGCTGGGGGCCGGGCAATCGAGGGAAAGGATGGAGACTTCACGGGTCTGGCGCTTGAGGCGGCGGAAGCCGCGCACGTCGAGGCCCAGCTTTTCGCGGACTTCGCACTCGGTGGGCTCGCGGCCCAGCTCTTGTTCCAGGGCGTCGGTCACGCGGCGCAGCTCGCGGCACTTGCTGCGGGAGGTGCGGGGCAGGTGGTCGAGGCGGCGCAGTTCGTCGAGCATCGCACCGCGGATTCGCGTATTGGCGTAGGCTTCGAACGAGGTGCCGAGAGTGGAGTCGAAACGTTGGAAAGCCTTCAGGAGGCCGATCACACCCACGCTGTGGAGGTCGTCCAGTTCAACTTGGGGGGGCAGTTGACGGGCCAGGGCGTTCACCGCGCGGCGCACCAGCGGCAGGCAAGACTCGAAGCGCTCGGGGCTGACGCCGGCGAGGTTGATCTTGACGTTGACGGCGGGGGAGGCGGTTTCGGTATCGGCAAAGTGGACCATGGGTGGAGGAGGGCTGGAGATGATCGGGTGAGCTAGTTAGCGTTGTTGCTTGTGCCATCCCTTAAAGCAGCAATGGAACCACTTGAACTTTGTTTGTTTGTAAGTCGCTCAAAATTAACCGATTAAAAATGCCATTTTTCTTTTTTCGTTTTTGGCATTAATCAAATTAGGCAAATATTGCCTAGAAAAACGCTGTATTCCCGCCTGCAAGGCCAGTAATAGACCCTATAAAGGAGTTTTACGACGGGTCGGGAGAATTGGCGGCACCCAATGACGAAAATGACTAGGCAAATGATGCCTAGCTATCCCGAGCTAACCTTCCTTATCGTGCAAAAACGGGGATCTTGAAGAGTGCCCCAACGGATTTCTACGATTTTGCAGGATTTTATCCAGACCGATCAGTTCGGCAAAAAATGCCTAGGTCTGGCTATTTGCCCTGTGAATCCGCCAGTTTTCGCAGCAAAGCGTAGAGCTGGAAGAGATGCGGCATTTTTTGCCCAGTAGCTTGACCCTGCCGCAGCGGCTCGCCCCAGATGGCTTCGACCTCGATGGCGCGTCCCGCCTGGTAGTCGAGCAGGGTCGACGGCTTGTAGTCCTGCAGGCGTCGGGTGAACTCCACCCGCTTGGGCCCATACTCGGGCTCGATCTGGTAGCCCAGCGCGCCGGCGGCGGCCCGCAATTCCTCGATCAGGGCCAATACGACTTCGGTCAGCGCCGGGTCGGCCAATATCTGGTCGGTCGGCACGCCGCCGGCGACGATGGTGAGGCCGTTGAAGGGCACGTTCCACATCAGCTTGCGCCACAGGGCCTCGCCCAGACTGTCGGCATAGCTCACGCGGATGCCAGCGGCGGCAAAGCGTTCACCCACCACTCGCGCCAGCCCCTCGGGGGCCTCCGGCGGTGCGCCAAACTGGACGGTGCCGCCGCCCGGAGCGTAGCACTCGATCTTGCCCGGTGAGACGCGGTTGACCCCGATGTGGCAGAGCGCGCCCAGCACGCGCTTGTGTCCGCAGATCTGTTGCAGCAGCTCGACGTTGCCGAGGCCGTTTTGCAGCGTCACGAGGATCGTGCCGGGGTGGAGCAGGGGAGGCAGCAGCTCGTGCAGTTGAGCATTGGCGGTGCTCTTGAGGGCCACCACCACCACGTCGACCGGGCCGATCTCTTCCGGCGTGCGCGCGGGGTGGAGCTGGGCGGGGCTCAAGTCGTAGCGCACGCCGTCGGGCACCATGTCGACGACCATGCCTTCGGCGCGCACGGCCTCATAGTCGCTACGCAAAAGCAGGTGCATGTTTTCGCCCCCGGCGGTGAGCCGGCCTGCAATGTAACCGCCCAGGGCGCCGACGCCCACAAAGGCCCATTTCGCATCCTTACCGAGCATACCGCCCACGATGAAGCCGCGAACGCCCAGCGCAAGGCGTAAGGCCGGGGTAAATCGCATTGCCATTTGGCCAACGGTGGCTATCGCTAGAATGCTCCTGCCGATTTCTGCTGTTCGTCGCCGCTTGTGATCTACCTCGCTTACCACCAAAGCCGCCACGGCCCCTTGGCCCTGGACGAAGTCCGCCGCCGCTACGATACGGGGGAGCTGCCGCCCGATACCCTGTATTGGCAAGAGGGCATGGAAGCCTGGAGCCCTGTGCACGAGCTGTTGGGCGCGCCGCCCCCGCTGGCTCCGGTGCCGGTCGCGGCCCCGCCTCCGCCTTATCTGGAGATCCAGAAACTGTCGCGCTGGGTGCCGGTGGCTACTTATTTCACCATGGGTGCCCTGCCGCTGTGCCTCCTGTTGGGGCTGATCGGCAGTATGGCGCTGTCGGTGAAGGCGGGAGGGCCGCCCTCGGAGGCGATCGGCTTTCTCGCGGTGGCCTCGCTGGTGGGGGGAGGTATGCTGGTGGGGCTCGGGGCGTTGGCGACTCAAGTCCTCTACCTCACCTGGCTCTACCGGGCGCAGTCCAACCTGCGGGCGCTGGGCGCGCAGGGGCTCGAGTTTTCCCCGCTGCTCACGCTCGTCTGCAACTTCGTGCCGATGGTCAGCATGGTGGTGCCCTTCCTTGCACTGCGCGAGCTGTCCAAGGCCAGCCAAGACCCTCTCGACTGGCGCCAGCGCCAGCCCAGCCGGGCGGTGATCGTGTGGTGGGTGTGCGCCTTCCTGCCGATCGTAGTGATGTTTTTCAATTACCTGTTGGTCGGCATCACGGCCTTTTCGCTGCAGGGGATGCAGGACGGGACGTTGCCCCCGGCGGTGCTGGGCCTCGTCTTCGTGCTTTTCCTGCCGCTGCCGGTCATCATGCTCGTGCCGCTGTTCTGCATGAACTACCTCGTCAAAATCATCACCCGCCAACAGGAAGCCTTGCGCGTCCGCCATGGCTGAGGCCTGCCAGACCACCCCCGCTACAAGCGGCGTCGCGGAAATACCTTCCGCGCCGCAGGCCGCCGGGTTGGCCCAGGACGCAAACGTGGGCGCATGGGGGCCCTACCGCAGTCTTACCGGTTTGGCGAAAGCGATTCCCGTCATGATCTGGTCTACGGCAATCGGTATGGCGGTGCTGATGGGAGTCGGCTGGGGAACGGCCGCTTACTCCAACCTGCTGCTGGCGCGCTCGCTCGCCATCATTGGCTGGTTGACGTTCCTGATCTCTGCCGCGACGGGCGTGCTCTATCTGGTATGGCTTTACCGGGCCGTTGCCAACCTGCGCTATCTGGGGGCAGATAGCAGCGATTTCCTGCCGGGGGCGACGATCTTCTGCCACTTCTTCCCGTTGCTCAACCTCATCGTCCCCTTTCAGGTGCTGCTGGATCTTTCCAAGGCCAGCCAGTCCCCCAAGCACTGGCGAGAGCAGAAGAAAAGCCGCGTAGTGATCGTATGGTGGATCGCCACTGCTGCATTTTTCTTCAATGGGCTTTTCATCGTGAGTGTCGCCATGGTGGGCTTGCCTGCGCACTCCGCTATGTTAGTGACGATCAGCGCCTGGGCCACGCTGGCCAGCTTCGTTATCCCGCCACTGTGTCTGATGCATGTGGTGAAGAAGGTGACGCAACAGCAGGAGACCTTGCACGCGGTCTATTCATGATTTTCCGTAGCTACACATGATCTATATTGCGCCCAATGGAGCCCAGGAAGGGCCGTTCGCCGAGGCAGAAGTGCGTCGCAGGCTGGAGGCTGGCGAAGTGTCGCCGCAGACGCTGTACTGGCAGCAAGGCATGGCCGACTGGCAGCCGCTGAGTACGCTGTTTCCCGGGGTGGGGGCCGCCACGGCCGGAGCCGTGCCGCCGCCGCCTCCTCCTCCGCCGCCCGCGACCGGCACCCCCGTATCCCGCCCCGCGCCGGCGGCCAGGCCCACATCTGCTGCACCCCGCGAGCACTACCGCAGCCTGCGTGGCCCCGCCAACGCGATCCCGGCCCTGATCTGGTCGACGGTGGTCTGCTTCGTATTGCTGATCGTCGGATTTTTTGCGCTGGTGGCCGCCTCCAGCCCGAGCGACCTGCTGGCGGGCTCGCTGGTTATTGTCTTTATGCTGGTCTCCGTCGTCGTGATGGGGGCGGGGATCGTTTACCTCGTGTGGCTCTACCGCGCGATGGCCAACCTGCGCTACTTTGGGGCGGAGGGCCTGAACTATTCCCCGGTGCTGACGATTGTCTGCTATTTCCTGCCGATCGTTTCGATGATCGTGCCTTTTCTGGCGCTGCGCGAGCTGTCCAAGGCCAGCCAATCGCCCCACAACTGGCAGGCGCAGACGCCGACGCGCGCGATTGTCGTGTGGTGGATCGCCAGCATCGCCCCCATCCTCTGCTACTTCGGGTTGCTCATGGTGGGCATGGCGGTGGGCTTGGTCCAGATGCAGGAGGAGCCGACCAACGTCGCCGGGACGCTCGATGATGGGATTTTGATCGCGCTCGGGCTGGGCTATTTCGTGTCGGTCGCCATCGGCTTTATCCTCCCGCCGCTGTGCCTGATGCACGTCGTCAAAACGGTCACGCGTCAGCAGCACACCCTGCGCGCGGCCTATTCCTGAGATTTTCACGACTCCCACTATGATCTACCTGTCGCGCGAACGGGGCCAGGAGGGCCCATACCCCGAAGAAGAAGTCCGCCGCCTGCACGAGGCGGGTGAACTGCCGCCCCGTACCCTCTACTGGAAGCAGGGCATGCCCGACTGGCGCCCTCTCTCCGAGCTGCTGGGCGAGACGGCGACCGATGAGGCGCTGGCCCGCCTGCAGCCTCCTCCCATGCCGCCCACCGCACCGGCGACGCAGGCTGCGCCCACCGCTTGGGCTCCCGTCTCCGCCGCGCCAGCCCGGCGGGAGTGGTCGGCCCTCGACGGGTTGAGTAATGGCATCGTGATCTCATATGGCATCACCGCCGTGCTCACGCTGATCGATGTGGCAATCGGGATGATGAACCGCCCGGCACCCCACGCGACCACTGCCTATGCGAGCCCGCTGCCTCTCATCGCTGGTTTGGCCTCGATGGCCGGCTGGGTGCTGCTTTTGATCTGGACCTACAAAGCGGTCAAGAACGCCCGCCGGATGGATGGAGACAGCACCAGCATTTCCCCCCTGTGGGCGGTGCTGGCGTGGATCATCCCGTTTGTAAACTTGGTGATGCCTTTCTTCGCCTTGCGCGTCCTGTCGCGGATCGCCAAAGACCCGCGCCCAGGATACTGGGAGGACGAGAATGCGCACCCGTTGATCTATGTCTGGTGGACCCTCGTCTGGCTGCAATTTGCGTGGGCCATGGTCTATACGGTGCGCATCTACACGCGGGTGGTGGAATCTGGTGCCGCCCTGCACGTGGTGGAGCGGATCAATGTAGAGTTTTACGGCTCCATGCTCGTCTCGCAGACCTTTGCGGGCGTGATTGCCTTGGTGATCGCCCTCACCATCCGCGCCGTCACCCGCGAGCTGGAGAAGCACCGCCCGCAGGAGTAGGAGCACAAAAAAGGCACCCTGTTTGCGAGGGTGCCTGCGGCTGGTGCTCTACGGTCGGCGGGGCCGGTTATTCGCGGCGGCTGAGCAGGAAGAGGTAGAGCAAGTTGGCCAGCGAGCTGACGAAAGCGGCTACGTACGTCCAAGCGGCAGAGCCCAGCATGTCGCGCACGCCGTTCATCTCTTCGTCGTAGAGCACGCCCCCGTTGACCAGTTCGGCCTTGGCACGGTTGGAGGCGTCGAACTCGACCGGCAGCGTCACGAGTTGGAAGATCGTGAGCACAAGGTAGACGATCACGCCAAGGTTGATCAGCCCCGTCATGCCAAAGAAGAAACCGCCGATCATGACGAAGGGCAGCAACTGCGAGGCGAAGGTGGTGATCGGCACGAGGCTCATGCGCAGCTTCAGCATGCTGTAGCCCACGGCGTGCTGGATGGCGTGGCCGGCTTCGTGCGCGGCGATGCCCACGGCGGCGAGGCTGCGGCCATGGTAGTTTTCCTCGCTCAGGGCGAGGCGCTTGTTCGACGGGTCGTAGTGGTCCGTGAGGTGGCCCTGGATGGAGACGATCTGCACGTCGTGGATACCGGCGCGCTCCAGCACGATGCGAGCGGCGTCGCGGCCGGAGATCCCCCGGTGGTTGCCCACGCGGGACCACTTGCTGTAAGACCCTTGGACCCGGGACTGGGCCCACATGCCCAGAATGATGGTCGGGACAATCAGGAGGAGGAAGAGCGTCATATTACGTTGCGATGGTTGAAGGTGATACTTCGGGGATACTGCAGGTTTGGTGCCGCGCGCGCGGAAATCGGAGCCTGCGCTGGAAACGGTTGCCTGACAGCCCTCACCGAAGCGGTTGAGAATAAAACGTCAAGGCAGACCGGCCGTTGCACGAAAAAGGTGTCGTGTAATCGTGACACAAGGGTGAGACAAAAGGTTACGCCCGAGCAGGGGCAGGGAATTGCACCGGGGCCTGGGCACGGCGCAGCCACAGCAGCAAAGCGCTCATCGCAGCGACCGCACAGGCAAGGCTGAAGAGCAGCCCGCCGTCTCCCTGCACCACGATGCCGAGGCCGCCAAACAAGTGGCCGCCCAGTGCGCCCAGCATGATGGCAAGGGCCAGGGCTGCTCCCCACCATGCCAGCTTGCCCGAGAGCAGCAGCCCGGCGGCGATCAGCTCGGCCGTGCCGGTGGCAAAGCGCCCCCACGGCTCCAGCCCCAGCGTACTGAAGATGTAGACCGACTCCTCCGCACCGCTGAATTTGAAAAACAGCGTCTGCAGCAAGATCGCGGCGGCGGCGATTTGCAGCAACCAGGCGAGGAGAGTCTGGGCCTTCGGCGATGGCATGGGCATCGGTAAGACGCCGCAGCCCGCAGGTTTATTTCTCGCTGCCCGTCGATCCTACTTTTTTGACACTTCTTCCTACTTGCCATTGCCTGTAATTTGGATGCATTGGCAGGGATGAGTGTGCAACAGGCATGGTTGATGGTCTGGATCGCAGGCGCGATCGAGATCTCGTGGCCCTTCCTCCTGCGGGCCTCGGAGAACTTTACCCGGCTCGGCTGGAGTGCGGCTACCGTCGCGGCGCTCGTCACCAGCTTCTGGTTTCTCAACCGGGGGCTGCAAGTGCTGCCCGTCGGCACTGCTTATGCCGCGTGGACGGGCGTCGGCACGGTGGGTGCGGCCCTGTGCGGCATCATCTTTTTGAAAGAGCCGGCCACGGCAGCGCGGCTCTTCTTCCTGGCCCTGATCGTCGGCGGGCTGGTGGGCCTCAAGCTCACCACCCCGGCCAGCGGGCATTAGGGCAGTGGAGCGGCTTAATTCCCTACCTCGCCCCACGGACCGGGCGGGAGGTCGCCGTCGGGAGTGCTGCCAGTCAGGTCGGGCTGCGTCCACTGGACCGATTTGTCGCCGATCCAGAGGCTGACCGTGTCCCCGGCTTGTAAGCCCCAAGCCTCAACGAGCGTCGTCAGGTCAATCGTGACGCTACCTTGCGAGTAGACATCGAAGACGGCCTTCGCACCGTCGACCACCTTCAGGTTGCTCTGGCGTGGTGCGCCGATCATCTCGGCATTTTCGAGAATCGAGAAGGGCGGGCTGGCAAAGACGAAGAAGTCCTTTCGCGTCTCGGCACCGCTGAAGTTCATGTCGAGCGTCAACGTGTCGCCGTCGATCGTCATGCTGTTGACGGTGACGCCTGGGGTGTCGGGCACGTTTTCGAGGCTCGCGATCGGAATCGTCTTGTGCTGAAGGCCGTTCTTGACGTGATCCCACTTCCAGTAGCGACCCTCGGTGCTGAAGCCGCTGAACACATCCGTATAAACCCAGGGGCCGGAAGACTCGGCGTAGTGGTACCAGTCGGCAAAGGCGTCATAGGCGACCGGCGTCACATACAGCCAATAGGCGGACGGGTCGGCGCTGGTTTCGCTGGCCCAGATCCAGCCCAGCTCCTGCTGGTAGATCCAAGGGTATTCGGCGTTCCAGACCCAGCCGAGCTTACCGTATTTGAGCCAGCCGTCGTGGGTGGGCGTGTCGTTGAGTTGTTTGGCGTGAGCCGAGGCGGCAACCGCGAGGCCACCGAGAAGGAGAAGGTTGCGTAGGCGCATGAATGGTGAGAATGCAGTGAGTGCCGCTTAGAAGATGGGGGCGTAGGTCCACTTGACCGTGTAGCTGCCGATGACGAGGTTGACGCTGTCGCCCGGCATCAGCTGCCAGTTTTCGACCAGCGGCATAAGGTCGAAGGTGACTGTGGATTGATACATGCCGGTGTCGCTGAGTTCGCCGTAGGCGCCGTCCACCAGTGCCAGTTCCGTCCGCCGAGTCGCGCCGATCACTGCATAGTCTTCTGCCCAGCTGGTGGGAGAGGCTGCGAGCAGGAAGAAGTCGTCGCGATCACTACCCCCGCCGGAGTAGCTGATCTGGAGGGTGAGGGTCCGGTAACCGAGTGATACGCCACGGATCTGCGAGTCTTTGGCTTTCTCCACATTCTCCACGCTGGCGATCGGGATAATATCGTGCTTCAGACCCGCCTTGACGTGGCTCCATTTCCAAAAGCGCGTGTTGGAGAGGCCAAAGAGGGAAGTGAAAGTCCAAGGGCCATCTTCTTCGCCGTAATAGTACCACTGCGCTCCCATCGTCGACTCGGCATCATAGAGCCAGTAGTAGGAAGCATCTGCAGCGGCTTCTGTAGCGTAAATCCAGCCCAGCTCCTGGTGAAAGATCCACGGGTATTCGGCGTTCCAGACCCAGCCGAGCTTGCCGTATTTGAGCCAACCGTCGTGGGTGGCAGGGTCGTTGAGTTGTTTGGCGTGAGCCGAGGCGGTGAGCAGGACGCAGCCAGCGAATAATGAAGATAGAGCGACGAGTTTCATCGCCGCTTAGCTATGGGCGGATATGAATTATGTCAAGCGACGTTTGTTGCCCGCTAATCTAATAAGCGCGGGTTCTGCGGTTATTCGCGTTTGGAATAGATTCAGATCACTTTATATGCCCGTTGCCATTGCCGGGGCGGATGAAGACGGAGAGGCGGTCGCTCTGCTTCTTCAGCCGGTCGAGCAGGGGCACCTGAGCGCGCTCGATGAAGATGCGCAGCAGGTAGCCGAGCAGGGCGCCGATGCCCATCAAGGCCCAGAAAAGCCAGTCGCCCGTGCCTTCGAGGCCGCTGGTGAGGTTCATGCCAAAGACAGAGGCCAGGGCCGTGATGGGCAGGAAGAGCGCGACCATCAGGTTGAGCCGGTGCGAGCTCTTGGCCATTTCAAGGTTCACCTGCGATTGCAGCTCCGAGTCTTGGGCGATCGCGTAGTCCATCGCCATCTTGGCCTCGGTCAGCAGCAGCTCGGCCGTGCGGGAGATCACATGCGTGCGCTCGATGTAGGGCAGTAGCTCGGGGTCGACGATGTATTCCTGGCTCCGGTCGAGCGTCGAGGCGAGGTTGCGCACCGCGCGCAGGATTGGGTGCACGGCAGTCAGGATCTCGTAGTAGTCTTTGACCCGTTGGGAGGCGTCTAGGCGGTCGTCGAGCGCATCGACCCGGTTGTCGTAATCGTCGAGCATCTCGCCGAGCAGCAGGAGGCCGCGGGGCTCCTTCTCGTTTAGCCAGACGCCATCGGGCCGGCGGTAAAAGACCACGCCCTCGCGGTCCGGCGAATCGTCGTCGGGCAGGCGGTGGAGGTAGAGCAGCAGGTGCCCGTCGGCAAAAAGGGCTTGCTGGCGACCGCCGGAGGGGGTGAGGCGGTCGAGAAGGGCATGGGGCAGGGCCCAGTCGGTGGGGAGACGGCGGTGAGGCATCAGGCGTTTTCGAGCATCTGGCGGAAGGCGATCGGGTCGGGCGCCTTGAAGAAGGCCGTCCCGGCAACAAAGGTGTCCACGCCCATGGCGGCGCAGCGGCGGCCCGTTTCGAGGTTGATCCCGCCGTCTACCTCCAGGCGGAAGCGGTGGCCCTCGGTCGCGCGCCACTCGCTCAGCTGGCGCATCTTGGGCAGCGTGTCTTCGATAAACGACTGACCGCCGAAGCCCGGCCAAACCGTCATTACCAGCACGAGGTCGACGAGCGGCAGCAGGTGTTTGATCGCTGCGGCATCGGTGCCGGGGTTGAGCGACAGGCCGCACTTCAGCCCGCGTCGCGCGATGTCTTTCAGCGTGGCCTCGACGTCGTAGTCCGGCTCGATGTGGATGGTGATCTGCTGCGAACCGGCGTCGGCAAACGCTTCCACATACTGGTCGGGCCGCGACAGCATGAGGTGGGTGTCGAAAAAGAGCTGGCTATTACGCTCGCGCAGGGCGGCAACCGTGCCGGGGCCGAAGCTGAGGTTGGGCACAAAATGCCCGTCCATGATGTCGAGGTGCACCCACGAGCAGCCGGCGGCAGAGACGGCTTCGAGGCCGCGGCAAAGTTCCGCGTGGTCGGCGGCGAGGATTGAGGGGGCGAGCAGGGGCGTATGCGGGGACTGAATCGACACGGGCGGAAGTGGTTAACTTTCCGCCCAATGTGCCACCGCATCCGACTAGGTCAACTCTCTGCGGGGCGTCCGAGGCGCGGGAATGGAATTTTGGCCACGGATGGAACCCGGATTTTCACGGATGAAATCCAGGTTCTGAGATAAAAATATCCGTGGCAATCCGTGTTCATCCGTGGCTGACAGAGTTCCTACTGCGCCCGGAAATCCGCCAGCGCCTGTTCGAGTGTCGTGACTTCGTGGGTGCGGCGGTCGGCCAGGATGGGGCTGGCGGCGATCAGGCTGTGCGGCTGGTCGCGCAGGCCTACGAGGTAGACTGTCTTGCCGGCGCGCTCGGCCTTGCGCACGAGGGATTCGAGGGCGCGCAGCCCCGTGGCGTCCATCCACGGCACGTCGGCGAAGTCGAGAATCAGGGCGCGGTAGCGGCGGTCCACCCGGTCGAGCGTGTTGAGGCAGGTATCGGCTACGCCAAAGAAAAACGGCCCGCGCAGGCGGAAGGTCTGGATCTCGTGCCCGGCCAGCTCGGGGCGGGGCAGATCTGCGTGGTCGAGCGATTCCAGCGGGGTGGCGTTGGCCATGCGGCGCATGAAGAGCAAGGCCGCCAGCACGACCCCGGCAGGGATCGCATACGTCAGGTCGACAAACACCGTGAGCAGGAAGGTGATCAGGAGCACGCCGACGTCTTCGCGCGGGCTGCGGAAGAGGCGCACAAACAAGCGCCACTCGCTCATGTGGTAGGCCACCACCAGCAGGATGCCTGCGAGCGTCGCCATGGGCACGTATTGCAGGTAGCGCCCCAGCGCGAGACCCAGCACAAGGAGGGTCAGCGCATGGACGATGCCCGAGAGCGGAGTAACGCCGCCGTTCTTGATGTTGGCCGCCGTGCGCGCAATGGCCCCGGTGGCCGGCATCCCGCCGACAAAGCTCACCGCGACGTTGGCGATGCCTTGGCCCACCAGCTCGGTATTGGGGCGGTGGCGCTGCCCCGTCATGCCGTCGGCCACCATCGCCGAGAGCAGCGATTCCAGCCCGCCGAGCAGCGCAATCGCGACCGCCGAAGGCAGGAGGGCCTGGATGAGGTGCCAGTCGAGCGCGGGCAGGCCGGGGGTCGGCAGCTTGAGGTCGAGCGTGGGGAAGCGGCTGCCGATGGTCGGCACGTCGAGCCCCAGCAATACCGCCAGCAGCGTCGTCAACAAGATCGCGACCAGCGAGCCGGGCACGCGACGCGAGAGGCGGGGGAATTGGGTGACGATCAGGATCGTGGCGGCTCCCAAGGCGAGGCTGGCGAAATTCGTCAGGCCGAGGTGCTGCGCATACGCGATCCAGCGCTCGTGCAGGTGTTCGGGCCACGGGCCGCTCCAGCCCATCAGCTCCGGGATCTGCCCGGTGGCGATGATCAGGGCGATGGCGCTGGTAAAGCCCACCGTGACGGGGTAGGGGATGTAGCGGATCACGCCGCCGAGCTTCATCGCCCCCATCGCGAGCAGGATCAGCCCCGCCAGTGCGGTCGCGACGATCAGCCCCTCGTGCCCATATTGCGTCACCGTCTGGTGCACGAGCAGCACGAAGGCCCCGGTGGGTCCACCGATCTGGAAGCGGCTGCCGCTGCCCAGTGAGATGAGGCCGCCGGCGACCACCGCCGTCACCCAGCCTGTCTCCGGGGGCAGCCCGGAGGCAATGGCGAAGGCCAAGGCAAGGGGGAACGCCAGCACGCCAACAATGATGCCTGCCAGCAGGTCTTTCGACCACGATCCGCGAAGGGTGCCATCGCGGTAGGCCGACCATAAGGCCGGAGCGGAACTTTCTTTCATGGGTCTTATAACCAAACCGAAAGCACCTGATCATGCCCCAGGCGTAGTCGGGGGGCAAGCGGTTTCAAGGGGAGTGACAGAGATGTCGTAACTTGCTGTTTTCGGGAAAGTTGAAGGGCGATAGTAAAGTCGCGTATTGCAGGGCCGCTGGTGTCCTTAAGGCACGCTTCTAATGGGCAGCTTTCCCGGATCGGGGCTTGAGGTCGGCGTGCGCTTTTTAATAAAGAGTCTCAATCTTAATAAAAGGCACGTCTTGATGTTTGCTCTTACAACCTGTGCGGCGACCCTTTTGACCTTGGCGGGGGGACTTGTTCTTTACCTGTGCAGCCCCAACCAGGCGCTGCTTGCGGCTGGGCTGGGCCGGGGCGGCCTCTGGCTTGGCATCGCGAGCCTGCTGCTGGCGGTCGGCCTCTTTTTGTCCGCCATGGGCCCGGCGGCGGCCGTTTCGAGCTGGCTCGTCATCCTGATGCTCGAAGGGTCTGCGCTGCCCTTCATCGCTTTCCTGCGTCGCACTTCATGAGCCAGTCCACCAAATCTCCTGCCCCGCTGACGCCCGCCAACTGGTTTGGCAAGGTGGCCGCTGCGGTCGTGCTCGGCTTCCCGCTCTCGGTCGGCCTCAGCGGCCTGCTGGCCTATTTCGGGCCCGGCGGCGTCGAAGCCTACGCGGTCGACCAGATCGCCATGTGGTCGGTGGCCTTCTTCTGGTGCCCGATCCTCGCCGCCTGCTTTCTCTTTCGCGACAGCCTGCGCGCCTGGCTTTGGCTGGGCGGCGCCACCGTGCTCACCTACGCACTGCTCTTTGGCGGCCGCGCCCTCTTCTACTAGGCTATGCGCACCGATATCGTCAAAACTTACAAGGCCGTCCACACCTGGGTGGGGATCACGTCGGCGCTGTTCCTCTTCATCGCTTTTTACGCCGGGGCGATCACGATGTTCGAGCTGCCGCTGCAGCGCTGGGCTTCGGCTCCTTCCACGGCCCTGCCGCCCGCCGTTGCGCTCGACGAGGCGCCGGAACTGGCCCGCCAGGCGGTGGAGGCGCATCCGGAGGCCCGCAAGGCCTACGCGATCAACTTCGCCCCGTCGCCCGCCAACCCCGCCCGCGTCACCTGGACGATTCGCGACCCGGCGGACCACCATTCGGCCCCGCACGTCTACGGCGCGGCTTTCGACGACGCGGGCGCACTCGTGGTACAGGAGACCGGCGGCTCCCCGGTCGCGCAGTTCATCGACGTGTTGCACCAGCAAGTGGGCCTGCCCTTCGACCACGACATCTCCATGCCCGTCACCGGGGTCGTTTCGCTGCTCTACTTCCTCGCGCTCGTTTCCGGGGTGGTCGTGCTGGTGCCGACGCTGGTCAAAAACCTCTTCCTCATCCGCGCGAGGGCACGGGCGGTGCGCCGCAAGTGGCTGGACATGCACAATACGCTGGGCATCTTCAGCCTGCCGTTTCACGTGATGATCGCCCTTACGGCGGTGGTCTTCGCCTCCCACCACCAGTTTTACGATGTGCAGGACGCCGTGCTCTACCAGGGGCGACAGGCAGAGCTGGCGAGGCCTGCCCCGCCGGCTCTCAGCCAGCCCGCCGAGGGCCAGGCGATGTTGCTGCCTTCCCAAATGGCCGCCCGACTGGCGGAGCAGGCCCCAACGTTCCAGATCCAACAGATTGAATACCGGAGCACTCCGGCGGGTACCGTGGCGCGTATCCTCGGCCACGACAACCGTTACATGCTGCGCGGCCCCACCTTTGGCATCGGCGTGGCAGACCCCTATACAGGGGAGCTGGTGCAGACGGATTATTTCCCGGACCGCCAGCCGAGCCGCCTCGCCATCATCACCACGTTTTTCGGCCTGCACTTCGGCAACTTTGGCGGCACGCCCATCCGCTGGGCCTATGTGGCACTGGGGCTGTCCGGCGCGTTCCTCTTCTACACCGGCAACGTGCTCTGGGTCGAGGCCCGTCGCAAGCGCCTTACCGCCGCCAACCCGGCGCTTGCGCAGCCGCGTTCGGTGCGGTTCCTCTCCGGCCTCACGGCGGGCGTTTGCCTGGGCACCATGGCGGGGATCTCGCTGACGATTGCTGCCGCCAAGTGGCTCCCGGCTACCCTGCACCTCGACGACTGGCACGCGGGGATCTTCTACGCTGTGCTGGCGCTGGCTCTCGGCTGGGCCTTCTGGCGTGGTTCCGCCCGGGCCACGGACGAGCTGCTCTGGCTCTGCGCCGCCTGCACCTTCGCCATCCCCTTCAGCAGCCTGCTCGGCCTCGCGGGGGTCGCCCCTTGGTCGCCAAACCCCGGCACATGGGCGGTAGATGCCATGGCGTTCGCTGGGGGTGCCGGCTTTGCGGCGATGGCGTGGAAGGCAAGGGCATCCTTCCAGTCCGCTGCCGCTACGCCTGCCGGCTGAACGCCACCATACTCAAGGCCGGGAGCACGACGCGGGCGCTGTGGGCGAGGCCGTGGCAGCCGGGGCCGTCGGCCTGCACGCCGCCGCTGTTCCCTTGGCGCCAGGGATTGACGTAGTGGTCGTAGACGTCGCTGTTGAAGACCTCGTGCCACTGGCCGCTGTGGGGGAAGCCGAGGCGATACTCGAAGTGCGAGCGGTGGTTGAAGTTGATCGCGACCAGCACCTCTTTGCCTTCGCCTGGCACGTAGCGGTAGTAGGCCAGCACGCGGTCCTGATTGTGCACCGCCACCACGCGCAGGCCCTCGGCGGTGAGGGCGGGGCGGGAGCGGCGAAATTCCAGCAGGTGCGCCAGGAAGGTCGAATAATCGCGACGGTGACGGTCGTGCGCCGCACCTTGCCAGTCGACCCGGTGATGGCCGTGCAGCACGAGGTTGTCCGACCAGCTCCGGGTTTCGAGCACTTCCTGCCCCATGAAAAGCTGAGGGATGCCGGGTGCCGTCAGCAGCAGGCCCAGCGCGGCGCGGCAACGGCTGCGCGCATACCAGCCGCCCGGGTCGTTGGGGTCGCAGAGCACGGGCAGGCGGGGGCCGCGGTCGCCATTGCCGGGCTCGAAATAGACGATGTCGTGGTTTTCGAGACACTGGATGGCCTGCCAGTGGTGGCGCAGCCCGCCGGCCCGGAGTTCCCGCGCCACGCCGTCGAGGTCGAGCGCGTGAGAGCCGGGGTAGCTGGCCTGGCGCAGCACGTGGCGCAGGCTGTCGCGCAGCCCCTGGTGCACGGTGCCGGAAAAGCCCGCGCCGCCCTCCTCCGTGGGCCGCACAATCGAGCCCGAGACGGGCCAATGCTCCGCTAGCCGGAACGCGGCCGGGTGGCGGTGGCGCAGCGTGTCGTTGAGGTCGCGGCAGAATTGCCAGCCGTTATGGCCCGTCTGTTGGAGCAGCACGCTCACTTCGTCGAAGCGGAAGCCATCGACATGGTATTCGCGCAGGAAGAACTGGGCGTTGTCGATCAGGAACTGGCGCACCTCGCGCTTCCACATCGCGAAGACGAGGCCGCCCGCCCAGCCTTGGTCGGTAAAGAAGAGGGAGCGGTTGTGATTGCCGCGATACTGGCGGTCGAAAAAGTGCAGGCTTTCGCGCCCGAAGTCGCCACCCGCGTGGTTGTAGACCACGTCGAAGAGTACGGCGAGGCGGTGCAGGTGGGCGAGGTTGATCAGCGTCTTGAGCTGCCGCATGCCGCCGCAGAGCATGTGCCACTCCATCGGTGGGCGCCCGAAGCTCGCCAGTTGCCGGTTGACCTCGTCCAGATACGGCCCCAGTTGGTCGTCGGGCACCACGTAGTTCAGCTCGGGCGCGAAGTAGTCGACCGGGTTGTAACCCATCGAAAACTGGGTAGGCACCCCGTGGATCGGCAGCAGCAGCAGCGCGTTGACCCCCAGCGCTTGCAGTCGCGGCAGGTGGCGCACCACGTCGAGGAAGGTGCCTTGTCGCTCGGGCCACGCGGGGGCGTCGAAGGTGCCCACATGCAACTGGTAGATCACCAGCTCGTGCCAGGCAGGTGTGCGGTAGTCGCTGTCTTGCCAAGGGTAGTCGCTGCCGCGGATCACGCTCTTGCGCTTGCCGCGTCGTAGCCTCAGCTCGCGGGAATAGGGGTCGCGCTTGGGTCCGATGCTGCCGCGCCCCACGATGGCGTATTCGTAGCCGTCGCCCTCGCGCGCCTGCGGCACGTAGCCCGCCCAATAGCCGCCCCCCTGTCGCACGAGGCGGGTATGGTTACGGCCTCGCCACTCGGAGAAATCTCCCCGTACGTAGACCGCCTTGGCGGTGGGTGCCCAGACCCGAAAGGTCACTCCACCCTCCGGCACCAACTGCGCTCCCATCCGCGTCTCAGGGGTAATATGCTGCTGAGAAGCAGGCATGAAACGCTACTGTCGCCGATGTGACGCTTTTGTAAAGTCAGGAATGGGCGTGGCTTAAGGAAGGTGGGTTTTGAACAGGAGTTTTGGGAGTAAAAGAAGTTATTTCAGAATAAACAGAAGGTCGCAAAGGACACGAAGGGAAAGCAGTCAGGTACAGACCTTTGTGTTCTTCGTGTTCTTCTGTTTTAAAACTCCTTAACTCCCAAAACTCCTGTTCCAATCACCCCTACATCACCTCAAGCTTCGCCAGCACCAGTGCCAGGGCCGCGACCACCGCCGTTTCTTCGCGGAGGACGCGGGAGCCGAGAGAGAGCAGGATGAAGCCGGTGTCGCGGAGGGTCTTGCGGTCGGGAGCGTTCCAGCCGCGTTCGGGGCCGAGGGCGAGGGTCACGGAGCGGGAATTGAGCGGCACGGTGCTGAGGGCGCCGGTGGCCTCGTAAACATCGAGGGCCCAGCGTGCACTGTCGGGCGCGAGGGTGGCGAGGGCCTCGTCCCAGTCGGTAAAGACGCCCACCTCGGGCAAATGGGTGGTAAAGGCCTGCTCGGCCCCTAGGCGGAGGTGCTCGCGGTATTCGCCGCTGCTCCAGAGGCTGCTGCGGGCATAGGCCGGGTCGCACTTGCCCGTCTGCACAAAGATTATCCGCCGGACGCCGAGCGTGGTCGCGTCTTGCAGGATCTTCTTGGCTGTGTTGGGGCGGGGCAGGCCTACCAACAGGTCGACCGGCGGGGGAGGGGGCGGCGTCTCTCCCCACGTCAGCTCCAGCTCGACCGACGTCGGAGTGATGGACGTGACGGTGCCCTTGCCGCGCGGCCCGTAAACAGCCCCCACATCGAGCTGATCGCCCACCTGGACGCGCAAGACCCCCCGGATGTGTTCCAGCCGCGCATCCCGCGCGGAGAGCGTAAAGCGTTCGCTGGCTTCAGGCAGGAGCAGCAGGTTCATCGAAAACGTGAGAGAGGTTAAAACAGAAGAAAACGACGTTAACGAAGATGTGTATAGGAAAAAGGATGCGATAATGCACCCTTATTCTCCTCTTTCATTTACTTCACAGTCTCCTGTGAAGAGAGCCCTTCAAGCCTAGTTCGCGAAGCGGAACTCGGTGACGTCGCCGTCCTTGAAGAGGTATTCCTTGCCTTCGAGGCGCACCCTGCCCGCTTCGCGGGCTGCCGCCTTGGTGCCATACTTCACCAGGTCGTCGTAAGCGACGACTTCGGCCTTGATGAAGCCCTTCTGGAAGTCGGTATGGATCACGCCCGCGCATTCGGGCGCGGTCATGCCCTTCTTGAAGGTCCAGGCACGCACTTCCTTTTCGCCGGCGGTGAAGTAGCTGGCGAGGCCGAGCAGGTCGTAGGTGGCGCGGATGAGGTTGCTCACGCCGGAGTCGCTGACGCCCATTTCGTTGAGGAATTCCTTCGCTTCGGCGGGCGACATTTCGCTCAGCTCTTCCTCAAGGCGGGAGGAAATGATGGCGATGCCGGCGTCGTGGGCCTTCTCCACGTAGGCGCGCACGGCCTGTACGTAGGGGTTGGCGTTCGGGTCGGCGAGATCGTCTTCGGCCACATTGCAGGCAAAGATGACGGGCTTGACCGACAGCAGGTTGAACTGGCGCAGACGGGCCTTGTCTTCGTCGTCCACTTCGAGGGTAAAGGCGGGCTTGCCCTCGCCGAGGATCGGGAGGAGGCGGTCGAGCAGGGCCACGGCCGCGACGGCGTCCTTGTCCTGGCTGCGCGCGCGCTTGATCAGGCGCTGGTGCTGGGCTTCGGCGCTTTCGAGGTCGGCCAGGATCAGCTCGGTCATGATGATCTCGATGTCGCGCACCGGGTCGACGGAGCCCATCGCGTGGATGATGTCGTCGTTCTCGAAGCAGCGCACTACCTGGATGATCGCATCGACCTCGCGGATGTTGGCGAGGAACTTGTTGCCGAGTCCTTCGCCCTTGCTGGCACCGGCGACGAGGCCCGCGATGTCCACGATCTCGATCGAGGCGGGGATGGTCACCTGTGTGCCCGCGAGCTTGCGCAGCGGCTCCAGACGGTCGTCCGGCACCTGGACGACGCCCACATTGGGGTCGATGGTGCAGAACGGGTAGTTGGCCGCCTCGGCTTTACGAGTGCGCGTCACGGCGTTGAAGAGCGTGCTTTTCCCGACATTGGGCAGTCCGACGATGCCTGCTTGCATAAGGGTCCACACTGCGCAAAGCCCTCGCCCGTGGAAAGCAAAAAGCTGAGCGGGAGGATTTGAACAGGAGTATCAGGAGTAAAAAACAACTCCTTTAACTTCCCAAACTCCTGTTCAGAAAGATCCTTTTCCTATGCTTCGCCGTTGGGGCGGGGTGGAGCGTTGCCCATGGTTTGGGGGAAGAGCAGGTCGATGAACTTCTGGGCGGTGGGCTGGGGCTCGTGATTGGCGAGGCCGGGGCGTTCGTTGGCTTCGATTACCACGTAATCCGGTTTCGTCACGTCGGGCACGATGAAGTCGAGGCCGACGACGGGGATTTCCAGTGCCTGGGCGGCCTTGACTGCCGCGGCGGCCAGCTCCGGGTGGAGGTCGGCCGTGACGTCGTGGATGGTGCCGCCGGTGTGGAGGTTGGCGGTCTTGCGCACGCGCAGCTTTTCGCCTTGGGGGAGGGTGCTGTCCATGTCGTAACCGGCCTCCTGCACGCAGCGTTCCGTCTCACCGTCGAGCGGGATCTTGCTTTCCCCGCCGGTTGCGGCCGAGCGGCGCCGCGAGAGGCTTTCGATCAGCGACTGGATGGTGTGCTGGCCGGTGCCGCAGATTTCCGGCGGCTTGCGGATGGCGGCGGCCACGACCTCGTAATGGATCACGATGATGCGCAGGTCTTCGCCGGTCACATATTGCTCCAGCAGCACGCGCTCGTCTTCCTCCCGGGCGGCGGCGATGGATTTTTCGACGCCCTCCGGCGTGCGCACGTCCACAAACACGCCCCGGCCCTGCTCACCGCGGGCTGGTTTCACGACCACGCTGCCGTGCTCCTGCAAAAACGCGCGGTTATCGCTGGGGCTGCCGGCGATGCGCTGGGCGGGCACGGAGACGCCGTGCTTTTCCAGCAGGTCGCGCGTCAGTTCCTTGTCGTCGCAACGGCTCATGGCGACCGCGCTGGTCAGCTCACTGAGTGATTCGCGGCAGGTGATGACGCGGCCGCCGAGGCTGAGGCGGAAGTAGCCCCGTTTCGGGTCCAGCGGCTCCACGTGGATGCCGCGCCGCAAGGCCTCGTCGATCAGGATCGTGGCGTAAGGGTTGAAGCCCTCGTGCGGGGGCGTGCCGATAAAGAGCTTCTCGTTGATGCGGTTACGGCACTTGACCGCAAAGATCGCGACCTTCTGGAAGCCGAGCTTCTCGTAGAGGCGGATCGCGTTCTGGTTGTTGTGCATCACCGAGAGGTCGAGCTGCTCGCGGCCCCGGTCGCGGAAATACTCCACGATGTGGCGCACCAGGGCCTCGCCGATGCCCGGGAACTCGGCTTGTGGATCGACGGCGAGAGACCAGAGGCTGCTGCCGTTTTCGATGTCGTCGAAATTGGCCGCATGGTCGACGCCCATCACGACGCCCAAGATGCTGCCGTCGGCCTCACTGCGGGCCACGGCGTAGTAAAGTTTATCGCACTCGCGGTGTTCGAGCGCGTAATCCACATCCACCGGCACCATATTGAGCGTGCGGTAGATGCGGTTGGCCTCCTCCAGATCGGCGCGCTGCTGCACGGCCTCGATGCGGAAGCCGTTCAGCTCGCGGGTCGAGGGCTGGTAGTCCTCGAAGTTGAGCCGGTAAGAGTTGGAGGGGTCGAGAAAGAGCGACTGTGGCGCGTGGTTGAGCACCAGGTGCGGGTCTACGATGTAGTAGGCGATGTCGCGCTGGCCGGGCTCTTCGTTGAGCAGGGTTTCCGCCACCTTGGTCGGATCGACGAAAGTATGCGCAAAGATCAGGCGACCCCAGCCACAGGGGAGAATAACGCCAGGAGGGGAAGCTTCCATAGGGGCGGTGCGAGTCAGTGAGGGCGGCCCTGCGCCGGAGAAGTCCGACGGGCAGGGCTGGGCACATTAAGCAGGGGAGAGACTAGCAAATCAGATGCCATGGGTCTGGAGCCAGCGTTCCAGCAGGGCGAGCTGCCAGAGCTTGGAACCACGGAGGGGCGTGATGTGCTTCTCCGGGTCTTTCAACAGCTTTTCGACGTAATCCGATTGGTAGAGACCGCGTTCGCGTGCCTTGTCGTTGAGCAGGGCATCCTTGGCAAAGTCGAAAAACTCGCCGCGCAGGTACTTGAGCGCCGGGACGGGGAAGTAGCCCTTGGGGCGGTCGATCACCTCGTGCGGGATGACTTGGCGGGCGGCTTCCTTGAGCACGTATTTGCCGCCTTCGGGCACCTTGTATTTGGCGGGCATCGCGGCGGCGAATTCCACCACCTCGTGGTCGAGGAAGGGCACACGGGCCTCCAGCGAGGCGGCCATCGTGTTGTTGTCCACGCGCTTGACGGGGTCTTCGACCAGCATCACCTCGGTGTCGAGGCGCATGGCCTGGTCGATGGCGGCATCCGCACCCGGGCGGCCAAAGTGCTGCGACACGTATTCGCGGGCAAAGTCGCGCTCGTGGAAGCGCTCCTGCACGGTGGCGCAGTATTCGGCGAAGTCGCGGTCGAAGAAGACGCGCGCATAGTCGTCGACCGGCTTGGTGCTGGTCATCATCGGCGGGTACCAGTGGTAGCCGGCAAAGATTTCGTCCGCGCCCTGGCCGCTCTGCACGACTTTCACAAACTTGGAGACTTCCTGCGAGAGCAGGTAAAAGCCCACATTGTCGTGGCTCACCATCGGCTCGGACATCTGGCCGATGCACTCCTTGAGCGCGGAGAGCGCGCGGCGGCTGTCGATCGGCAGCTTATGGTGGGCGGTGTTGTAGCGGGCCGCCACGATGTCGGAGTACTGGAACTCGTCGCCGCGCTCTTCACCCACCGTCTCAAAGCCGATGGAGAAGGTCTCGATGCTCTGGTTGCTGTGTTCGGCCAGCAGGCCGACGATCAGCGAAGAGTCGAGACCGCCGGAGAGCAGCACACCCACCGGCACGTCGGCAATCAGGCGGCGTTTGACCGAGCGGCGCAGCACGTCGAGTGTCGCGGTCTTCCAGTCTTCAAAATCAAAGCCCTCGTGTTCGGGGCGCGGGCCGTATTGCAGGTCCCAGTAGCGCTTTTCCCGGCTGCGGCCCTCGCCGTCGATGATCATGAGGGTGGCCGGGAGCAGCTTCTTCACGCCATTCACGATCGTGCGCGGCGCGGGCACGACGGAGTGGAAGCTCATGTAGTAGTTGAGCGCTACGGTATCGATGCTCTTGTCCACGCCCGGTGACTGCAGCAGCGCGGGCAGGGTGGAGGAAAAGCGGAGCCCGTCGGCCGTCTCGGCGTAGTAGAGCGGCTTGATGCCCAGGCGGTCGCGCCCCAGCACCACCTTGCCGGTATCGCGCTCGCTGATGGCGAAGGCAAACATGCCGTTGAGGTGCTTCACAAAGTCTTCGCCCCAGCAATGGTAGGCCTTGAGGATGACCTCCGTGTCGCCGTGGCTGAAGAACTTGTAGCCCTTGGACAGCAGCTCTTGCCGCAGCTCCGGGTAATTGTAAATCGCGCCGTTGTAGACGATCGAAAGGCCGAGGTCGGAATCGACCATCGGTTGTTGGGAAGCCTCGCTCAAGTCGATGATCTTGAGCCGACGGTGGGCCAATGCCACCCGTCCACGACTCACCATGCCCGAGCTGTCCGGGCCACGGCGGGTCATCGTCTGGGACATCGCCGCGAGGGCGCCCAGATCAGGTTGACGATCCTTCCAGGTAATTTCTCCGCAGATACCACACATAAATAATGGAGTGCCCCGCCCCCCTGGAGTGGCAGACGGGACATCTTAACATTTCCCGCATTCGCTGCGTTGTCAAAAGCAAAGGGCTCTTTATTGCCTTTCGTGTGTTCATGGAATGTCGCCAGGTATACATGAAACGTATGTTTCGTTGAGTTCCTGTTTGTGGTCTAAAGTGGTTTTTAAGATTTTATCCTGCTGTGTTTCAACATCATGTGGGGTTGTGTGCGGGGCGCTGGCACAGGTCGTTCTATAGGAGATGGCATCAACCACACTGCTTATGAAAAACATCCGCCGCATCTTTCTCCTCACGCTCCTTGGCACCGTCAGCCTTTCCACGCTCTTCACCGTGCTGGTGATCGGCTCCAACCGCCCGGCGACGCTGCCACACCCCGACCAGGCCGCCGCCACCTGGGCCAGCCTGCGGTAGCCAACGCATTTTGGCAGTAGCACCCCACCGGAGTGCAAATTCTGGGTCGGTGCTGTCCGATTGCATCCCACCGGGATGGATGCTGGATCATCCAACAAGCCAGAGGCTTGTCACCTCTTAGCCCGGGGTTGAGGTCCGCTGGGGCGGGCCGATACCCCGGGTTCCCAAGCCCAATAAGGCACCCTGGATGGGTGCCACTGTCGAAGCGATTTGTTTTCCGCCCGCAGGCTATTTCTCCGGGCGACACCTCCGAACCAGGACAAACATGAAACGTATGCTCATTCTCTGCGCGGCCCTTCCGCTGGCCGCTGTTTCCTCCACCTACGCCGGGAGCGCCTTTGGGGCCTTCTCCGAAGCCTCTACGGCCTCTGTCGACGCCAGTGTCGCGGCGGGCGAAGGCACTTTCCGCCTCGCCGCCGGGGTTGCGGCCGTGCCGCTCTGGCTGGTAGGCAAGCCCGCCGAAGCCATCGGCGCCGCCTCCGCCGAGGCTGGTGATGCCCTCTGGGATGCCGCCAACGGCAAGGATGCCCCGCCCGCCACAAAGCAGGCCGCTCCCGCTGCGACCAAGGCCCAGCCCAAGACCTCCGACCCCGCCCCTGGCGAAGCGCTGGCATGCCACCAGCAATAGCCCTTCAACCGCGCGCCCGGCTTCGGTCGGGCGCGTTTCTCACCAGCGTGCTCGTCTGGTGCTTCTGCCTGCTCTGGGCTGCCACCGAGGCTTGGGCAGGCTCCGAAGAGGCAACCAACGACGCACAATTCCACGCTCCCACCGAAATCGCCGCCTGGCACGCACAAGTGACACAAACGCTGGAAGGGGAGGGCGTCCGCGCCGCGATCATCGCCCGCAGCGGCCGACCGCGCACCAAGCTGCCGGCGGGTCTGCTGTACGTCCACTCGGCGCTGCTCGTTCACGAGCCCGCGCAAGCTGCCGACGGCACGATCACTGAAGGGTGGTTCGTCTACCAGCTCTTCCGCGATGCTGACGACAAGCACCACAGCCACCTCTCGATTCAGCCGCTGGAGACTTTCCTTGCCGGCTCTTACGAGCCTGATGTGGGTGTGCTGGTACCGGTCCCCGAGCTGCAAGGCCCCTTGATCGACGCCATGCGGGCGCACGGGCAGGCGCTGCACCGCCCCAGCTATCACCTGCTTGCCAACCCCCACCGCACCGAGTTCGACAACTGCAACACCTGGCTGCTGCGCATCATGTTTGTCGCGCTCTACCAAACGACCGACGAGGCGCGCTTGCAGGCCAAGCTGGAGGCCTACTTCGAGCCCGATGTGATTGAGCTGGGTTTCTGGTACCGCGTGGGCGGCAATTTGGGCAACCTGCTGGAGTACGAGGACAAGGGCCCCAACGGGTATCAGACTGTCACCTATCGCAGCTTCTCGCAATTTTTGACAAAACACCGTTTGTTAGCGGGGCAACATACCTTTGCCATAACCGACCCGGAGTAGGTCGAGCGCCGTCCTGTCGCGCGCCCTGTCTCCAGCCCCACCCGTTTTTGCGCAGCGGGTGGGGTTTCTGTTGACCAAAGGGATTGATCAGCGAAAGCCAGCGAAGCAATGGCGCGGGTGAGCGGTCTGGATTTCTCGGATGGTTCATCCATCTCCTTAGCTGAATCCATTTTCTGTCTTTTCTGGCGCATTCTGGGCTCAATTATCGGTTAAAAGTCCCACTTAGAGCTTTGCCTTTGCCTCAGGACTGCCGATGAAGATAAGGAATGAGAGCGGAGGTCGTCTGGTTTGCTTATTTGGCGGTTGAGAAAGGTGTCCTGGACCGGGAGACTTGTCGTCGCTTGTCCGTCGCGGCAGGCGACAATGCCGACATCGTGACGTTTGCCGAGCTGCTGCTGGAATACACGATCACCGACGATTTCGACCTCGTGCAAGAGATCCTCGACGAGGCGGCCAAGCAGGACTGGAGCAAGCTGCCGCCCTCGAACCCTTTCGACGCACCGCCAGCGTTCGCCAAGCCCACCCTGCCGTCCCGCGCGCGTCAGTTGCCAGACTACCCGACGGCGGAGGCACCTCCTGCGCCGCCCGAACCCCCTGTTTTTGCACCTGAGCCCGAGCAGGCACCTGCACCGGAGCCTGAGCCCGCCAAGCCGCGCATCAGCCTGCGCTCGGAAGCCAAGCCGAAGGGCGGCGATTCGTTCCTCGACGAGATTGCGGGTCTGGTTGAGCAGATCAACAGCGCACCCCCCAGCGGCCCCCGTGCAACCGGCGGCAGTGGTGCGGGAGGAGGAGGCACTTACGGCAATGCGCCCGGTGGAGGTGGCCCCGGCGCCCATAGCGGCGGCACGAGCGCTCCCTCGCCCGAAGCAGCGGAGTCTCCTGCCGCGCCTAAAGGCCCACGCCCAGCCGAGTATCTGGTGCCCACCGCTGGCGTGCAGGCCGCCTGGCCCCGCTTCGACCAACTGGAGCGCGTGCCGCCCGACCAACTGGGTAAACACTTTGTGGGCCTCCTGATCGCGGCCACCCGCGACGGTGCCAGCGATGTGCACCTGTGTGCGGAGGCCCGCCCCTTTGTCCGCGAGCAAGGCAAGATCCGCTATCTGGCGGACAAGCCGGTCAGCGCCCGGTTGGTGGCCAACCTGATTCGCAGCGGCCTCAGCCCGGCCCAGTGGCAGCACTTCCAGAGCGCTCACGATTTCGACTTTGCCCTCGCGCTCGACAACGGGATGCGCTTTCGCACCAACCTCATGGTGCACAAGGACGGCTATCAAGGCGTCTTCCGCACCGTGCAGGCCCGGATCCCCACGCTGGAGGAGCTGGGCTTTCAAGACGCGGAGCGCATCCGCAAGCTGCTGTCTTACCACAACGGCCTGATCCTCGTCACCGGCCCGCTCGGCAGCGGCAAGACGACCACGCTCGCCGCGATGGTCCGCGAGCTCAACGAGCGACGGCAGGACCACTTGATTACGCTGGAGGAGCCGATTGAAAACGTCTTCCCGTCCCGGCAGTGCCAGATCACGCAGCGCAGCGTGGGGCCGCACACCGAGAGCTTCAAGCGCGCGCTGAAGGGTGCGCTGCGGCAAGACCCGGACATCATCGTGATCGGCGAGATGCGCGACCTGGAAACCATCGAGATGGCCATCAGCGCCTCCGAGACCGGGCACCTTGTGATCGGCACCATGCACACGAGCGACTCCGCCACGACGCTCAACCGCCTGCTCGATGTGTTCCCACCGGCCCAGCAGTCGCAGATCCGCGCCATGGTGGCCGAGTCGCTGCGCGGCATCGTCTGCCAGCGCCTGCTGCCCGCCAAGAGCGGCGGCGTGGCCCTCGCCAGCGAATTACTGCTGCGCAACATGGCCGTCTCCGTGCTCATCCGCGAAGGCAAGACGCAAAACCTCGCGAACGTGATGGAGACGGGCAAGCGCGAGGGCATGCGCCTGATGGACGCCTCGATCCTGCAACTGTGGCGCGAAGGCCGCATCGCCGATGAGGTGGCGCTGGCCAATATCCGCAACCGCATGCTCGCCCGCGAGATCCAGGGCGGAGGTGCACCGGCGGCCAGTGGCAGCGAAGACGATTTCGGCTCGCTCAGCAGCCTGAACCAGGAAAACGCACCCAAGAAGCGCGGCCTCTTCCGCTGATCCCATGGCAGCCATCGACCAACTCCTCCAGCAGATGCTCGCCGACGGCGGCTCCGACCTGCACCTGAGCGTGGGCATGCCGCCCAAGATCCGCGCCTCCGGCAGCATCGCCCCCCTCAAGGGCCAGGGTGAGCTGACCGGGCCCGTGATGGAAAAGCTGCTCAGCGAGATCACCAGCGGCGAACGTTGGAACCAATTCCGCGCGCAGAAAGACTTCGACCTCGCCTACGAGATTCCCGGCGTGGCGCGCTTCCGGGGCAGCTACCTCTTCAACCACTGGGGCATGGGCGCGGTGTTTCGCCAGATCCCGGCCAAGATCCTGTCGTTCGACACGTTGAAGCTGCCCGAAGTGCTGCGCAGCGTCTGCGGCTACCGCGAAGGCCTCGTGCTCGTGACCGGCCCCACCGGCTCCGGCAAGTCGACCACGCTCGCGGCGATGATCGACTATATCAACGACAACTTCGAGAAGCACATCATCACGATCGAAGACCCGATCGAGTTCGTGCACCCGCGCAAAAAGTCGGTCATTGTGCATCGTGAGGTGGGCGAGCACAGCGGCTCGTTTGCCAATGCGCTGAAAGGGGCCATGCGCGCCGGCCCCGACATCCTGCTCGTGGGCGAAATGCGTGACTTGGAGACGATCCGCCTCGCGCTCAACTGCGCCTCCATGGGCATGCTCGTCTTCGGCACTTTGCACACCAACAACGCGCCCAAGACGGTCGACCGCATCATCGACGCCTTCCCGGCAGACGAGCAGCCGCAGATCCGCGTGATGCTCGCCAGTTGCCTGAGCTGCGTCGTCTCGCAGCTGCTCTGCAAAAAGGTGGGCGGCGGGCGGGTGGCCGCGCACGAGATCCTGCTGCGCCACGACGCGCTGCCCAACACGATCCGCACCGGCAGCATTTCCAACATCCGGGGCATCATCGAAGGCAGCTCCGCCGAAGGCATGTGCCTGATGGACAATTCTTTGCTCAAGCTCCTGCGCGCCGGCACCATCACCGGCGAAGAAGCCTATATGAAGTCGGCCGACAAGGAAGCCTTCGAGCCATACCTGTCGTAACCACGCGGGGCGGGCGGGCCTTTCTTGACCCGTTCGAAGAGGTGCTGGTAGCGCTCGATCAGGCCCTCTGGGTCGACTTCCAGCTCCGCCATGAACCCGGCAAAGAGCCCCAGGTCGATGTAACGGAAGCGCGCCGGGCCGAGGCGTTCGTAGCGTTGGCGCGAGCGCCCCACCGACATGCTCTCGACATCCACATAACACGCGTCGAAGGTGAGGCTGGAACGCTGCTCGGCCATCATGCGGCGGATGGGGAGCGTATTGCTGAAGGGCGTGGCCGACAGATCCAGATCCTCGGCCCCCTCCAGCTCCGTGCGCAACGTGCCGTCGATGTGCCAGTCATAGCCCTGTCGCTCGATCTTGAGCTGCGTGTGGCGGGTGGTCGTCCATTTTTGCACCTCCAGGCACTGCGAGCGCCATTCGGTATCGAGTTGCCAGCGATGGTCGAGGCGAAAACCGCCTTCTTGCGCGCAGAGAATCGTGGACTCCACGCACACGCCTTCGGCAGATGTATGGAGCGTCAGGCGCTCCAGTCCGGGGGTGTCCACTCTCTGCCAGAAGAGGACCTCGGTAGGGTGATTCATACGTGATATGTTTGCAGGTTGTACGCCTATTTTACGCGCATATTGAGGCTAACCGCTCCCGCCTGTCATTTCCTCGGCAAGACCCTAGATTAAAGTCGCTTGACTTTAAAATGGTACTGAGTCTCATTATCCTAATTATAGTTGAGAACAGGACTATTTCTCACCTCATTTAACCTCCTGCTCTGGGAGTCTGAACTATGAAAAACACCCTCCAAACTCGCTCGCGCTGGGCTCTGCTCGGCCTCTTCGCCTGGGTGGCCTCTGCCGCCCAAGCCTCTCTCATGCTCGTCGACTACACGCTGCCCGGTCTACAAGACACCGTGGCGTGGGAAAGCCCCGACCTGAGCAACGCCAACACGACGCTGGCCCCGACTTTCGGCACCGGCACGATCGCCCCGGTCTCGCCCGGCTATCAGGCCTCCGCCGGCTTTTACAGCTGGCAGGGGAACTTCGGCGCCACCGTCACGAAGACCTCGTCGTTCGACATGAGCAACGTCGTCTTCCAGCTCGCGATGATGGCCAACCCCGACTACACGACGGCGGAGATTCTCAACTTCGACGGTAGCTACATCCCCGGCTTCGACATGCAGGCCGGCTACACCGGCGGGCCCACCCTGAGCTTCAACGGCGGCTCGCAAGGCATTCAGGCCACGCTCGCCGAAGTGGTGAATGGCCCGGATCTGACCAATATCGGCGGCTTTGAGGGCGAACTCGCCTCCTATGCCTGGCAGTGGGACCTCTCGGGCATCACCGAGACGATCACCTCGATCAGCATCACTGCACCGATCATCGCCCACCAGTCGACGATCGAAGCCCGTCTCGACGTCAGCAGCAGCTACTCCAGCATCGCCGCCGTGCCCGAGCCGCAAACTTACGCCTTGCTCGCCGGTACCGCTGTGCTCGGCTTTGCCTTCTATCGCCGCCGCAAGGCCGCGTAGGCTGAAATCATCTCTGTCAGATAATCGTCCTCATGCCTGTCAGCAGCGGCACCCAAGGGTGGGTGTCGCTGCTTTCGTGTTTCAAGGGAGTAGATTTCGCCTAAACACGCTCTCGGAGTGCTAGAGAGGCGGACCATTTCCAAGTCTTGAACTGGTAGAATCGACCACACGATTCATGATGTATTCGATCTCCTCATCTGCTGTGGCCCCCGAGTGCCCTCTGCTCCTGCCGACCTCAGTTATCCGATCCAGACATGCGTTTATCCTCAAAATCGTAGGTGCATCGAAGCGATTAGGATCTGGAAGGAAGGCCCGAAGATAGTCTACGTGATCTTCGTCTCCCTGATCCCAGTTCAGGTTACCGTTGCGTAGGCCCTCATCGGACAGGGCTCCGATCGCGTTAATGAGTTCACGGCATAGCTTATCTAGCGAAGCTCTATTTTTCCAAAGCGTCCTGAAATGCTCTCTATAAGCTTCTTTGGTCAGCTGCCTACGCTTGAAAAAGAAGTTCCGCTTCATGGCTTCACCCTCTTTGTGCCTTTGTGAACTTAGTGAGAAAATCTTCCCCCGAATCTTGTCCAAAGAGTCCGCACCCAATGAAAGCTCCTTAATTCGCGTCCGTCCCTACACCGCCTTGGCCAGCGGGAGCCAGAGGCGCATGGTGGTGCCTTTGTTGCTCGTGGTGAGCAGCTCCACGTCGCCGTTGTGGCTTTGCATGATGCGTTTGACGATGGCGAGGCCGAGGCCGGTGCCGCCGCGGCGGCCAGTGAGGAAGTTGTCGAAGATGCGCTCGCGGATGCCCTCGGGCACGCCTTTGCCGGTGTCGGCGATGTCGATCACGGCCACGTGCTGCTGGTCGCGCTGCTCGTGGTGCACCCACACCTCGATCTTGCCGCCTTCGGGCATGGCGTGCATGGCGTTGATCAGGAGGTTGAGCACGGCCTGCTGGATCTGGCCTTTGTTGACTTCTACCAGCACTTCCTGGTCGGGCAGGCGGTGGAAGCGTGGGTCGATGCCGCCCTGCTGCAGCTTCATGCGCACGAGCAAGAGGGTATCTTCCACCAGTTGATGCAGGTCGTAGCGGGCGCGCATGTTTTCGCGCGACTTGCCGAAGCTGAGCACCTTGGAGACGATGCTTTCGAGCTGGTCGATCTTTTCGCCGATGATGGCCACGTCTTTGGCGCGCGGGTCGGTGCCTTCGAACTGGAGGTCGAGGCTCTCGAAAAGCAGGCGGATGACGGTCAAGGGGTTGCGGATCTCGTGGGCGATCTCGGCCGAGAGCAGGCCCAGAGTGGTCAGCTTTTCGTTGCGGCGCAGGTTGTCTTCCTGACGGAAGATGCGGGCGTAGAGGCGGACGTTCTGGATCGCGACGGCGGCCATACTGGCGAGCGTCTGGCAGAGGCGCTTCTCTTCGTTGTTAAAGCGGTGGGGCCGGTCGGTATAGGCGTTGAGCACGCCGATGACTTCCTTCTCGTACTCGATGGGGCAGGAGAGCATCGAGACGAGGTTTTCGCTCTGGATGAGGCTGACGAAGTGGTGCTCTTCCGTGCGGCGCAGATCGGTGACTTCGATCTGCTTGTGCCGGCGGATGGCGGTGCCGATGGCGGAGTCGCCAATGCCGATCTTCTCGGTGTAGCGGCGGCCCGGCAGGCCGGCAATGGCGCGCAGGGTGAGGGTGACGCCGTCTTCTTCGAGCAGGAAGAGGGAGCAGATGCGGCAGCCCATGAGTTCGCGCGCCTCGGCCACCACGCTCTTGAGCACTTCGGGCAGCTCGCGCTTTTTCACGATCGAGCGCGCGGTGTTGATGAGGGCTTCGAGCTGGTCGGCCTTTTGGGCGAGCTTCTTGATCAGCCACAGGCGGTTGAGCACGCGGGCGGCCTCGTTGGTGAGCAGGCTGAGGACCTTGAGGTCTTGCTCGGCAAAGGCGTTGAGGTGTTCGCTGTCGCAGTTGACGACGCCGATGCACTCGCCGTTTTCGGCCAGGATGGGCACGGCCATCTCGCTGAGCGTCTCGGGCTTCACCTCCACGTAGCGCGGGTCGAGCCGCACGTCGGGGATGAGCAGCGGCTTGGCGTGCAGGGCCACCCAGCCGGTCACGCCTTCGCCCATGCGCAGGATGGTCTGCTTGGCGTCGACGGGGAAATTCCGCGTCACTTCGATTTCGAGCTCCCGGGATTCCGGGTTGATCAGCTCGATGGCGGCACTGTGGCAGGGGATGACGAGCATGATCTCGTCGACCACGAGCTCCAGGGCCTCGTGGGGGTCCTGGGTCTGGTTGACGAGGCTCGTGATCCGGTACAGCGAATCAATGATATCCGTCTCGGCCATATCTCGCGCGAGCATCGCAGCAGTCTCCGTCGATGGATCTCAGAAAGACGGGCTAGAGAACGTCTTCCATACCGCTGATCGATTCCACAATCTCGTTGAGGCGCGTGCGGAGGGCCAGCAAATTTTCGCTGTTGCTCGTGCGTTGGTAGGAGGCGGGCTCGATGTAGAAGGTATCGACGGCCACGTTGCGCTCGGTCGAGATCCGGGCGAAGGTGATGTCGAAGCCGTGGTCGTAAATGGCTTTGGAGAGGCGGTAGAGCAGGCCGATCACGTCGGTAGCCTGCACTTCGATGATGGTGCGGCGCAGGTTCAACTCGTGATACACGTCCACCCGCGGGGGCAGGGGGGCGCGGAGGCGTTCGTTGCGGCGCAGGTAAGAGTTGCGCTGGTGCTCCTTGGCCAGCTTTTCGATGCGGGGCATCAGGTCGACGTTGCTGAGCAGGGCTTCCTCCAGGTTTTTCTGGAAGATGCGCTTGGCGTCGGGGTCGCGGACGATGCCGCCGTCGGGCTCGCAGACGTAGAAGGTGTCGATCGTGATGTGGTCGGCACGGGTCAGGGCCTTCGAGCTGATGATGCTGAGGCCTGCGACGCTGAAGGCGCCGGCCAGCTTGTAGAAGAGGCCCGCGCGGTCCCACGTGACCACCTGGACGACCGACATGCCGAGGTTCACGTCGTCCTGCCATTCGATCACCGGCACCAGCGAGCCGAGTGAGTCGGCTTCGGCGATG
Organism: Verrucomicrobiota bacterium JB022; assembly: GCA_030673845.1. Taxonomy (NCBI): domain Bacteria; kingdom Pseudomonadati; phylum Verrucomicrobiota; species Verrucomicrobiota bacterium JB022. Next base: position 108,217 of record JAUTCQ010000017.1, read on the forward strand.
TTGTGGAGGAGCTTGTGCACCATCCGGAGGTGCAGGCCAATCTCCTCGGCCACCGTCGAGACAAAGTAGCGCTCGGGCAGCAGGTTGTAGTGGGCCTCGATCTCCTCTTCGGAGAGGTCGGGCAGCTGCTCGATGATGGTTTCCTTGGTGGTCATAGTTGCCGAAGAGCCGACTCCAGTGGAGTGGCCGAATGCGCGGAGGGAAGCTTGATAGAGCTGCGTGTGCAAGGCGTCCTTGTAGCTGTTCCAGAGTTCAGGTGTCGTTCCGCGGGCATCGCAGTAGGTCATGGCGTAGAGGTAGCGCAGTTGCTGGCTATCCTCGACCAGCTCTTTGAAGGCTGCGATGGACCGTGGGTCATCGACATCATACCTCTGCCAGAACCGTGCCATCTCCAGGTGCTGCGTGATAAGCGCGCGAATTTTCTCACGCATGTCGGGCACGACCTGCAGGCGGGCAAGAATTTCCACCGCCATTTCGGCCCCATTGGCGGCGTGGTCGGAAATGCCCCGGCTCTTGCCGATGTCGTGCAGCAGCAGCACGAGGTAGAGCAGGGAGGGGGTGTGCGTGGCCTCCAGGGCTTCGCGGTACTTGGCCGTGAGGCCCGGGTTCTCCAGCGCAAAGATGTCGTCGAGCTCCTTGATCGTATTGAGGGTGTGCTCGTCGGCGGTGTAACGGTGGTAAAATTCGTGCTGCACGAGACAGTACAGCTCCGCCCACTCCGGCATGTATTTCTGAAGCACGCCGTGGGTGTGCATGCGGTAGAGGTAGGGGTAGACGTTGCCGCGCTCCTGTAGCAGGGTGCGGAACGATTTGGCCGCATCCGGGCTTTCGCGCACCTTCCGGTCGATCAGGCCCACGGAATCCTCGATCAGGCGCGTCAGCTCGAAGTCGAAATCGGCACCCAACTGTTGAGCGTGGCGGAAGATGCGGATCAGGCGCACCGGGTCTTCGCGGAAGATGAAAGAATTCTCCGCCTCCAGCGTGCGCCCGCGCAGGATCAGCCCGTCTGCATACGGCTTGCGGAGCTGGCGGCGGCTGTTGACCACCTCGCGGAAGGAGACGCTTTCGCGTGCTTCCAGGGCCAGCCGCTCTTCCAGATACTCGGCCATGCGGTGGATGTGCTTCGCGTGGCGGTAGTAGTCGCGCATGAACAGCTCGACCCGGCGGAAAATCTCGTGCTGGCGGTAGCCGATGGCCCAAGCGACCTTGGGCTGGCGCTCCAGGCTCAAGGTATCGGTTGGGCGCTTGCTCTGGTAGTGCAGCTCGTTGCGGGTGCGCAAAATAAAGTCGTAAGCTTTGACGAGCGCTTCCTGTTCATTTTTGCGCAAGAGGCCTTTGGTCACCAAGTCCTCGAGATCGCGGCTGTCAAATTTTAGCCGAGCCATCCAGAGGATGTTGTGGTAGTCGCGCAGGCCGCCCACGCCGTTCTTGAGGTCGGGCTCCTGGAGAAAGACGGTGTCGCCAAACTTCGCGCGGCGGCTTTCCTGGTCTTTGCGGCGGGCGTCGATGTAGGTCTCGGCATCGTCCTTGCGGATGTAGCGGTCGTACTCGCGCTGGAACTTGCGCACCAGCTCTTGCGCGCCGGCCACGTAACGGCCCTCGATCATGCTGTTCTTGCTCTGCACGTCGGCTTCGGCCTCCTGCATCGCCTCTTTGGGGGTGCGGGTGCTGTGGCCCACCTTCAGCCCCAGATCCCACATCAGGTAGAGCACGGTATCGGCGACCGCCTTCTGGAAAACGCCAAAATCCTTCCGCGTCTTCGTGGGGTAGAGGAACATGATGTCGATATCGCTATGCGGGCACAGCTCCATGCGCCCGTAGCCGCCCAGCGCCATCAACGCGCCCTCGGCGGCGGGTGGCTTGCCGCTGGTGCTCTCCCACTGGCGCAGGGCCAGGCGCAGCAGGTTTTCCAGCAATACGTCCATCACGATGCTGCGGCAGTTGCATACCTTGAGGCCGCTGGCCCCCTGGTGATGGTAGCGCTCCGTCAAGTGGTGCCCGCGTTCCAGATATTCGCGGTAGCGCTTCAGACGCGTCTTCGGGTCGGCCTCCAATACGTCGAGCTCCAGACGTTCGGCCTGGCGACGCATGCTTTGATAAAACTTTTCGGGATGGGGCAGAGCAGTAGCCACGCGGCACATGCTGAAGGTTTCATGCCGAAACGCAAGCGCCGCTGCGAAACCCCGTGATTGTGCGGAAAATAGACAACGCTACTGCTCAAAAGAAGCCGGGTGATTGACCGGAAAAAGCAGAGAAGGGATCAGGAAGCCGATGGGAGAGGCAAATCCATCGGTATCTCAGATGGATTTGACCACAAAAGGCACAGAACACACAAAAGGAAGAAGGCAGGAAAGGTCTGGGTGGGCGGGTCGGTCCAGCTGCCTCCTCTTAATATTGTAGAAGAAGATCGCCCAGCCAACTTCTCGGAGCGACCTTCAGGATATAGGGACGTCAAACCTCCTCTTCTGTGTGTTCTGTGCCTTTTGTGGTCAAATCCCATTGAGAAACCCAAGCGTATCCGCCCGCCCACTGCCTTCCTGACCCCATTTTCTGCCTTCTCTGGTGAATCCCTCTCTCTATCTCTACTCGTATACATACGCCAGCGCCTCGTTTTTCTTCGGCCCGACGATGGTCCAGTCCAGCTTCAGCGCGGCGTCCTCTACAAGTAGAGTGGCCTGATAGAGGTCTGCCCCGCACAAGTGAGGCTCGTCCGTCTGCCAACGCCGGCCCGTTGCATCGACTGTCTGCAGGGTAAAGAGGTAGACGGGTTGCTGAAAGCGCCGATGGCTGAGCCGGATGCCTTGCCCCTCGCGCTGCCAGTGGTAGGTGTTGCGCATCGGCAGCTGGTGGCCGTGGGGCGTGGTGTAGGTGCCGCTCTCGGCAAAAAGCCAGCCGTTTTCGGCCGACACAGCCACGGTGCCCACGCCCGAGCCGCTCCAGTCGGTCTGCGAACCCGGGCCGTTGCGGGCATCGAAGCGGAAACGCCGCACCGCCGCGAGGCGGCTCCAGAGCAGGTCGAGGGCAGGGTCGGTCGGGCTCATGCTTGCTTGTTAACGCGGGAAGCGTTTTGGTCGATACTCTTCTCTTAAGTCCCCACCTCCCCAATGCAATACCTGATCGCCGTTACGATCCTCTGGGCCTTTTCGTTCAGCCTCATTGGTGTCTACCTCTCCGGCCAGGTCGACAACTACTTTGCGGTGCTCATGCGGATCGGAGTGGCAACCGCTGTCTTTTTGCCCCTGGTGCGCTGGGGAAGCGTGCGGCTCGGGCGCATCTGGCCGCTGCTGGCCATCGGGGCGGTGCAGCTCGGGCTGATGTACATCTTCTATTACCGCTCATTTTTGCTGCTGACGGTGCCGGAGGTCTTGCTGTTTACCATCTTTACCCCGCTTTACGTCACGCTGCTCTACGATGCGCTGCGGCTGCGCTTTTCCCCCTGGTACTTGGCTACGGCCGGGCTGGCGGTGCTCGGCGCGGCGGTGATGCGCTACGACGGGCTGACGCAAGACTACTGGCTCGGCTTCCTCGTCGTGCAAGGCTCCAATCTCTGCTTTGCCGCCGGCCAAGTGGCCTACAAGCGCTTGCGCGAGCGCGAGCAGGCGCAGCGGGGCGATTTTGCGTTCTTTTACGTCGGTGCGTTGCTCGTCGCCTTCCCCGCCTGGCTGCTGTGGGGCCAGCCCCAATACCCGACGACGGGGCTGCAGTGGGGCATCCTCCTGTGGCTGGGCGCCGGAGCCTCCGGGCTCGGCTACTTCCTCTGGAACCTCGGGGCGACCAAGGTCAACGCCGGCACCCTCGCGATCATGAACAACGCGCTGATCCCTGCCGGCCTGCTGGTCAACCTCCTCATCTGGAACCGCGAAGCCAACCTCCTGCGCCTCACTCTAGGGGGCCTTTTGATCGTTGCCTCGGTATGGGTAAATGAGCGATGGGCTAAAAACCCTAGTTAGGTGCTGCAGAAATGTTTTACAATGACAATGGGTGTATCTCCTTATAAACGTCTTTACTTTTGGCGTATCTTCTCTAGAGTCCTGAGCATGGTATCCGGGGTAACGCCCATCATGTCGATCGCAGCCCTGGCGCTGCCCTTCGTCTCTGTGCGAGGGGGAGAGCCAGAAGCGGTGCCGATGCCCACTGGTGGGCTGGTCGACTATCTGGAGCATCCGGAAGCCTTTCGCCACGCCCAGCAAGCCGTTGTGCGCATCGACGTACGCGAAATCGCCTGGGAGGGGGACAGCCAGCGCCTCGTGCGCGGCCAAGGCAGCGGCGTGATCATCTCCGCCGAAGGCCATGTGCTGACCAACGCCCACGTCGTCAGCCCCGATGCGGTGGAGATCCTCGTGACGCTCGCCAACCTGGAGCGCGTGCGCGCCAAGCTCGTCGGCTGGGACCACTGGACCGACCTTGCGCTGCTGCAGCTCGACCTCGAGGAGATCGAGGAAAAAGGCCTCGCCTTTGCCGCCGCCCAGTTTGGCACCTCGCACACCCTGCAGCCCGGCATGCCCGTCTACGCCCTCGGCACGCCCAACGGCCTCACCCGCACCGTCACGCGCGGCATCATCTCCAACCCGCAGCGCTACTTTGCCGCCAACAACAGCATCCGCGGTTACGAGACGGGCTACTTCAATACCTGGCTGCAAACCGATGCCGCGATCAACCCCGGCAACAGCGGCGGCCCTCTGGTGACGCCCGACGGCAAGGTGGTGGGTATCAACACCCGCAGCTACCTCGGCGCCAACAACCTTTCCTTTGCCGTACCGGCCGACACCGCGCGCGAAGTGATCCCCCAACTGCAAGCCGGCGGCGAAGTCGTGCGCAGCAACATCGGGATCCGCCCCGCGCCCTTGCGCGACCTGGAAGCCTTTTTCGGCCTCGACGCCAATGTCGGCATGTTGATCGACAGCGTCGACGCCGGTTCGCCCGCCGCCGATGCCGGCCTCCGGGCAGGCGACATCGTGCTCGCGATCGACGGCCAGGCGGTCGACGGTCGCTTTGCCGAGCAGCTCCCGCCCATCCTGCACCGCATCGCGGTCCAGCCCGTGGGCCAGGAAGTGAGCCTCAAGCTCCGCCGCGGCAGCGAAGAATTGACCGTGCCTGTGACGACCGAACGGCTCGAAAGCCGCGTCGGTGCGCGCGGCACCTATGCAGACTGGGGCCTTAGCGTCCAGGAAGTCAGCAAGCCCCTCGCCCGAGAGCGCCGTTACGACAACGACGACGGCCTCCTTGTAATCGGGCTCCAGAACGCTTTCCCGGCTGAGCGGGCAGGCGTACGCGTGGGAGACATCATCCTCAGTGCCAATCGCGAAAGCCTGGCCAGTATGGACGACCTGCGCTCGATCTATGAGGGCTACACCGCGTCGCCCTCCCGCGTATTACTAGAAGTCCGCCGCAATCGCGAGATTGTGGTGATGGTATTAAAGCCATGACGTCGATTACCGACAACGTTATAGGGATCAACTTTTTCCACGGCACCTGCGCGGAAGCGATCGAGCGCGCCTCCCAGGGCGGCCTCGTCGTCGCCCCCTCCGGCCCCGGCCTCGCGCAAGACTGGCCCCGTGACCCCGTCTACCAGCGCGCGCTGTTGACGGCCGACATGGTGCTGGCCGACAGCGGCTACCTCGCCCTGTGCTGGCAAGTGATGAGCAGCGTCCGCCTGACGCGCATCAGCGGCCTCAACTTCTTTGGCGAGCTCATCCGCCGCCTCAAGCCCGAAGACCGCACCAAGGGCCGCACCTTCTGGGTCATGCCCAACGAGAAGGAAGGCGCGATCAACCTCCAGTGGCTCGGCTCCCAAGGCATCGAAGCCGGGCAGGACGACAGCTACAACGCGCCCAAATACAGCCGCGACAGCATCGCCGACCCCGCCCTCGCTGCCATCCTCAACGAGCGACGCCCTGCCTGGGTGTTCCTCAACCTCGGCGGCGGCGTGCAGGAGCAGCTCGGCTACTGGCTGCGCGAGCACCTCGACTACCGCCCCACCATCATTTGCACCGGGGCCGCCATCGCCTTCCTCAGCGGCCAGCAGGCCAGCATCCCCATGTGGGCCGACCGCCTCTACCTCGGCTGGCTGATCCGCTCGCTCCGCGACCCGAAGCGCCACGGCAGCCGTTACTGGAATACGCTCCACCTGCCCCTCGTGCTCTGGCACGGCTCCGAAACCGCACGGGCCGCCGCCAATACTTGCCTTTCGCCCAGTGGGGAGTATGGTTCCCCTTCCTATGCAACTGAGCGACGAGCAGAAGCAACAAGTGGCAACCTGGGTAACGCAGGGAGCCTCAATTTCGGATGTGCAGCGACGCCTGGAGGCGGAGATGGGCCAGAAGCTGACCTACCTCGACACCCGTTTTCTCGTCGACGATCTCGACTTGACGCTGGTCGAAAAGGCCAAGCCCGCCTCCCCGAAACCGTCTGCGACGGCACCTGGCCCCAACAGCCTGCCCACGCCCGAGCGTGAGGTGGCGCCCGACCACCTGCCCGAACCCCCCGAGCCCGAGTCGCCCGACCTGGTCGACGCCGAGTTGGCCGGCACCGGGCAGGTAAAGGTCAACATCGACTCGATCAACGTGCCCGGCACGCTGATCAGCGGAAGCGTCGAGTTCAGCGACGGCGAGACGGCCACCTGGTACATCGACCAAGGCGGCCGCGTGGGCCTCAAGCCCAAGACGCCCGGCTACCAGCCCAGCGCGCAAGACATTCAGGACTTCCAGGTGGAGCTGCAGAATGCTGCGCAAAAGAAGGGGTATTTCTAAACCCCGTCGCGCCCGCTCAACCGACCCTTTTACGCCCATCTCTCATGCCTACGAAATTCCTCCATACCCGCATCCGCGTCAGCAACCTCGAACGCTCGATCGAGTGGTACCAGAAGACCTGCGGCTTCGAAGTCTACAAGCGCAGCGACAAGAGCCCTGCCGGCAATCAGCTCGTCCACCTCGTCCTGCCCGGTAACGAGCACATGCTCGAGCTCACCTACTCGCCCGACTACAAGGTCGAATTCCCCGAAGACCTCATGCATACCTGCATCGGCGTCGACGACATCGTGGCCTATTGCCAGAACCTTGCCGACCAAGGCTTCGACATCTGGCCCGGCAAGTGGAAAGAAGAGTTCACCAAGCCCGGCGGTCGCAAAATGGCCTTCCTGACCGACCCCGACGGCTACGAGCTCGAGATTCTCGAGAACTAGCGGCATCCCCATCACGCTCTTTGCTTGCCACCTTCCTTCACGAGGGTGGCTTTTTAATGTCCGTTTTTGCAAATCGTTATTTACGCGATGGGGGGAATCGGCTAGGCAGGGTAGCGCTGGGCATTCTGCACCAGATACTCACCACGCCTTTTTGGGCTCATCCCAACAGTTCATGTCTATGAAGTCTCTCCTGTTTGCAGCGCTGGCTTTGCCGGCTACGTTGGCCGCCGATCCGGCGCTCACCCTCGAATTCACCATCTACCTCCAAGCCGAGGGCGCCGACGTGCTGGGCCTCAACGGCTCCTCGTTCACGTTCAACCTCGAATCCTCCGAGAGCCAATACCAGAGCGTTGAGGTGCAGGGCGATTTGATCCCCGCCATCGCCTACGACTCCATGAGCATTACGATCATGGGCAGCGATGAGTGGGATGGCACTTTCGGCCTGCAGACGCTGGGGGCATTCAATAACCACTACGGCCTTGCCGGCATCGGCGGAGAGTTGGAGGAGTTTATTTTCGCACCCCTGTTCCCGGCCGGAAACACAATGGGCGCGATGGATAGCTTCCTGGTGGTGGGGGAGTTGTTTGTAATCGGGCCGATGCAGGTCGCGGCGGTTTTCCCCGAGGTTGCCATTGGTGACAGCGTAAACTACGCGGACTTTGAGGACCTCGATTATCAGGTGATTTTCAACCAGTTGCAGATTTCGACAGGTGAGGGTTCATTCGAGACCTACAACTTCAGCCTGACGCCCGCTCCTGCGGTGCCGGAGCCGACGACCTACGCCGCACTGCTCGGCCTCGGGGCGTTTGCTTTTGCTGCCTGGCGCCGCCGCAGGTAGCCTTGATTCCGTTTTGGCCGCACTCAAGAAAGTGCGGCTTTTTTTACCTGAATTCTGCGTCCCGCACGTCGATATTTCCTCCAATCGCGGCATTCTCAGTCGAATGCGGTGGCGATCCTTTAAAATCTGCTGGTCCTGTTTCTCATATGAAATCACTCATCTTTGCAGCTCTCGGGCTGTTCCCTGCGGTGGCGATGGCGGGTGTTGCGCCTTCGGTCACATTTTCGATCTTCCCTACCGCCTCCGCTAGCGATGCGTATGGCCTCAACGGGGCAGAACTTGCCTTCACGGTGTATTACAATGCCGAGACTTACACGGCTGGAAGCGGTGATTCGGTCTACTTTGAATACGATTACATCGAGCTGAATATCACCGGCGGTCAAGGCATCCTGAACAATTATTACGGTCTCTCCGGTTCGGGATACTTTGGTTCCTTTGGTGGAGAGGGTTTTCCGATCTTCAGTGCGTTGAGCGAGATGGAGTCCGAAGCGGCAGTCCTTCAGCTGGACGAGGGTCTCTTCCTGGGGCTCGAAGCCCCGCTGTGGGCTACGGCAATGATGCCTACTGCGGGTGCCATGATCAGCCCCAGCGACTTCGACGTGGTCATGTATCCTCCCTTCACCCTCAACATGGGGATCGGCACTAGTTCCCAAATGGACGGAGGCATCTTCTACGAATACGGGTTCGCTCCCGCCCCCGCCGTGCCGGAGCCGTCGACCTACGCCGCCATCCTTGGTCTCGGTGCTTTGGGCTTTGTCGCCTGGCGCCGCCGCAAGTAAAGGGATTCAAGATCTAACGGTTTTGTTCGATACGCCGCCCCGCAATCGGAGCGGCTTTTTCTTTGGCACCATCTTCGTAAAAAAGACCTTGTTTGGTCTGAATTACGCGGTTTGTCTGCCGATATGCAATTATCAGGCTTTTCTGCACCTCAGTATTTTCGCCTGTAGTCTCCTAATCAAACTGTTTTGTCCTATGAAGTCTCTCCTGATTGCTGCGCTGGCGCTGCCCGCGACCCTTTCCGCCGTTCCGGAACTCGGCATCCAATTCACGATTTACCTGCAAGATCAGGGCATCGACCCTTTGGGCCTGAGCGGTTCTTCTTTCACCTTTGAGCTGTATTCGACGGAAGGCCAATACGAAGGCGTGTCCACCGAAGCCGGCATCCTGCCTGCCTTCTCCTACTATTCCATGTCCGTAACGATTGCAGACAGCGATTCTTTGGACGGAACGTATTCCTTGAAGACGATCGGTGGCACCAACAACCACTATGGCATCTCTGGAGTCGGCGGAGGCGAGCCCAATTTGTTTGCCCCTCTCTTTCCGGCCGCCCCCGGCGAACAGACGCATTTGGCCTACCTTGAGGTCGGCACCGAGTTGTTTTTCATGGGCCCGTTGATGGTGGCAGCTCAAACGCCCGCCGTGATGGTCGGGGATAGCATCCAACATATCGACTATCAGAATCTTACCTATAGCTTGTATTCGCCCACGGTCGATCTCACCGTTGGCGAGACTTTGCTTCCGTATGCCATCAGCCTGACGCCTTTTGCTGCCGTGCCGGAGCCGTCGACTTATGCGGCGCTGCTCGGCTTGGGTGCCTTCGGTTTTGCCGCCTGGCGCCGCCGCAAGTAGTCGCGGATCCCATTTTTTTGGAAGTGTAGGGCGGCCCCACCAGGGCCGCCTTCTTTATTGGAAGGAAATCGGCGCCTGGCATCTTGGGCGTTGGGCTCGGCATTTTCGCCCGCAGTAACGTGTTTACGAGGTTTTTACATTAAGGGCGGCTTATGGGCTAAATTGAGGCGTTTGTTTGACGATATGCTAGGTCGATGCCTTGGGCTCGTCTGGTTTTTGAAAACGGGCGAGGCATCCTGAACACCTATAACGTCTGTTTTTTTCAAATGAAGTCTCTGATTTTTGCCGCGCTGGCTCTGCCCTGCGCCCTGGCAGCTGCGCCCAACGTCTATGTGGAGTATACCGTGTATCTCCAGGCCATGGATCACGCCGACGAACCCGGTCTCAACAACGCTTCGGTCACGTTCTCGATGTATTCCTACGATGGCGACTATGAAGCCATCGTGTGGGGAGGAGAGCAGGAGCCGTTTCCTGCGGTCGGTTTTACTTTCCACGGGGTGGAGATGACCATCGCGGGTGGTTCTATCCTGGACGGCACCTACGACCTGACGCACTCTTCGGAAAACGTTGATTATTACGCGATGGTTGCGGAGGTGGAAGGCAACGGGAATGTGTTTTTCCCCTTCTACCCCGTCGGCCAGTCTGAATTTGGCCCGGAACTCTTCTTCAATGCGGGCGACTTCTTTGTGCTGCCGGCGATTGTCGGTGCGCTCTACTCCGGAGAGGCGACGCTCGGGGGCGATATCGACCCTTGGTCGTTCGAAGGACTCGAATACACGGCCTTTGTGCCCTACATGATGTTTGCCAGCAGCGAGGGCGGCTCTCCGCTGATGTATGCCTACAGTTCTAGCCCCTTCACTGCCGTGCCGGAGCCTGCAACCTACGCCGCGATCCTCGGCCTCGGTGCTCTGGGCTTCGCCGCCTGGCGCCGCCGTAAGTAGGAAATCCTTTGGGAATGCAGGCCACTTTAAAGGCCTGCATTTTTTTTGATAAGTCGATCTTAACTCGAAGCGGCGTTAGCCGATCTAATGCCACGGCGTAATCTCTCTATGGTCTAGAGAGGCTGAGCCGCATCTACTGTTCGATTTACCTCTGTAATCTATGTTGAAGTCAACGCTTGCAGCCCTCGCGCTGCTTCCGGTCGCCGTTATGGCCGAACCCTCCCACTCGGTCGACTTTTCGATCTATCCCTTTGCGGATGGCGAAGACGTGCTCGGCCTCAACGGCTCCGAGTTCCAGTTCAGCCTCTACTATTTCGACGAGACCTACTCGGCTTTCGGTAATTCGGAAGATCCGCTCACGGGCCTGAATTATGTCTTCCTCGAGCTGCGTATTGTGGGCGGCGCGGGGATCCTGGACAGCTACTACGAAATCTGGAGCGACTCCGAAAACTCCTACGCGGGCGTTTTTGAGATGTCCGAATTCCCGATTTTCTATGCCCTCACCTCGCAGGAGTCGGAATTTGCGTTCATGCAGCTCGACGATGCGCTGTTCATGGCGATGCAGTCTCCGATGTGGGGTGTGCTTTCCGACCCGGAAGTAGGTAGCCTTGTCAACCCCAGCGATTTCGAAGCCTTCATCTACCCTCCGTTCCCGCTGATGATGGCCTTTGGCGCGCAGCCTGAGGGCGAACCGCTGGCCACGTATGGCTACACCTTCTCTCCGATGCCCGCCGTGCCGGAGCCCTCGACCTACGCCGCGATCCTCGGCCTGGGTGCTCTGGGCTTTGCCGCCTGGCGCCGCCGCGCGTAAGAAGCGGGTTTCGCAGTCGCCTTTCAGCCACTTCCTTCGCCGGGAAGTGGCTTTTTTGCCTTAATGTAGCTTCTCCAGTTCGCTTTCAGGGATTACGCTAGGAGAAATGGCGTACCAGTCGTTGTTGAACTCGTGAAACCCCCACTCTTGGGCTTCAGGTGACCAGAGCCAGACACCGTCGGCCCCCTCGGCTGCATAATAGCGCCACCCTTGCTCGGCGCTGCTGTAGACCCAAGGCAGGAAAGCCGGGTCTATCCACAAATTGCCAAAGTTCTCGGCATAGGTCCATTGGCCTTCTACACCGTTCGGCACCGATCCGTCATACTGCCAACAGTAGCCCAACGAAGGATCGCGAACCCAAGGGTAAAACTTGGTGTAGAGGAGGCCACGGCCTTCCACATAGGCAAAGTGCTTGCTTAGCTGAGCATCTCCAAATGGGCCGCCCGTGTAGGAGCGAACGGGTTCAGGTAGATAAGGCAGAACCGGCAAGGAGAAGTAGACTTGCAGAAGGGGATTGGAAGCATAGCACACATCGAATTTAAGCGCTACGTCCGGAAAGCTGTCTTCCGGCACTTCAACTGCAGTGGCAATATTACGATCGATCGCTACGACCAGCCATTCTGAACCAACTGCTGGCGCTCCCCACTGTTGCCCGTGAGTAGATGGAGAGTATGCGGAAACAACACTGATGGTCTGGATAGAGCTGTCCCCTTTGTAAATGTTGTATACCTCAAACGTGCTTTTCTGGTTGTACTGGTATTCGCCAAAGAGAGTTGGCATAGCTTCGATTTGAATGTCTATGATCTTGCCAGTGAATACCGTTGATCCGACGGAGATAAGTTCACTATAACTACTATCTCTGCAGGAGAAAGCAGCCAGCTCTGCAGGACTGCTCAGTAGAAACCCCAAGCACAAGCTCGGGGTTAAACGTGAAAAAGGCAGTTTAGATGTCTTGGTCATTGTTTGAGTTGAAGCTGATCCAGGACTCAGGGAAAATCTTGAGGGGGCTTTGTCGGAGGGGCAGGATTAGGCCCGCTGAATAAGAAATCGGGTTCCACAACTTAGATGTCAACCCGATTTGCGTTTCATAGATTAGCTAATTTTTGGCGCTATTCCACCTAATCTGTGTTGTTGCAGCTCTCGGGTCCCTTACACCTCGATCGGCTTCAGCGGCTCGGGGTCGATTACCTGCAGCTCGGGGCGGGCGGCTTTGAGCTGTTCGGCAAACCACGCGCGCGCCTCCGGGTCGCCGTGGGTGAGGACGACTGCGCGGGGCTTCACCTCGAGCGCGAAGGACAGGAGCTGCTCGCGGTCGGCGTGACCGCTGAGGTCGAAGCGCATGCGCCGTGCGGCCAGCATCGCCCGCTTGTCCAGTACCTCAAAGAGGAAGTATTCGCCCTCGGCCGCCTTTTGCAGCATCCCGCCCGGCGTATCCGGGTCGCAATAGCCGACGAAGGCCACCAGGTTGCGCTTGTCGCCCAACAGGTTGACGGCGGCGATGTAGCTGGGCGTGTGCTCGACCATCATGCCGCTGCTCAGCACGTAGATGGCGGGGCCGGGCAGCTTCTGGCCGGGCTTGTAGCCATTGGGCAACTTCTGCACCTTCAGGTCTTTCAGCACCTGACGCCGGAAGTCCACCGCTTTGGTCTTGCGCGCGATCTCGTCGAAATAGTCGCAGAGATCGACCCCCAGGCCGCTGGCAAACACCGGCACTTTGGGGATCTGGCGGCGCACCATCGCCTGCTGGAGGATGGTGAAGACCTCCTGCATCCGCCCGAGCGCGAAGGTGGGGAGCAGCACACTGCCCCCGATCTCGAGGGTGTGCTTGATCTCCTTCACCATCTCCGCGACTTCCTTTTCGCGGGAGTATCCCGGCTCGCGACCGTTGGCGCCGCGGGTCGTTTCCAGCACCAGCGTGTCCACCGGGTCGCGCGGGAAGGCGGCGCCGGGCAGGGTGCGTTGGTCGGCAAAGAGCACGTCGCCGCTAAAGAAGACCTTGCGGTGGCGGTACTGCAGCGTGAGGCCCACCGCGCCGGGGATGTGGCCCGCGTGGTGAAAAGTCAGCGTCATCTTGTCGCCCGTCTGGCTGCTGAGGAAGCGCGGCTGCTCGGGGTTCAGCGGGAAGATGCGGCCGCTCATCGCCTCGATCTCTCCGCGCGTGTAGAGCGGGTAATCGCGGATGCCGTTTTCCTCGCGCTGGCGCACCATCACGCTGTGGCTGTTGTGCAGCATGCGTTGGGCGATCACCTTGCTGGCGGGCGTCATCACCAGAGGCACGGCTGGGTTCTGGCGCATGGCCAGCGGGATGGCGCCCAGGTGGTCGAGGTGGCAGTGGGTCAGCAGGATCAAGTCGAGCTGCTCGCGGCTGATCAGGTCGAGCCGGGGAATGGCCTGCTTGCCCTCGTGTTTGGGGCTCAGCCCGGCGTCGACGAGGATCTTGAAGGGCCCCAGCTGCACGAACAGCGAGTTGGCTCCGATCCCGCCATGCGGATTCAGGTCGATCAATCTCAACGCTTTGCCTCCTCGTATGTCATGCCTGCTGCTCCTAAAGGAAAAGGCAAACGCGGCGCTGTCCACTGTGTTTTTGTTTTTGAGAGGGCAATTCTGTTCACTCGTCCGTCGCTCGGTTCTTTTCGATCAATTCCAGTGCCTTTTTCACCTGCTCGGGTTCGGTCGCGGCGAGGTCGTGTTTTTCTGCGGCGTCGTTGGCCAGATTGTAAAGCTCACTTCGTCCGGAATTTGGGAACTCGATGAGCTTCCAGTCGCCAAAACGCACCGCCCGCGCGACAGGCTCCTCGTGGTTTTCCCAATAAAGCACTCGCTCAGTCGGTTTATCGTCAGCGGCAAAAGGCAGAGGCATCCCGTCGCGCGCTTCACCATCTGCCTCCGTCAAAGCCTGCAACGTCGCGTAGAGATCCCAGAGGGCGACGGGCGTGTCGTCCACCCCGCGCTCGATGCCCGCGCCCCAGACGATCAGGGGCACGCGGATGCCGCCTTCGTAGAGGTCGCGCTTGGCTCCTCGGAGTGGGCCGTTGCTGTCAAAGAACTCGGGGTCGGCACCACCCTCGCGATGCGGGCCGTTGTCGCTGGTAAAAATGATGATCGTGTTATCGGCCATTCCCAGCTCCTCGATCTGGGCGCGCAGTCGTCCCACCTCGTCGTCCAGTCGAGTGATCATGGCGGCGTGGTTACGCTGGGCCTGCGGCCAATCACGCTCGGTATAGCGTCCGGCGTCGGGGATTTCCATGCCCTCATTGCCAGCTTCGTTGTTGGCGTGGGGCAGGGTGGGCGTGTAGAGCAGAAAGACCGGGTGCCCAGCCGCATGCTCGGCGGCGATAAACTTCTGGGCGCCTTCGAGCAGCAGGTCGGGCGCATATTGCACGCGCTCGGTGGCGACTCCGCCGGTGGCGTCGGCATAATCGACCGGCACTTCGCGCACTACGTTAGCGAGCGGCACCTGTTGATCGTTCCACCAGAGGAAGGCCGGCCAGTAGTTATGCGCCGCCACCAGATTGTCGTAGCCGAAGAAGTGACCGAAGCCTTGCGCGTTGGGCGAACCGCTGCTGCCGACCGGGCCGGAATCCCACTTGCCCACTAGACCCGTGGCGTAGCCCAGCGGCTGTAGCAGGGTGGCCAGTGTGCCCGTTCCCGCCGGGAGCGGTGGTGCGAAGTTGCCTTTGGTGGGCGAATGGCCGGTATGGAACCCCGTGAGCAGTGAGGTACGGGAGGGCTGGCATACGCTGCTGCCCGCATAGGCTTGGGTAAAGCGGATGCCTTCAGTCGCCAGGCGGTCCAAGTTGGGCGTCTCGATTTGTCGCTGCCCGTAGCTGCCAAGCTCGCCGTAGCCGAGATCGTCCGCGACGATCACGATGATGTTGGGCCGGGGCGGCGGGGCTTTTTTGCCGCAACCCGCCAAGGCTGCGAAGAGGGCTAGCAGAATGAGAGGCCACAAACGCTTCATGGCGGCAGCATGTGACGCCTCTGCCGCTTGTGCCAGCCGTAAACACCTACCCGTGATGATCGCCTTTGCCGGTGGCGTCGCGCTGGCCCATTTCGTTGTGGATGAGGCTGTAGTAGACGCCCACCCAGAGGCTTTTGGTGAAGCGGAAGGTCGCCAGCGGGAGGATGACGACGCCGGCAAAGCCGATCAGTGCGGCAGGGATGGGGTCGATCACGCCAAAGACGGCCAGCACGAAGATCGGCAGCACCCAGCCAAAACCTGCGAGCCCGTAGGCGAGGGGTACGGAGCCGTAGCTCCAGCCGTCTTCCAGCTCCAGCGGCAGGCCGCACTTGGGGCAACGGTCGCGCAAACGCCAATGGCTCACGTAGATGTCGCGGCAATCGCAGCGCGGGCAATGCCCCTTCATCCCGCGCTTCAGCGCCGTCGTGCGATCAGGGGTAGGCATGAGAAAAGCGTAGCAGTACTATTAACCAGAAAAAGCAGATAAAAGCAGAAAAGATAGATTAAATTCAGGCCTGTTGTCTTAATTTTCTGTCTTTTCTGGTTAATCTGACCTTCCCTTCACCTACACGCGCAGGAGGGAGAACTTGGCGGGGTCGAGGAAGGAGGCGAGCAGCGCGGTGGCGTCGTGGGAGCCGATTTCGCTGGGCGACGCTTTGCTCAGGCCGGTGTAGATGCCTTGCAGGCGCTCGCCGTAGGCCGGGAGGCTGTAGTGTTTGGCGATCAGCTTTTGATTGCGCGCGATCACCTTCGGGTCGACCGGCTCCAGCGCGGGGCGGCGGAGGTCGGCCGCCATGGTGGGATTGGCGCGCAGTTGCGTGATCACACGCTCCTGAAAGGTTTCGCTGAGTACGCCGAAGTCGATCCGCTTGTTGCGGACGGACGCTTCGACTGCCCGGTCGACGGCATCCTTGGGTGCCCGGTGGCCGTAGGAGGCAAAGTAGCTTTTCAGCTCCTTCTCCAGCTGGATGCGCAACGGCCCTTCGCCCACGATGCCCAGCGGCACTTCGAGGCGTTCGTAGAGGCCGGGGAACTCGATCCCGTGCTGCTTGAAATCCTGCGTAATGGCGGGCAGGTCGCGACCGACCACGCCCTTGCCGAAGAGATACGGCTCAAGGAAGGCCAGCCCGAAGCCCTCCGCCACGCTCGTAGTGAGCAGGGCGTCGGCGCGGTGGATCAGGCCGGCAAAGGTGTATTGCTCGCGCTCGCCCACGCCAAACTCGACCGGCAGCATCTGCTCCTGGGCAAAGGCTTGCCAGCGGTTGTAGATCGGCTGCCACTCCGGGTTGGCCGGGCTCAGGGTGAGGGCAATCACGCTGCCCGCCGGGGCGAGCAGCGAGAGCAACAGGCACTCGCCCACGTTCTTGCGCCGAATCGCGCGGGTGGGGTAGACGAAGACCTGCTTGGCGTCGGGAAACGGCGTCTCACCCTCCGGCTCGCGCTCCAGGTCGGGCACGGAAACCGGGTTGGGCAAGAGGTGCAGGCGATCTTCCGGCACGCCCATGTGCTGGAGGCTCTGGAAATCGCGGGCGTTGAGCACGGCGTAGTGGACTTGCGCGCCCGCCGGATAAAGCCGCTCCCCGAGGGTGCCGATGTCGCGTTGCTTGTCGTAGACCTCCGCCTGCCGTCGGTAATTGGTGGGCCGCCCGTCTTCGGCAAAGTCGTGGATTTGCAACAACACCTTCGCGCCCTCGGCCAGCAGGCGATGGAGCACCTCCAGAAATACCACGTTTTTGCCCAAGCTGTGGTTGTGGATGTGCCACACATCGGGATCGCCGCCCAAGGCCTCGCGGGCGGCCGCCTGCATGCGCTGGGCAAGGGCGGCCGGATCCACGGCGCTGTAATCGCTCTGGTAGGCCAGCCCCTCGACCACCTGCACTTTAGGCAGGGCGTTACCGTCGTAGGGTTCGCCACAGAGGGCCACGATGTCCACGCCGCGACCGTCGAGGGCCGCGACGGCATTCTCAATCACTCGGGTGACGCCACCGCGTTTGAGGTGGTAGTGGACTTGGGCGATCCGCATGGGGCGAGGGTGTTTGGGGGTTATTTGAGCGGGGGCAGGCCGAATTTTTTGCGGTATTCGGGGATGGTTTCCATCGGCGGGCGTTCTTCCTCGATGATCTCCTTTACCACCTGCTCGTAGCGGTTCCCTTCGGCTTGGAACTGCCTGAAGAAGTTGCTCATTTCCGGCAACTTATCAACCATTCCGTATGACTCCATTCGGTTGAGGAAGCTCTGCAGAATGCCGAAGCTCATCTTGCCGAGGTCGAGGGTCGTCTGGTTGCGGTGGACGCGCTGGTCGAGGTCGGTCTGGCCGAAGGCGTTGATGCCGCGCTTCATGTAGACGTCGATGATATGCGACGTTTCGACCCCGTAACCGATGGGAAATGGGATCTCCTGCAACACTTCGCGTCGCACCGCGTATTCGCCGGAAAGCGGCTGGATGAGGCAGGTCAGCTCCGGGAAAAAGAGGGAGAAGAGCGGGCGCACGAGGATCTCCGTCACCCGGCCGCCACCGGAGGGGCGAATGCCGCCGCTGAAGGCCATTGGGCGGTCGTAGAACGCCTTCACGTAGTGCATGTCGTCGTTGTAGATCAACGGAGCGACGAGGCCGTAGACGAAGCGCGGGTGGATGTTTTTGATGTCGGCATCCACATAGCAGATGATGTCGCCCTTGAGCTGGTGGATGGCCTTCCAGAGGTTTTCGCCCTTGCCGCGCTTGAAGCCTTGGTCGGGCAGGATGTCGCCCGAGTAGTAGACGTCGGCCCCGAAGGCGGCGGCGACCTCCTGAGTCTTGTCTGTCGAGCCGGAGTCGATCACGGCAAATTCGTCGACCAGCGGGTAGCGGTCCATCAGCTCGCTCTTGAAGATGACGATCTCCTTACCGATCGTCTTTTCTTCGTTGAGCGTGGGGATACAGAGACTGATCTTGAGGCCCTTGCGCTCTTTCTCGCGCACGAGGCTCAGCAAGTCCCAGAATTGGCCGTGGTGGAAGGTGTTTTTCTCCAGCCACTTGTCGATCTTCTTGCTGTCGGTTTTACTGCTCATCCTGCAAGTCTCCGTCGATCACTTCCAGCAGGGCCACCAGTTGGGCCAGGCCGCGGAAGATGGGTTCGATGTAAATGGTTTCGTTTTGCTCGTGCTTGTTGTCGCCGTAGGTGAGGCCCAGGGTCAGGCTCGGCACATTGTGGTCGAGCAGGGTGCTGAGTTCGCTGATGCTGGGCGCGGCCTTCGGCTTTACATCGAGGGCTTCCATGATCTTGCGCGCTGCCGCCGTGTAGCGGTGGCCAAAGCCGATGGTGCCCGGCTTGCGGCGGGCGACGATGGTGTAGTGCGCGGTGGTCTGGTCTTCGGCATTGACCTCTTCCACGATCTCGCGGATCCGGTCGCTGATCTCGTTGACCATGCCGGGGGCTTCGCTGCGGATCTCGAAACGCAGGGTGGCGCGTTGGGGCGGCGTGTTGTAGGCGCTGCCGGCGCGGACCGAGCCGAGGATGATCGAGGTCTTGGGCTCTTCGGGGGTCCGGATCTCGAGGATCTGGCGTACCACGCGGTTCATCACCACGATGGCGCCGGTGCTGCCCCAGCGGGTGGAAAGGGTCTTGTCTTCGTGCGATTCCACGACCAGCTCGCCCCGCTCCATACCCAGGCTGCTGTAGGAGAGGCGGCCCAGTTGCACGCCTTCCAGACAGACGGCGGCGCTCGGCGCACGTTGCGTGTTTTCGAGGAAGAAGCGCAGCCCGCCCAGGTCTCCCCGGCCCATGCTGCGGCTGGCGCCGAGCAGGATGAGGTTGCTTTTCAGCTTGATGCCGAGGCGCTCCAGCATGTCGGGCACCGAGATCATGGTCGCGACGCCGAGGGAATTGTCGGCCACGCCCGCGCCGGTCAGGCGGTCGCCCGAGACGCTGACGGTGTGGTCGACACCTTCTTCCCAGATCTTGTCGGTATGGGCCGCGATCAGGATGTTGTGCTTGCCCTCCGTCCCCGGGAGCATCGCGACGGCGTTGCCTGCCTCATCGGTGCCGATGTTTTGCAGTCCGCTTTCGGTAAAGCGGTCGTTAAGAAAACGTACCAGCCGTTCTTCCCGGAAGGTGGGGGAGGAAATTTCCCCGCACATCACGGTATTGGCCAGAATGATTTCGCGTAAAGCAGAGAGTCTCAGGCGGTAGTCATCCACCCGACTCAGGACATCATTCAAAAGAGGATCCATCGCCATGGCGCTGTAAGCATATTGCGCGCCGGAAGCTCATGCCAAGCGCTTTTTGCTGATAGATCGCAACTTGGGATTTTTGGAGGGAGGCGAGCGGCGTTAGCGAGGCCGTGCAAAGTAGGGGTATTCACATGCGCAGCAGTTGCATTTTGCCTACAAAGAAGCGTTGATTCGAAACCCATCCTTCGCCGGAATAATGCATACGTTCCGCTATCCTATGATCATGATGAAACGACTTCGCCTCTGGATTGCTTCCCTTTTCCTATTCGCCGGCGCTCTCACCCTCTCTGCCGCCGAAGGCAAGGAGTGGCAGACCGATGTAGCCAAGGCCCAGGAGGCCGCCGCCGCCGAAAACCAGCTCGTGCTGTACGATTTTACCGGGTCGGACTGGTGCCCGCCTTGTATGGCGCTCTCGCGCAACATTTTTAGCACCGAAGCCTTCGCGAAAGCGGTGGAGGGCAAATTTGTGCTCGTGGAGGTCGACTACCCCCGCGCCAAGCCGCAGTCGAATGCGTTAAAGCGCCAAAATCAACAACTTGCAGACAAATACGAGATCCAGGCTTTCCCCACGATTATCGTGACCGACGCCAAAGGAAACGAAATTTCCCGCATCATGGGCTACCCGCAAGACGGATTGGAAGGCTTCCTGCAGTTCCTCAAGGACGCCCAGGCCAAGGCCAAGAAGAGCGCCTGAGGGTAACCCGCACCCTCGCGGCGTAATTCCGCAACCATTCTTGACCCATCGGCCACTTCGTTGTCCTTTAACGCGAGTGGCCCGGTCGCTTCGGCCAGGCGCAGCCTCACCTCTGCGGGATTTGCACGATGCCGAAAAACTTTGGATTCGTCTCCACACGATTCGCCGGAACTGACGGCGTTTCCCTCGAAAGCGCCAAATGGGCTCACGTCCTTTGGCACGACCGCCATATCAGCTACTGGTATAGCGGCCTCAGCGACCGCGCGGGAGACGTCTCGATGTGTATCCCCGAGGCCCACTTCGGCCACCCGGAGGTGCAGTGGATCAACGAGCGCATCTGGAGCTCCACCCGCCGTTCGCCCCTCGTCTCGCGCCGGATCCGCGACCTGGCCGACTACCTCAAGCGCACCCTCTACGTCTTCGTCGAGCGCCACAATATCGACGTGCTCGTGCCGGAGAACGCGCTGACGATCCCCATGAACCTGCCGCTCGGCATCGCGCTGACGGAGTTCATTGCCGAGACGGGTATCCCCTCGATCGCCCACCACCACGACTTTTACTGGGAGCGCACCCGCTTCTCGATCTCGTCGGTCACCGACCTGCTCGACCAGGCCTTCCCGCCCCGCCTGCCCAGCCTCGCGCACACCGTGATCAACCACGCGGCGCAGGAGCAGCTCTCGCTGCGCAAGGGCGTGGGCAGCCTGCTCATCCCCAACGTTTTCGACTTCGACCGCCCGCCGCCCGAGCCCGACGAATACTCCAAGGACGTGCGCGAAGAGCTGGGCCTGGAGCCGGACGACATCTTTATCCTCCAGCCGACGCGCATCGTGCCGCGCAAGGGTATCGAGCACGCGATCAAGCTCGTGGCGATGCTCAACGACCCGAAGTACAAGCTCGTCATCTCCCACGATGCGGGCGACGAAGGCTTTGAATACATGCACATGCTGGAAGAGCTGGCCCGCGAAGAAGGCGTCGACCTCCGCTTCATCGGCGAGCGTGTGAGCGAGGTGCGCCAGCTCGACAGCCAGGGCCGCAAGCTCTATACCCTGTGGGATCTCTACCCGCATTGCGACCTTGTGACCTATCCGAGCACCTACGAGGGCTTCGGCAACGCCCTGCTGGAGGCGATCTACTTCAAGAAGCCCATCGTCATCAACCGCTACAGCATCTTTGTCGAAGACATCGAGCCCAAGGGCTTCAAGCTGGCGGTGATCGACGGCTTCATCACCCGCGAAGTCATCCGCACGGTCAGCCGCCTGCTGGAAGACGCGAAGTTCCGCGACGACACGGTCGAGCACAACTTCAAGGTCGCCAAGCGCTACTACAGCTACACCGTCTTGCGCCGGACTTTGCGCATGCTCACGACCAACCTGACCGGCTTCACGCCCAAGAACAGCGCCGAGTCGAAGTCGAAAGGGTAGGGCAGTCGTCCAGAGATCTGCGTCTATCTGCGGCTCATATATCCTCTGTAGATCTCGCTCATGCGCCAGTTCGACGCTCACCTCCACCTGCAGGATACTCGCCTCGACCCGCACCGGGAGCGCCTGATCGCCGCCTTGCGCGAGGCAGACGTGGCCGGGCTGGTAACCAACGGCACTTCCCCGGCGGACTGGCCGGCGGTGGAGGCCCTGGCGGAGGCGCACCCGGGATGGATTCGACCAGCCTACGGTCTGCACCCCTGGCGCGTGGGGCAAGAGCCAGCAGGCTGGCTTGAAGAGTTGAGACAACGCCTGCAGGATAATTCTGACGCGACAGTCGGCGAGGTGGGTCTGGACCAGTGGATCCCGGGGCACGACCTCGCCCGGCAGCGCCGCGCCTTCGAGCAGCAGCTCGATCTCGCCTGCGAATTGGGCCGCACCGTCACCATTCACTGCCTCAAGGCCTGGGGGCCGCTGCTGGAGACATTGCAGCGCCGGAGCGCATTGCCGCCGCGCATGCTCCTGCACTCGCCGGGCGCCAGCCCCGAGATGATCCACCAACTGGCTGAGATGGGCTGCTACTTCAGCGTCAGCGGCTATTTTTGCGCCCCGCACCGCACCAAATACCGCCAAGCCCTGCAGGCCTTTCCGCTCGATCGCCTCCTGATCGAGACCGATGCGCCCGACATGCTGGGGCCCGAGCATTGCCAGGTGGAGGAACTGCGCGATCTCGACCAGGCGCTGCTGAATAGTCCGCGAAATCTGCCGATGATCTACCAGTGCGTAGCCGACGCCAAGGGCATAGCGATGGAGGAACTAGGGGAAAGTGCGGAGCGGCTTTTTTACACCCTTTTTGCAAGATCCTGAGCTTATTTTCGGCAGCGCTAGGTGGATAACTCGTACTTGCTATTTTGGGATAATTACCCTAGTCTTGTCCGTAATCACTCGTATTGGATCTTCGTGAGCACTCAGCATCAACTTGTTAAGTCGTTCAGCTTAAAGCGCCGCCTTCCCACCACGTTGTGGCTCGCGATTTGCGCGGGCTTTGCCTCGACTGCACATGCTCAGTTTGCCTTTTACGAGAGTTTTACTTATTCCGCTGCCCCCGGCTGGCGGTTCAGCCAAGGCGATACCAGCCCCGGCCCTTACCTGACGGCGGGCACGGCGGTAGGCGATACCGAAGGCAACGGCTGGTTGCGTTTGACTACCCAGAACGTCGGTAACCAGTCCAACGCCGTCTTCCTCGACACGAAGATCCCGTCGAACAACAACACGATCGACATTTCGTTCGACCTCGCGATGTACGGCGGCACGGGCGCAGACGGCTTTACCTTCTTCCTCTACGACGCCTCGATCGACCTCTTTACGCCCGGCGCCTATGGCGGCTCGCTCGGCTACGCCAACCGCTCTGGCGTGGGCGGCATGCCCGGCGGCTACGTGGGCATCGCCTTCGACAATTACGGCAACAACTCCAATAGCGGCGAAGGCCGTAACGGGGGCCTCAACCAGTACACGACCGGCTCCAGCACCACGCTCTACGACAATGCGATCGTCGTGCGCGGCCCCGACACCGGCGGTCTCGGTGGGCAAGACGGCTTCCAGTTCCTCGCCAGCACCGGCGGCGGCGGCATCAACGGCGTCAATACCACCATCCTCAACGGCAACGGCACCCCGACGACGGTCAACCGCCTGACCGAGCAGATGGACTTTGCGGGCAGCGCGCGCCCCTCGGCCGAGGTCATGCGCAGCGCCCGAATCGTGATCGACGAGAACGACCTGATGACGATCTACATGCGCTTCGGCCTCACGGCGGAGTTCCTGGAAGTCATGCAGGTCGACATGAGCAACCTGGGTGTCGAGCGTCCGGACGAGCTGCGCCTGGGCTTTGCCGGCTCCACGGGCGGCAGCACGCAGACGATCGAGATGCGCCGCATCGACGTCGAAACCAGCGCCACCGGCGACACCTGGATCTGGGACAACAGCCAGGGCTCGGGCCAGAAGTACTGGGGCAACGCCAACGACGGCCCCAATGGCGGCCACAAGGTCAACTGGCTGACGGATACCAACCCCGGCACCGGCCTCTCCGCCGGTCAGTCGCCCAACGTCGTCTTCAACAACGCCTTCGTGAGCGAAGACCAGGCGATCACCGTGCAGGATGGCAACAAGACCATCGACTCGATGACGTTTGGCGGCCAATACCGCTATACGCTGAATCCCGACGCCACTCAGCCGGGCATCAAGATCATTTTCGACAATGGCAACGACTCCGGCGCCAGCTACCTCAACGTGCTCAACAACGCACAAGGTAACGCCGAGCACACCCTCAATGTCGACCTCGAGCTGCAGAACGAGTTGCAGATCGACCACTACGTCGAAAAGACTCTGACGATCAACGGCGACATCAAGACCAACGGCAACGTGCTCGACGTCGAGACCGTGAGCAAGGTCATCCTCGCCGGCGACATTGCCAGCAGCAACGAAATCCGCAAGGGCCAGCCCGGCACCCTCGTGCTGCAGGGCGACAATTCCGCCTGGACAGGCGACCTCCAGATCAACGGCGGCACCGTCGTCGCCCGCACCAACACGGGTCTCGGCGTCCACAGCGGCAGCAACGCCGTGGATGTAAACGTCGCCAATGGGGCTACACTCGCCTTCGACGCGCTGAGCGGCAACGGCAGCTACCGGCCCAAGAGCATCGTGCTCAAAGGCGGCAGCGGAGCCGACGGCAAGGGTGCCCTCCAATCGCTCGCCGGCACGAACACGCTCGACAGCAATACCGTCGTGCGGATGGACGGCTCGACCACGGTCGGCGCCTCGGCTGGTTCGACGCTGGTCATTAACCCCGGCATCACGACCAACGACCAGAACAACAACTACAACTTTACCAAGACCGGCGAAGGCACCGTCGAGTTGAATGGCCGTAACGCCTATCGCGGCACCACCACGATCTCGCAAGGCACCCTCTCGGTGGGCGACAATGCTCCCAATGGCGGCAACGTCACCGGCTCGCTCGGCAACGCCAGCAGCACCGTCGTCATTGGCAACAGCAGCACCGGCAGCAGCGATCTGGCGCTCGTCACCAACCGCAGCGGCATCACCGTCGCGCGCAACCTCAGCGTCAACAACTACGGCGGCAAGACGACGCTTGGCGGCACACACACCAGCGGCACCTCGTCCTTTACCGGGAATATCGACCTCTACAAGGACATCTACTTTACCGCGGCAGGGAACGGCACGGTCAACTTTACCGGCAACTTCAACAATTCCAATGGCCGCACCGCCACCAAGGTGGGCGAAGGCACCGTAGTGCTCAGTGGTAGCAACTCGCTGGGCACCATGAACATCGAGGAAGGGCGGATCCGCATCGCCAACATCTCCTCCCTCAACGCCTGGCCCACGGTCAACCTCGCCGACCGCGCGGGCGCATCCTTTGAACTGGGCCTCTCCGGCGCGACGCGGGCCACCATCGGCTCGCTCAACGGCGGCGGCACCAACGGCGGCAACGTCTACCTCAACGACGACACCCTGCGCATCGGCAACGGCGGCGTCGGTTATTCGAATTACGGCGGCGTAATCAGCGGCACCGGCAGCCTGGAGCTGCACCACAGCCACGAGCTGACGCTGACGAACACGAGCACCTACAGCGGCGACACGATCCTGAACGACCGCGCCGTCATCTACCTGAACAACCAGAACGGGCAGTCGCTGGCCAATACCCGGGCCATCTACACGTCCAACGACGCCATCGTCCGCCTCGGGGCCGACAACCAGATCAACGACGACGCCAACTACTACTGGAACGGCGGCCGCTTCGATACCAACGGCTTCAGCGACATCCTCGGCGACTTTACCTTCCGCAACCAGTCCTACTTCGGCTTTACCGGCGATAGCAGCATCATCGAGTTCGACAACTGGGGCGGCACCGCCAGCGGCACCCTCTATGTGCAAGACTGGGATGGCGACGCCCAGTACGGTGGCGGGATCGACCAGTTCCTCGTCTCGCAAAATGTTTCCGGCAGTAGCACGCTGCTCAACAACATCCGCTTTTCCGACTGGGGCAATGCCACCGCCACCACCATCAATCGGGGTAACGGCATCTGGGAAATCGTGCCCCAGTTCTCCATCTCCTATACTTGGGACGGTTCCTCGAACAACAGTGGCTCCACCCGTAACGACTGGCTCCAGCGAGACACCTACAGCCTCTGGGGCTACACCTGGAACGGGCCTTACGAGAACTGGGTCGACGATCCCTACAATCAGCCGCAAGGCGTGGGCGTAGCCATCTACATGCCCGATGTCGACAATTCGTACGACAATTGGGACGTGGACCCCAACGGCTCCATCACGCTCGGCTACTGGATGTTCTCCGGCCAGGACGACTACACGATCCGCCAGACTTCCGACAACAGCGGCAGTGCGAGCAACAAGATCATCCTTGATGCCAGCACCGGCCCCGCCCGTATCTCGATGACGGGCGACGGCGACCGCATCATCGGCGCGGAACTGCAGCTCAACGACGACCTCATCTGGTCCAACAGCGGCACCGGCACCGTCCTCAAGAACGGGAGCAACCTCAACCTGAACGGGAAGGACATCACCTTCCGCGGCACCGGCACCACCACCGTCAGTTCCGCCATCGTCGGCAACAACAGCTCCGACCTGACGAAGGAAGGCTCCGGCACGCTCGTCCTCTCGGGCAACAACACTTACGGCGGCACCACCACCATCAAAGGCGGCATCCTGATGGCGGCGCACAACAACGCCCTGGGCAGCAACAACAGTGGCACTACGGTGCAAAATGGCGGCACGCTCGGCCTCTCCGGCGGCATCACCATCACCAACGAGAACCTCACGCTCAACGGTGCGGGCCACGACAACCTCGGTGCGCTCTACAACGCTTCTGGAAACAATACCTACAACGGCAGCATCACGCTCGGCAGCAACTCCGCCATCGGCGCCGCTGCCGGCACGGAGCTGACGATCCAGAAAGGCATCAGCGGCTCGGCCGGCCTGGTGAAGGTGGGCGACGGCACGGTCGACCTCAAGGCCAACAATTCCTTTACCGGCGATGTCCATGTGGCCGCCGGCACGCTCAAGCTGAGCGCCAACGACAACATCGGCAACAACGCCAACCTCAGCCTCGCCAACCAGACCGGCGCGCGCGTCGTGCTCAATGGCCGCGACGAAACGGTCGGCAGCCTCAGTGGCGGCGGCAGCAACGGCGGTAACGTCGAGCTCGGCTCCAACACGCTCACGACCGGCGGCAACAACGCCAGCACCGTCTACGGCGGCTCGATCAGCGGCACCGGCAACCTCGTCAAGAACGGCACCGGCACGCTCACGCTCACCGGCGAGAGCACGATGACGGGCAACATCACCGTCAACAACAGCACGCTGAACCTGGCTTCGGCCAACGGCCCGGCGATTGACGGCGCGAACAAGATCAACATCAACGGCGGCACGCTCCTCCTCTCCGACCACGAGCAGGTGGCCGGCGGCACCGCGCTCGCGCTCAACAACGCCAAGCTGGACACCCAAGGCTTCAGCAATACCGACTTTGGCAAGCTGACCCTCGCGAGCAGCAGCACCTTCGACCTCGGCGCGGGCGCGAGCATCCTCAAGTTTGAAGACAGCTCCTCGCTCGCCGGCTCCTGGACCTCTTCGGACTTCCTGATCATCGAAAACTGGTCGGGCAAGCGCAGCGGGGGCGGCACCGACCAGATCTTCTTCGGTTCCGACGCCAGCGCGCTGACCAGCGGCCAGGTAAGCCGTATCTTCTTCAAAAACCCCAACGGGTTTGGCGAAGGCTACTGGGCCGCCATGTTGCTCGAAAACGGTGAGCTTGTGCCCGTGCCCGAGCCTGCCACCATCCTCGGGGCCAGCGCCCTCGTGCTGCTCATCGGCGGCCACGGCTACCGCCGCCATCGCCAGAGGCAGGCCGCGCAAGCCACCGCCGAGACGCCGGAAAAGCAGGCCTAGCCCGTGTGCGGGATTGCCCTCCCGCTACGCATCGCCTTGGATGGCCCCCATGCAGACCGAAGCCGAAGTGCGCGACCTGGCCTGGCTGGGCGACGCCGTGCTGGGCCTTTTCGCCCGCCAGTACATCCTCACGCAGCCCCTGCCGGGCAACCTCTCCCGGCACGAGCTGTATGAGCAGATGACGAGCAACCAGTTCCTCTCCGGCCTCGGCGAGCCCACCCGCATGGAGGCGCAGATCGGCGTCGTGTATCGAGAGCAGGGCCTCGACGCCGCCTTCACCTACATCGAGCAGGACATCCTGCCCCTCTTCCAGAAGCAGTTGCAGAAGGGTATGCGCGCCCGCCGTGGCAAAAAATAGCTATTACTGGTTCGACGTTCGCACACACGAGCCCCGCGGCCCCTACGACGCGGAGCAGCTACGCCAGTTGATCGGGCAGGGGATCGTCCTGCCGCAGAGTTTCCTTGCCCGGGCAGGCGATGTCGATTGGCGCCGTGCCGCCGAATTCCCCGAGCTGGCCGACGCCTTCCCGGTCGCGCGTCGGCTGGCCCTGCGCGAGCAGCGCTCGGCGGCTACCCCCGATACCGCCCCGCCGGTCGACCCCCGCCAGATCGTGCGCGACAACCAGAGCCGCCTGCCGCCCGAGGTTCTCGACGATTTGCCACACCCCCTCTGGAATGCGGGCAACGCCCGCCTGGTGGTCGCCTTCTCGCTGCTCAACCTCCCGCTCGGGCTCCTGCTGGCGCTCATCGGCCTGGGCGCGCCGCTCTTTCTCGTGCTGATCATCGCCGGCGTAGTGCTCAACGCCCTGCTCGCCTGGATGCTTTTGGTCGTTTTTCGCCCCTAAGGTCGATTTTCCTCGTTTGCAGGCTTGACTCCGGGCCGTCGATACGCGTTGATGGACCTTTGTTTCGGGCTGTGGCGCAGTCTGGCTAGCGCACTTGCATGGGGTGCAAGGGGTCGCAGGTTCGAATCCTGTCAGCCCGACCATTTTTTGAGTCTCGGAGAGCGTCACCTCCAGTTATGACTCAAGCTTCCGTTAAAGGGGGCAGTGGTTTCTCACCACAAAGGCATAAGACTCTCCAATGAGTTTTTGCTGTATGGCTCCCAAGGTAATGCCGCAGGCGGGGTTCCACCGCCTGAGCGATGAAAGACGTTCATAGCCTTTACATTGCAGGCGGACGGCGCTATCACTCGCATCGAGTTTGACCGGTCGTTTTGGGGCGCCCTGCGGTGGATGGACGGTGAATGGGCAGCCGACAAGCGCCGGGCATTGCCTTGTCCACCTCTGCCATCCACCGAATGGAGAAGCTCGATCCTACCTCGCCCTTGGCGCACCCACCACTCGGTGTGGCGCTGGTCCCCGTTATCGCGCTCATTGCCCTGCTGGGCGTGAATGTGCTCGTCTTTCAGGGCGATCCGCACATCCCCCTGCTGCTGGCTTCGGTCATCGCGGCCGTTACCTGTCTGGCGCTGGGCAGCTCGTGGCGTGAGTTGGAGGAGCGCATGATCGAGAGCGTGACGGTCGCCATCAAGCCCATCCTCATCCTGCTGGTGGTGGGCGTGCTGATCGGCCTCTGGATCATTTCGGGCGTGGTGCCGCTGCTGATCTATTACGGGCTGATGTTCATTTCACCGGCGGTGTTTCTGCCGACGGCCTGCCTTTTGTGCGCGGTCGTCTCGCTGGCGATCGGCAGTAGCTGGTCCACTGCCGGCACGGTGGGGGTCGCGTTGATGGCGATTGGTGGGGGCATGGGGATGCCGTTGCCCCTGGTGGCCGGGGCGGTCGTTTCCGGGGCTTACTTTGGCGACAAGATGTCGCCGCTCTCCGAGACGACCAACCTCAGCCCGGCGGTGGCCGGTTGCGAGCTGTTCGAGCACATCCGCCACATGGTCTACTCGACGCTGCCGCCCTTTTTGATCGCGCTTGTCCTCTATGCCGTCATCGGCTTCACGCTCGACACCTCGGGCAGTCGCCTGGCCGATATCGAGACGCTGCTGGCCATTTTGCGGACGGAGTTCAACCTCTCGCCGCTGCTCCTGCTGGCCCCGGGAGTCACGTTTGGGCTCGTGTTGCTGAAGGTGGACGCGCTGCCCAGCCTGATCGTCGGTTGCCTCGTGGGCGCGCTGCTGGGGGCCGTTTTCCAGGGCGTGCCGCTGGCCACGTTGCTCTCAACCGCCCAAAACGGCCTCGCCCTCGAAACTTCTTCGCCGGAGCTGAACGAGCTGCTCAACCGGGGTGGGCTCGACAGCATGTACTGGACGGTCGGCTTGATTATCCTCGC
This sequence comes from Verrucomicrobiota bacterium JB022, assembly GCA_030673845.1. Taxonomy (NCBI): domain Bacteria; kingdom Pseudomonadati; phylum Verrucomicrobiota; species Verrucomicrobiota bacterium JB022. Next base: position 138,161 of record JAUTCQ010000017.1, read on the forward strand.
GATGGTCTTTGGTGGCATCATGGAGGCGGGCGGCCTGCTCCAGAGCATCAGTGCGGCGATCCTGCGCGTGGCGCGGGGGCAAAAGGGCGTGCTCTTCTCAGCCCTGTGCTCGTGCGTGGGCATCAACCTCCTCGCGTCCGACCAATACCTCTCGATCGTGGTGCCCGGGCGCATGTTCCGCCCGGCGGTGGCCGAGAGCGGCCTGCACCTCAAGAACCTGTCGCGCGTGCTCGAAGACGGCGGCACCGTCAGCTCGCCCCTCATTTTCTGGAACACCTGCGGCGCCTACATGGGCTCGGTGCTCGGGGTCTCGGCCCTGGCCTACGCGCCGTATACGTTCTTCAACCTGCTGGTGCCCGTCATGTCGACGCTCATCATCTTCAGCGGCTGGACGCTCGTTCCCTCGCAGGAAGCGGTGGCGCAGGAGGCTGAAGCAGCGGAGGAAATGGAGGCCGAGAGTGCGTAGCGTGCTAACCGCCGGTCCGCATTTTTAACCGTTTACGCTCAGGGGCATGCCTTGTGTGGCGCTAGGGACAATCCGCGCTCGCCATTGCCGCCGCGATGCCTACTTTCTGCGCCTGACATGATTGCACACCTGCTCTCTGACAAGGCTGCCCGTGCCTCTCGCGCACTCCTGCTCGGCAGTCTCGCGTTGATGGTTTCCTCCCTGGCGGCCGATGAAGTCCGCGTCTCCGATGGTTCTGTCCTCAAAGGCACGATCGAGAAGATTCACGACGGGAAGGTCCATCTCAAGACGGCCTACGCTGGCACCTTGGTGATCCCGCAGGATCAAGTGGTCAGCTTTATGACCGACGAACCTGTGGCCGTGCGCCTGGAAGGCGGCAACGTGGCCCAAGGCCCCGTGCGCCCGACCGCCGGCAACCAGCTCCAGATCCAGACCAACGCCGGCACCATGACGTCCAACGTCGGTGCGGTCGAGGCCTCCTGGCCCGCCGGCGGCACCGATCCGGATGTGGCGGCGACTGAAGCGGCCCTGCGCGGCCAACTGCGCACCTGGGCCTACCAGGCCAGCCTCGACCTCTCGGGCAAGGCCGGTAACACCGAAAAGACGAGCACCTCCGCCCGCGTGCAGGCCACGCTCGAAGGCCCGTCCGACCGCCTCCGCCTCTACTCGGCCTTTGAGTATGCCAACGACGGCGATGACACCACGGCCAAGGAAATCATCGGCGGCTTCAATTACACCAACTTCTTCACGGAGAAGTGGGGCTGGTACGTCCGCGAAGAGCTGGAGAAAGACGAGTTCGAAGGCATCGACCTGCGCTCCCTCACCGGCGCCGGCGCCAACTACCGCTTTTACAACTACCAGGACTTCAAGCTGGAAGGCCGAACCGGTTTGAGCTACCGCTACGAATCCTACGTGCCGGTGACGGGTGACAACCCCGACACGCCCGTGATTGAGACCACCTACACGCCTGACAGCGAAGGCTACCTCGGTCTCGACTTCGGTCTCGACCTCTACTGGAAGTTTGCCGCCTGGGGCGACCTGCAGTCCAAGTGGACCTACACGCCCGCGTTCGAAGACTTCAACCAGTACATCGTGCAGCAAGACACCAGCGTGAACATCCCGCTGGCCTTCTCCGACCAGTGGAAGCTCGGCATCGGGGTGAGCAACACCTACAACTCCAAGCCCGAGGGCGATAAGGAAAACCTCGATACCACCTACTTCACCCGCCTGATCCTCAACTGGAAATAGGGCAGGGCAGCCAAGTGGTTCCCTTTCTGGCCGGTGGCACTGATGGTGCGACCGGCTTTTTTGGGTCTGCAGCGCGTCGGGGGCAGGAGAATTCCCACCGTTTTTGTGCCTCGTGCTCCGCCCAACGTGCAGGCGGGCCGCAAATACTTTGCCTTTTGGGGGCAATCGTCTTTCGGTGGAAGGATGCGAATCCTTTTTCTTGGGGACATTGTCGGAAAGCCCGGCCGCGAAGCGGTGAAGAAAATGCTGCCCGGCCTCCGCTCGCAATATGGCGCCGACATCGTCGTGGCCAACGGCGAAAACTCGGCCGCAGGGGCGGGGATCAACCTCCAGATCGCCCGCGAACTGCGTGAAGCCGGTGTCGACGCCATCACCTTGGGCGACCACTGCTGGGACCAGCGCGGCTTTGAGAACGACATCGGCCAGATCGACTATATCTGCCGCCCCGGCAACCTTCCCAAAGTCTGCCCTGGCCGCGAGCACCTCATCGTGGAGAAAAACGGGTTTCGCCTCGGCGTCTTCACCGTGCTCGGCTCGCAGTTCATGAAGATCAGCGCCGACAACGGCTTCGCCTATGCCGACCAGAAGCTGCTCGAGCTGCGCGAGCTGTGTGACGCCGTAATCGTGGAGATTCACGCCGAAGCCACCTCCGAGAAGATCGCCATGGGCTGGTTCCTCGACGGGCGCGTGGCGCTGGTCGTCGGTACCCACACCCACGTGCCGACCGCCGATGGCCGGGTGCTCCCCCGCGGCACCGCTTACCTGACCGACGCCGGCATGAGCGGGCCCTACGAGAGCGTCCTGGGCCGCGAAATTCCGCCCGTTATCGCCCGTTTTGTCGATGGCATGCCCCGCCGTTTCGGCATTGCGGAAGGCGATGTGCGCATCTGCGGCTGTATCGTCGACATCGATACGAAGACGGGCAAGGCGATCAAGATCGACCGCCTCGAAATCGCCGCCTCGACTCTCTCGCTGCTGGGCGATTAGATCTGGCGCGGCGGGAATACAGGTGGTTGATGAGGCTCCACCTGACTGTCCGGCAAAATCGCGGTTGTGGCAGGTGTGAGGGGGGCGTAGCCTACGGGCATGTTACCCCTCCGTTACCCTTTCCTTGTTTTCCTGTTGAGCCTCTTGTCTTGCGCCTGGGCAGCTCCCGCCCCGGCAGACGACGGCGCGAGCCAACGTGCTTACCAGGTAGAGGTGACGCAACGGATCATCGAGCCCGTGCTCCGGGCCGGTGCTGGCAATACCCTCAAGGACGAGCTGCCCAAGCTGGGGAAGCCGCGCGACGCCTTTGCCCCGCTGGAGGCGATTGGCCGCACGCTGGCGGGCGTGGCCCCTTGGCTGGAATTGGGTCCGGGTGACGACGCCGAAGGCAAGCTGCGCGCCCGCTACATCGAGCTTGCGGTAAAGACGCTCGAAAACGCCGTCGATCCCGACTCGCCGGGCCACCTCGACTTTGCGGAGGGCAAGCAGTCGCTCGTTGATGCTGCCTTTGTCGCGCAAGCTTTGCTGCGTGCGCCGAACCAGCTGTGGGCAAACCTGGATGCCGAGGCGCAGGCCAATATGATCCGCGAGCTGAAGGCCACACGCGCGATCGAGCCATACCCCAGCAACTGGTTGCTCTTCAGCGCGATGGTGGAGGCGGCCCTGCTGGAGTTCACCGGCGAATGCGAAATGGGGCCTATCGAGCACGCGGTGAACCGCCACCTTGAGTGGTACGTCGGCGACGGCACTTATGGTGACGGCCCGGAGTGGCACTGGGACTATTACAACAGCTTTGTCATCCAGCCGATGCTGGTGGAAGTGCTCGAAGTGTGCGCCCGCCACGACCAGGAGCTGGGCCAGCACCTGCCGCGTGTAAAGGCCCGTAGCCAGCGCTACGCCGCCGTGCTCGAGCGCATGATCTCGCCGGAAGGGACCTACCCCGTTATCGGGCGCTCGTCGGCCTACCGCTTCGGCGCCCTGCAGTCGCTCTCCATGGCCGCCCTGCGCCACGAGCTGGTGGAGCCGGCCACCCCGGGCGGCGTCCGCAATGCCTTGACCGCAGTCATTCACCGCATGATCGAAGCCCCCGGCACGTTCGACGAGCAAGGTTGGTTGCGCATCGGCGTGGTGGGCCACCAGCCGGGGATGGCGGAGGAATACATCAACCACGGCAGCATCTACCTCTGCACCTTTGGCCTCATGCAGCTCGGCCTGCCTGCCGACGACCCTTTCTGGACGGTGCCCGCCGAGCCGTGGACGCAGCGCCGCATCTGGCAGGGCGAAAACCTCTCGGCCGACCACGCTTATCATGAGCCGCGCTCGAAGTAGGAATTAGACTACCAGATTCGCACCGCCTCGCTTTGCGCGCGCCCGCGACCCGGTATAGAGTGGGGGATGAGTGCACCTGTCGCGATGATTACCGGGGGCGAGCGCGGCATCGGCCGTGGCATTGCCCAAACACTGTTGCGCCGTGGCTACCGCGTGCTGATTGCCGGCCTGGACGAAGACGCCGCCGCCGAGGCGCTGCCCACCCTCAAGCAGCTCGGCCCGGTGCACTTCTGCCGCTGCAATGTAGGCTACCCGGAGGCCGTTTGCTCCTCCATCTCCTGGATTCGCGAAAACTGGGGCCGCCTCGATGCGCTCGTCTGCAACGCCGGCCATGCCAACCCCGAGCGTAAGCCCATCACGGAGCTGTCGCTCGACGAATGGCAGGAAGTCATCCGCACCAACCTTACGGGCGCTTTCATCTGCGCACAGGCCGCCACGCCCCTCTTGCACGAAAGCCAGGGCGCGATCGTCAACATCGCCTCCACTCGCGCCTACCAGTCCGAGCCCAACACCTTTGCCTACACTGCGAGCAAGGGCGGGATCGTGGCGCTCACCCATTCGCTCGCGATCAGTCTCGGGCCCGACATCCGCGCCAACGCCATCGCCCCCGGCTGGATCCAGAACGAAGACTACGACGACCTCCGCCCGGTCGACCACGACCAGCACCCGGCCGGCCGCGTCGGCCAACCGGCAGACATTGCGGAGCTGTGCGCCTTCCTGCTCAGCCCCGCCGCCCGCTTCATCACCGGGCAAGACTTTGTCGTCGACGGCGGCATGACCCGCAAGATGATCTACGCGCACTAGCGCTCGTAAGGCTGGGCCTTGAGGATGAATGTGTCTTCCACCTGTATCGCATGGACGCCAGAGGTATGCCCGTGGGCGATGATCTTGCCTTGACCGGAGAGTCGCGTCTCGAACGAAAGGTGGATGGAGGCCGCGCACGGGTTGCCTTCGCCATCTGCGTAGCTCACCAGAATCAGGATTTCGCCCGTGGAGTCATCGGCAACATAGCTCCAGGTGCCTGGACGGGAGTTTTCGGAACCTCGTACGAACACACTGGCGGCGCTGTCCGGAAAGAACGTATACTCGACCCACGGCATCTCGGTGGCCATCTGGAGTCGGTAGGCTCCAGTTCCACCGAAGATCTTGCTGACGAGGAAGCTCTCCTGGGCCAGCGGGTTAAAGATCCACGTCTGGCCGCTGTTGGACCATGCGAGGGGGGCGCGGTCGCCAAAGTAGATCCAGTCTTCGCTCTCTTGCGCCCAGATCCACGGCTCACCCTCGCCGTGGTAATACCAGGCGGCCTGGGCAGGGGCAGCGAGACCGAGTAGAGATGCGGCTAAAGAGATAAACGCGGTTGTGGTAGGTTTCATACGGGCCGATCTTTCTACTCAAAAGATCAGATGCAAGCTCAACTGCGGGAGGTAGGGAAGGACAGTAGGGCTTTTGCTGACCATCTGCGCCCGCAAATAAACTTTTCACCGGCGGGTGGGTGAGGTTAGAGTGGGTTTCATGGCCGTGCCTTTGCTCGATCTTTCCCGCCAGCATCAACCCCTCCAGGCCCAACTGGAAGCCGTCAGCGCCAACGTGCTGCGCTCCGGCCGCTTCATCCTCAGCGAGGAAGTGACCGCCTTTGAGCAGGAGGTGGCCGCCTACGCAGGCGCAAAGCACGCCATCTCGATCAGCAGCGGCACCGACGCCCTGCTCATCGCGCTGATGGCCCTCGGCATCGGCCCGGGTGACGAAGTGCTCTGCCCGGCCTTCACCTTTTTTGCCACCGCCGGCTCGGTCTCCCGCGTCGGGGCGACTCCGGTGTGGGTGGATGTGCGCGAAGACGACTTCAATATCGACCTCGCCGACGCCGAGAGCAAGATCGGCCCCAAGACGAAGGCGATCATCCCCGTCCACCTCTTCGGCCAAATGGCGTCGATGGACTGCGTGATGGCGCTCGCCAAGCAGCACAATCTGGGCGTGGTCGAAGACGCCGCTCAGAGCCTCGGCGCCCGCTATGAGGGCAAGATGGCCGGTAGCATCGGCGACATCGGCTGCTACAGCTTTTACCCGACGAAGAATCTTGGCGGCTTCGGTGACGGCGGCATGGTCACCACCCAGAGCGATGAGCTGGCCGAGAAGCTCCTGCGCCTGCGCAACCACGGCATGGCCCCGCGCTACTACCACCGCGAGGTAGGCGGCAACTTCCGCCTCGACGCCATCCAGTGCGCCCTGCTGCGCGTGAAGCTGCCTCACCTGGAGAGCTACCACGACGCCCGCCGCGTCCACGCCGCAGCCTACCTCGAAGCCCTTGCGGGCGTGAAGACCTTCGAGCTGCCGGCCGAGCTGGAAGACCGCCACCACGTGTGGAACCAGTTTACGATTCGCGTGCCCGGTGGCCGCCGCGACGCCCTGCGCACCTACCTCAACGAGCGCAAGATCGGCAGCGAAATCTACTACCCGCTCACGCTCGACCGGCAGGAATGCTTCAAGGGTGTGGGGCGTGGCAGCGACCGCCTCGCCACCGCCCACCGCCTCGCCGACGAAGTCCTCAGCATCCCCGTCTTCCCCGAGATGACCGAAGCCGAACGCAACGAGGTGATCGAGGCGTTGAAAGCCTGGGCGTAGAGCCGTGGTTTTCGACGAAAGTGTCGACCGCCTCGAAATCTGATCGCTAACCGCCCGAGGCTTTACTTCAATGGTGCAGTGGAAACGCCCGCTGCTGCCTTGACTCCTGATAAGCCGCGCTGGATCGCCTGGCTCGGCTACATCATCGCCTTCTTTGGGCTGTTGGCCTTGGTGGAGATGGTCGTCGGGCTGTTTTTCGGTTCGTTTCATCTCAATTTTGCCCTGCTGTTTCTTTGGCTGGGCCCCGGTATTGCCCAATACCATTGGCGCAGTGCGTGCACCTTCTCCGTTTGCTTCCTGCTCTTGGCGGGAGGAGCGGGTCCGCTCTTTCTCCTGGTGGTCCTTATCAACGCCGACTCCCTATCGACGGAAAGTGCGATTTGGTGCGCGGGAATTGCTTCTGTTTCGATTGGATTGGCGATTCTGCTGTTCCGCCAGAAAAAGCACTTTGATTGCGAGACGATCAAGATCTCGCCACGCGACATCCCTCGCAACCTATGGCCGAGTGTAGGGGTCGTGTCTGGATTGGCGGTAGCGAGCTCTGTTGTCGGCTGGCTGCGCGCCTCGGAGGATGAGCGAATCCGGCATGCTTTCTCTCGCGTATCCTCGCGAGACGGCTCCCTCGCCGACTTCGTGGCCAATTCTGTCGTCGACTTCTCCTTGCGCGGATGGGTTTGGGCCGTGGCAGTCGCCGCCTGGGTGGGAGTGGGGTGGTATATCGCCCGTGCGCTTCGTAGCGGAGAGAGAGTCAAGGCATTCCACTGGCCCAACTTGCCGCACTGGAAAGGCCCGACCGTGCTGGTCCTGCTTCTGTTGGTGGGTCAGTTGACCTTCGTGGCTGCCACCTGGCCGGATCAACGTCAAATCGTGTCGCAAGTGCGTGAGTTTACCCTACGGGTCGAGGCCTACGATGCTGTCACACAAGAGCCGCTGCCGCATGCTGGTTACGGTTTTCCGCGTTTTGACCCGACGGTATACATTGGTGAAGCGCGGGTGCAATTTGCGCCTCCTAGTGCTTTGGTGGCTAACCTGTATGGCACACTACCTTTAAGCGGCACCATCCAGGTCAAAGCAGAGGATTATGAAGGGCAGGCGGCCCGCTTTACCTTTACCGGCGAAGAGGGTGAACAGACCCTCAAGGTCTACTTGCAGCCTCTCGGGCAGGCGAACGAGCGGGAATGAAGCCGTTACCTTGCGGGATATTACAGTCTTGCTTTGACTGCGGCGCAGAGCCTCTCAACGGCGGGCCGTTTCTCACGCCAAGGCGCAGAGCCGCGAAGGAAATTCTGGTTGAGGAACCTTCCAGCGATAATGCGCCGACGAGGGTTCTATTCTCAGCGCCTTGGCGGCTTCGCGTGAGGCCAATCGCTCCTTACGACGCCTTCGGCTCCAGGCCTGCGATTTCCAAAGTGACTTGGCGGCTCAGATCGCGGTCGATCTGGCCGTTGGCGACAATGCTGCGGAGCTTCGGGTCGCTCGACTCGCGCAAGACCTTCACCAGCAGCTCCTCCCGCGAAATGTTCGCGATGAGGGAACGTCGTTTAGCTAGTTTTTGTTCGCGCGTCATACTCGTATAATCGGTAAGATTTCTTCGGCAGTTTACCGATACTGGCCAGAATCGCAAGGTATTCCTGCCGGATCCCATCCAGCAGCTTCGGGGCTTCGCTTTCGCTCAATTCGAAGCCTAGCCCGTCTAGCACCAGAACGCCAAGAGGATTGTGGTGTTCGCCCGCCAATGGGAGGCCGAGGGTCCAACGCAGGTCGGGGCTGATCCGGCGCAGGTGCTCGTTGGTGAGAGTATAGGAAGCAGGCCAGACATACACCCCGTTTTCGAGGCGGGCAGAGACAAACTGCGTGCGCTGCTGCAGGAAGACTGAACCGACCAGCCCTTCGCCAGGAAAGAAGACAATCTCCCGCTCGGCCCCAAAGGGGAAATTGACCATGAGGTCGTCGTTGGTCGAAAGGATACCGAGGCGTTCGGAGTCACGGTAGTTGGGCAGGAAGACGGCTACGCGGATGTCTCCGGTCCCGATCTCGTGGCCGAGGGCGGCCTGTGCCGTCTCGATGGCCCGCTGTTGCAGGAATTCCAGCAAGATGGGCAACTCGTGCTCGGCCGGCAGTACCTGGGGCAAGATCACGACACGCTTTTCCCAGATGGGTGCCGGCTGCGTTTCGCCCCGCGAGGAAAATACAGCGATCAGGACAGCGAGAAAAAGCAAGGCCATCAGCCCCATCAGCACGAGCAGGACAGGATCGCCCAGGCCGGTATAGAGGGCACCGCCAACGGCTATGATCGCGAGCACGGCGACCAATACCGCGACGGTCTTGACCACATTCAGCCAGGCCGGTGCACCTGGAGTGGGTAATAACGCCTGCCGCAGGAGCTTTGCCAGCTCTTGAACGGCGGTTTTAGCGACATTACCCATGTTATGCTGGGAAGAAGTGCCCTACCGCCTTACCCGGCGGCTTTTGACCCAGTCGCGGTGGCGGGGGGCGAGGGCTTTGGCGATTTCGGCGGGGAAGAAAGGCCCGCCGTAGATGAAGCCGCTGTAGACCTGCACGAGGCTGGCCCCGGCGTCCATCATCATCGAGGCACGGTCAGGCGTGGTGATACCGCCAACGCCGATGATGGGCAGGTTGCCGTCGGTCGCGCGCGAGAGGTAGTTGACCACTTCCAGCGAGCGGCGGAAGAGGGGCTTGCCGCTGAGGCCGCCCGCTTCGTTGACCTTGGCGAAGGTGCCCGGGCGGGCAATCGTCGTATTGGTCGCGATGACGCCGCTGACGCCCGTTTCGTAGACCACCTGGATGACTTCGTCGACCTGGCGGAACGTGAGATCGGGCGCGATCTTGAGCAGCAGGGGGATCGGGTTGTCGCCCAAGCGCTTCGCGCGGGCCTGGTTGGCGCGGCTCAGCTCGCCCAGCAGCACTTGCAGGTGCTCCTGCCCCTGCAGCTTGCGCAGGTCGGGCGTGTTGGGGCTACTGACGTTGATCGCGATGTAGTCCGCGTAGTCGGCCAGCAGGTTGAAAGAGGTCAGGTAGTCCTCGGCGGCCTGCTCCAGCGGCACCACCTTGGTCTTGCCGATGTTGACGCCGAGGGGGATGAGGCGCTGCTTGCCTTTGGCGTGGGCCTTGAGGCGCTGCGCGATGGCTTCGGCGCCGTCGTTGTTGAAGCCCATGCGGTTGATGATGGCTTCTTCCGGCGGGTAGCGGAACAGGCGAGGCCGGTCGTTGCCGGGCTGCCGCCGCGCCGTGACCGTGCCGATCTCGACGTGGCCGAAGCCGTAGGCGGCCGCCGCCTGCCAGGCGCGCGCGTTCTTGTCCATCCCGGCTGCCATGCCCACTGCGGTGGGGAATTGCAGCCCGAACAGCTCGATCGGGCGCGTGCCGTTTGGCTGCACCGCCTTTTGCATCGCACGACACAGCCAGCCGAAACGGCCCAAGGTCTCCATGACGGAGATTGCCATCTCGTGCGCGTTTTCCGGGTCCATCGCAAACAGGCGCGGACGGATCACCTTCTCATACCAGAGGCCCATGTAGCTGCGCATCATTGGAAGAGGGCGGGAAAACACAAGCGCCATGTTATTTCTCACGTTTCCGAGCAAAAACCTTTGACTTCGGCGACTCCCCCTTGAACAAAAACGGCGCGTAGCAACCCAAAGAACTTTTTTGCATATCGTTGACTCCTTATGGCGGCCAATACGAACAAGCTCGAATGGTGCCTCGTGCGCCTTGGTGAAGACATGAACTGGTGGGTGATGGAGACATCCGACCCCATCCACTGGGATGTGGACGGTCTTGGCATCCTCGACCCCCGCCAGATGGCGTACATCCTCGAACAGTGCGAGGCCCTTCGCGAATACGGCTTCGACGCCGACGTGATCGAAGACGCCTTTTTCTCCTTCTCCATCCAGAACGAAGAAGGCGAGGACGGTCGCGTCCGTCTCCAGCGCACCCGCGAAAGCCTGCTGGAAGACGACGAGGCCACCCTCTTTGCCCTCCCCGACATCGTGGACGAGGAGAAGGGGCCCTATGCCGACTTCATCGACCAGATCACCCGGCATCGCGTCAAGATGCTCAACGACCTGATCGACTTCGACCAGAACCTCACCGTCGACGAGCTCGAAGAAGAGATCCGCGAGCGCCAGAACCAGGAATACCTGGAAGGCCGCGCGGTGCACCCCTTCTCCGAGATCACGGCCATCCTCGATTACGTGCCCGAAGGCTACGAGCTGGAAGACGACGAGGGCGGCAAGCGCGGTGAAGAAGAAGACATCGACGACATCCCCGACTTCGAAGACGACGAGGAAGAGAAGATCGAGGAAGACGAAACGATGCGCTGGGACGAGGACGAAGACGAAGATAAGGACGACTTCGACGATGATGACGACGAAGACGATGATGATGACGACGAGGATGAGGACGATGATGACGACGACGACGATTTCCGTCGCTAGCATCCCCGCCTGATCCTCCTCCCACCTCCACCCCCCCCTACGCGGTTGACCCACCTCCAAGCCCTCCCGCGCTGGATTGCGACCACCCTCCTCCTGCTGGCCCTCGGCTGGTGGGCGCTGGGCTGCCAGCAGACGCCAGCGGCGCGCGAAGGGGTGGGGCGCAACCCGCAGCCCCCCGCCGGAGACGTGGCCAGCCTGCGCCCCGGCGACACCGTGCTGGTCGAGCTGCAAGGCATCCCCGACCCGGCACAGTTCAGCCTCCAGCTCGACGATCAGGGCCGCATCAGCCTGCGCTACCTCGGCCAGGTCGAGGCGGCTGGGCAGACGGCGTCGTCCCTCGCCCAGGAAATCCGCGACCTCTATCTGGAGCGCGACATCTACCGCCAGATCAACGTCTCCGTCGTGCTGGCGGAGCGCTACGTCTACGTCGGCGGCGAAGTCCAGCGCCCCGGCCCCGTCACCTGGTCAAATGATCTCACGCTGACCAAAGCCATCACCGCGGCCGGCGGCTTCGGCCTCTACGCCCGCGAACAAGGCGTGCAACTCAGCCGCGACGAGCGTAGTTACACCCTAGACGCCCGCCTCGCCCAACGCACCCCCACCGAAGACGTCCGCCTCCTCCCCGGCGACACGATCTTCGTGCCGAGGAGCGCGTTTTAGAGGGGGGAATGGTTTGCCTTCAGGGCAGCGGTAGCCACTTGTTGCGTTGCCATTGCTGGCGGACGTCGGGGTGGCGGTCGAGGTAGCTCTGGAGGGCGGCTTCCATCTCGCCGATGCTGCCGGCGCGGTCGGAGGTTTCCTTGAGCAGTGCCCGCATGGTGCGGGGCAGGGAGGCGAGCACCTCCTTGTTGGGGCGTTCCTCGGCCATGGGCAGCGCGATCAGCGCGTGGTAGGCTGCCCCCTGCAGGTTGCGCTCGCGGATCCACTGCTCGGGCGTTGTCTTCGCCCACGCGACGTAGAGGTAGGCAAGCCGCGCGTGAACGTTGCTCTGATCGCGGGTTGAAGTCGTGTAGCTGAGGGTAAGATGGCAGGTGTGCTCTGCCTCCGCGAACTTCTCCTGCCGGAGATAGCAAAACGCGCGGTTCTGGTAGAGGTGGCAAAGTGGTCCCGTTTCTCCCGCTTCTGCCAGGAGAGCTTCGGCCTCGTCCAGATGGCGGTGAGCGTTTTCGTAGTCGCCTACGCCCATTTCCGCCCGCGCAACTTGGCCCACCAGATCGGCGCGGCCTTTTAAGTCGCCCGGTTCGACGTGCTCCAGCCCTCGCAAAAAGATCTCCTTGGCGAGGCCGTTCCGGCGCTGCATCGCATGAACAATCCCGAGCCAGTAGTAGGCCTGAGATACGTCTTTGTGGCCATAGCGGAGCTTTAGCTCCACTGCCTGTTCGAGCAGCATCTGGGCCTTCAGCATCTCGCGCAGGTCGACATACGTGATGCCGAGGTAATAGCAAGCTTGGCCCACCATCTCGGGATCGTCAGCCTGGGCGGCCTTGAGTGCTTCGTGCCCCAGCTCGGCTGCCTGCTTCCACTGATTCATCTCGTTGGTCGTATGGGCCAGCTGCACCCGTGCTTCGACCACCGCTTTGGCGTGGCCCATCGCCTGCCCTTCCTCGATTGCGGCGGTGAAGGCGGCTTGGGCGTCTTTCAGCCGGTGCAACCCGAGGTAGGCATTGCCGTAGAGCAGACTTTGCGGCAACGCACGCTGGCGCGATGACGTCTGGTCCAGCCAGGCGTCGGTTTGGGCCAGCTCGGCCAGCGCAGCCTCTTCTGCGCCATCCTTGATCAAGGCATAGGCGGCCAATTGGTGGCCTAACAGGAGGACCTCCGGGCGTTGGGCGGCCTGCTCCAGGCTGATAAATTGGTGCGCGTGCTCTGCCGCTTGCTCCCAGCGCTTCAGGCGCAGGTTGCCGAGCGCGGCATAGAGATGCATTGCCGGGAGCCCGGCGGATGATCGCTTGGCGCGCTGGATCGCCTTCTCCAGTTTCTTCAGCGCCGCTTCCCGCGATTTGTCCGTCGCTTGCTCGGCGTTCAGTTGCTCCTGCAGCGCCTCGATCTGGAGCATAGCTTGTCCCTCAAGGCTCAACTCCGCTGGCACGGTGAACTGCGCGGCGGGCAATGCCAAAGGGCTGAATAGGGCCAACAGGAGGATCGGGCGGCGGAACATGCCTTATATGAACCAAGCGTTACTTCATCACTCAAGCGTAGATTGCACCGACGCTAGGCTTGGCAGAACTCAAAGAAGGATTGCCAGTAGTTGAGGGGGATGCCGCCATGGTTACGGTAACTGTTTGGCTGCCGAAGGACCTGATGTGGAATCTGAAATTGGTACAAATACGGTGCCACTACCGTGCTGACACCCCTACCAATGATGATGACTTTACAAGGCTGGGCGGCTGCAACCTGCGCCTGTGTCCAATGTTGCCAGGAAGCTTCGAGTATAGCTTCCACCTGTTGGGGAATAGGGCGAGGCGCTCTCGGTTTATAAATAGCTGGCAGGCTAGCGTCCAAAAGCCAAATGCCCCGCTCCCTCATTTGCTCCAGAACGGCGATCTTGTTGGCTAGACGCTGTGCGGGGTTGGCTTGGCCACTAATCAATATCGGGGCAAAATCAGTATTGTCAATCACCTGGTTCACACAGGCATAGAAGATCTTCCAGAACTGCCACGTTCCCGGGTTTTTGCTTACCCCGGGGGCCAATGTGCGCTCTCCGTATCCGAGGCAGTATACAAGGCGGACAAATGCATGCGGGAGAGCCAGAGGAGCCAGCTGCGCATATTGTTCGTAGTTCAAATCATGCGCGGCCTCTTGTGGCGTCGTCGCCACGTGCGACTCCGCCAACAGCAATACCTTTACTTTGTTCGGGCGCCAACGCTCCCGGTGAGCATGAGCTGCCTCTAATTCAGGAGCTGCAATTTCCCATGACGGGAGTTCGATAAGAGGATTAACTTGGCCACAAATGGCATTATAAGCTCGTTGCACTTTAATTCTTATAGCAAGCGGCGATAGGCTAAGCAAGCCTAAATCTGCTCCAACGCATCCCTCAACCCCCGCTCGAACACCTCCAGCGCGTAATGGGCCTCGTAATGGGCGCGGAGTTGGTGCATGAGCGCCGTCCTGTCCTGCGCGAAGAGCACGCGCAGGGCGTTCGCCACGGCAACGGGCGACGGTTCGGGCGCGTAGTGGGGATAATCGGTCGGGAGCAGGTCGGGGATGCCGCGCCAGGGAGTGGTGACGACGGGCAAGCCGGCGTTGAGGGCTTCGATCAGCACCAGCGGGAAGCCCTCGTTGCGGTAGTGGGTGGGGAAGACGAGCGCGTCGGCCTCGGCCAGCAGGGTGCGCTTGTGGGCCTCATCGGCAAAGCCCACGTATTCGATTGTGGCCGGGCCGGGATGGTGCAGCGCGGCCTCGATCTCCGCCCGTTCTTGTTGGGAGACGTAGCCGCCGGCCAGGCGCAGACGCACGGGGCCGTGGCGGGCCAGCTCGTGGGCGGCGGCCATCGCGGTCAGCACGCCCTTTTCGATCTGGAGATTCGAGAGGTAGAGCAGCTCGCGGCGGTGGGTGGGGTCGTCCAGGCGAGCGGCCCGGGCGGCGATGACTTCCGCCGCGTCGGGGCAGGCGTCGGGCAAGCCGTTGGGCAACACCACCGCTTGTTCCGAGGCAAAATAGAGGGCGTCGAAGCCCACGCGTGGGCTCTGGACCAGTGATAGCGTGGCGTGCCGATAGATGCGGCGCACGGCCAGCCGCAGGGGCAGGGGAAGGGCTTGCACCCGCTCGCTCAACCCCACGGCCTGCCAATGGAGGATGGTATGCGGCACGCGGGCGCGGATGGCGGGCAGCAGCAGGGCGTCGCGCAACATCGGCACCAGTTGGCCGGGGGCCGGCACGTAATAAACCGCGTCGGGCCGCTCGCGGCGGATCACCGCCAGCGCTTCGCGTCTGCAGGCTGCGAGTGCGGCCAGTTTGCGCGGCTGGGGCTCGCCGATGTCGTCGCTCGTGGCCGAGAGGCGGAGGTTGACGTGGCAGACGCGCCAGTCCGGGTCGGCCTGCAAGGTATCGAGCACGCGCTGCACCATCGCGCTTTGCCCGTGGTGGGGCGGGGGCGTCTGGGCAAGCAGGAGCAGGGTGCGGCGCGGCATGGCGCTGCTCAGCATCACCAATGGGCGACGGGAGACAAAAGCTTTCTTGTCTTTCTGCTGCCGCCTCGCCTTGCCAGCCGCACCGCCTTGGCCTCAGATGGGGGCCGATGGCAGACGCGGGCACCAAGAGCATGGCCGGTGGGCGCTGGTGGGCAGGCATTGCCCTGGCGCTGGGCGGGTTTGTGCTCTTCCAGTGGTGGGGCAACGCCACGCGCGGCTACATCGACACGGGCTCGGTCTTCGTCTGGTGGATGAGCCAGTGGTTCAACGACGGCTCCGATGCCGAACACGGGCCGCTGGTGCTGCTGCTCGCGGGTTACCTGCTTTACCACAACCTCCAGCGGTGGAAGGCGCTCGATCTGCAGCCGCGCGTGTGGCGGGGTGGGGCGTGGCTGGTGGGGGCCGTGGTGCTCAACGCGCTCGGTTTTTTCGTGCAGGAGACGCGGCTCAACATTCTGGGGGTGCTGGCTTGGCTTCAAGGCATGGCGTGGCTGCTGGGCGGTGAACGCTGGGGCAGGGCGGCCCGGTTTCCGCTCCTGCTGATGCTCTTCAGCATCCCGCTCAACTTCGTGCAAGACTTCATCGGCGCGCACCTGCGGTATGCCGTCATCGCCAGTGTGCACGGGATCACCGAGCTGCTGGGGCTGGAGGTCGAGCGCGTAGGCACGGTGCTGATGTCGCCTGGTCGGGATTACGTCTACGATGTGGCCCCGGCCTGTTCGGGCATCCGTTCGCTGCTGGTGGTGGGCGTGCTCAGCCTCGTGGCGAGCTACTTCACCTTTCAACGCAATGGGCGGCGTGCCCTGCTACTGGCCCTCGCGCTGCCCTTCGCGTTCGTCGGCAACCTCCTGCGCGTGCTTGCGATCGTCCTGGTCGGCCATTTTGCGGGCAGCGAATGGGGTCTGCGCGTGCACGATTACAGCGGCTTCGTGGTGTTCGCGGTCGTGCTGGGGCTGGCGCTGCTGACGGCTCACCTATTGGAGAAGTTCGTGCCCGAAAAGCCCGTTGTAGAGCGCCCCGCTAAAACGCGGCAGGCGGCGCGACATTTCTGGCTGGCGCCCGTGACGGTGCTTGCGCTGGCGGCCTTGAGCGTCGCCGCGCTGGAGCCGCTCAAGCGGCAGGATGTGGACCGCCTGCAGGTAGGGTTGCCCCTGACCCCGAGGGGTGAACTGGAGGCGCTGCCCGACGTGTTGCCGGGGCCGTGGCTGGGCTACACGCTGCCGATGAGCGAGGCCGAGCGCCTGGTGTTGCCGCCCGATACCGGCTTTGCGCGCGCCCTCTATCGCAGCCTCCACCGCGAGCAGGTGCTGTATACGCAGGTGCTGAGCGGGCTCGACCGCAGCTCGATCCACCGCCCCGAGATCTGCCTGCGCGCACAGGGCTGGGAAATCCGGCAGAGCGAGGCGCAGGAATTAGGAGTGACGCAAGGCGACGTTTGGCCCGCCACGGTGATGCTGGCGGCGCAGCCTTCGCGGGAAGGCGAGGGCGTTACGTATGCGTTGCTTGGCTACTGGTTTGTCAGCGGTCGCGATGAGGCCGGCACCCACCACGCGCGACGGCTGCTCGATTTGCGGTATCGCCTGCAAGGGGAGGCCCATCGGTGGGCGTATGTGCTGGTACAAACGCCTTTGAGCCCAGAAGAAGCGCAGTTGGCGTCTAACGGTGGCCTGCCGACGGAGGCCCTGCTACGACTGGCGCGAGTGGGTGCAAGCGTGCGCCAAGCTCAGGCAAATTAAGTATCTTGGTTTATAGGGACTTCACCACTGGCTTGACACATCAAACGGGACCGGTTTCTCATCCCGCGTCGCGGTATCGCCTCGCAATGTTCAAAAAAGCCGCTACATTTTTGGAAAAAATATGTTCACACTCGCTCAAACCCCTCTCGCCACGCATTTGGCCCTCTTTGTCGGTGGAGCCTTGGTGGCGGTGGTGATCGGGTATTGGTGGTTTATCCGCTGGTACCGCAGCGCACGCGAGCAGTTGGACGAGCAGCGCAAGATGGGCGAGCGCGAGAATGAACTGCAGTTGCGCGACCTGAAGGCCAAGCAGGAGCTGGAGTGGGAAAAGAAGCGCATGCAGTTGGAGAGCGACTGGCAACAGCGCCTGCGCGACGCCGAGCACCAGGAGCGCGTGGCCGGCCAGCGCCGCGAAGAATTTGAAGAGACCCAGAAGCGCCTGCAGGAAGAACGGAGCGAGCAGGAGTCTCAGCGCCAAAAGCTGCGCGAGCAACGCGAACAGCTCAACAAGGAGCAGCAGGAGTTTCAGGGCCGGCTGGAGTCGTTGACCCACTTCGACCGCGACGCCGCCCGCACCGCGCTGATGGAAGAGGTGCGCCGCGAGTGCGACCACGAGGTGCGCGAGCTGCGCAGCGAGATCCTCGGCAAGGCGGAAAAAGAGATCAACCACGACGCCCGCCGCGTGCTGCTCACCGCCATGCAGCGCCTCTCCACCACCACGCAGCACGACGTGACGGCCACCATCGTCTCCCTGCCGACGGAAGACATGAAGGGCCGCATCATCGGCCGCGAAGGGCGCAACATCAAGAGCTTCGAGTCGATGACCGGCACCACGCTGCTGATCGACGAAACGCCCAACAGCGTGCTCATCTCCAGCTTCGACCCGGTGCGCCGCGAGGTGGCCCGGCTGGCGCTGGAATCCCTCGTGCGAGACGGCCGCATCCACCCCAGCTCGATCGAAGATGCGGTGGCTGCGGCCGAGACCGAGGTGAAGCAAAGCGTGATCGAATACGGTGAAGAGGCCCTCCGCCGCCTGCGCCTGGGCCGCCTGCACCCCGAGGTGGTCACCTGCATCGGCCGCCTGCACTACCGCCTTTCCAACAACCAGAACACGCTCGATCACTCGGTGGAGGTGGCCAACCTTTGCGCCCTGATGGCAGCCGAGCTAGGCCTGGATATCGACCTCGCCAAACGCGCCGGCCTGCTGCACGACATCGGCAAGGTGCTCGACGAGCAATACGAAGGCAGCCACGCCGTCGCCGGTGCCAACTTCCTCAAACGCTACGGCGAGGAAGACGACCGCGTGATCAACGCCGTGGCCGCGCACCACCACGAAATTGCTGCCACCAGCGCCTACTCACCCCTCGTGGTGGTGGCCGACAGCCTCTCGGCCATGCGCCCGGGTGCCCGTGCGGACAGCTTCGACGGCTACATCCAGCGCGTGCGCAACCTCGAGAAGATCGCCCGCAGCTTCGAAGGCGTCACCGACGCCTACGCAATCCAGGCGGGCCGCGAAATCCGCGTTATCGTCTCCCCGGAGAAGATCGACGACAGCAGCGCGCGCCGCATCGCCCGCGAAGTGCGCCGCCGCATCGAAGACGAGCTGCAGTACCCCGGTACGATCAAAGTCACCGTCATCCGCGAAAGCCGCATCACCGAGACGGCCAAGTAGGCTGCAGGGCGGAGGTTCTTTAGCCGCAGGTGGACGCAAATTTTCGCGGATAAAATTAGCCTTTAGAGCGATTGGGGCAGGTGTTCATGTCTCACGCCAAGGCGCGGAGCCGTCAAGAAGAGAAGGAGTCGACTATTCCCACCTTCGAGACTCTTCTAACCTTTAAGAACCTATAGTCTTAAAAAACACCTTCGCGGCTTGGCGCCTTTGCGTGAGGCCCCTTTCTTTCTGTTTTTATCCGCGAAAACCTGCGGCTGGAAACCGGTCTAATCTCTCCGGTACTTGCCCGGGATCGGCATTTCAAACGACGGGATACGCACGTGGACGCGGTTGTCGCCGTCGTCGAGGCCGAAGAAGGCCCCTTGGGCGATACAGTCTCGTCCGGTAAGGTGAAAGCTGTTGTAGCTGAAGTGGTCACCCGGGTGCAGCACAGGCTCCTGCCCCACGATCTTGTCGCCCTCCACCACATCCATCTCGCCATCGGGGTAGGTGATCACCCACTTGCGCGCCAGTAAGGTCACGCGGCGGTCGGAATCGTTCTGGATCGTGAGGTGGTAGATGAAGAGGTGGGGCCGGTCAGGCGAAGCCTGTTCGGGCTCGAAGCGGTGCTCCAGCGCGTCGAGGCTCACATAAAGACCCTCGGGGGTATAGCTGTCGGTCGGGTGCGCCATACAAGTGGGGCTCAGCCTCCGGCGACGATGCGCACGATTTCCAGGCGGTCGCCGGCGGCCAGCGTCGTCTGCTCGGCCTCGGCCGGGGTGAGGGCCTCGCCATTGCGCTCTACCACCACGCGCCGCACGGCCTGGCCACGCTGCTCCAGAAAGGCGGGCAGGGGCGTGCCGAGGGCGATCTGGTAGGTTTGCCCGTTGGCGACGATCTCGATCTGTGCAACGTCCATGCCCAGCACGATGGAGCCTTCTCGCGGAAAGTGCAAACTTCTGTAAATTAAGAGACTGCGCGGCTAATTTTTACGATTAGCTGACGGCATGCCTACTTGCCACTGGGCCGCTTCTGGCTAAGATCTGGGTTATTGTCCACCCGGTTCACCTTGATGAAGTCGTCCGTCTCTCGCGCATCTGTCTCTTCCGCCGCGGTCCCATCCCCGGCGGCCCTTTCCGAAACCGTCCACGACACGCGGGAGCTCTTCCGCGTGGCCCGTGAGCTCGGCCTCGACGCCCGGCAAGTCGAAGCCGTCGAGCGCCTTCTCACCACCACCCACCGCCGCCGCCAGGAGATCGACTACGAGTGGCGCGCCAAGGGAGACGAGGAAGCTTTTCAGATGTGGTGGCGACGGTTGACGGACTTGCACCGCTGGGTCGACCAAGAAATCGAGCGCTTGCTTCGGCCCGAGCAATACGGCACCTGGCGCCGCTGCCGCGAGCTGCGCCTCACCCTTGTCGGCACGCACCAGCTTTCGGCCTAGCGCCGAGCGGTAAAGAGTCACCATCAGGAGGCGGGAAAGGACGGAGAGCCGGGAAATTTTCCCCAGCGCAAGAGGCCGGGCAAAAAGTCCTTTTTTGTTGGCACAATCGTTAACCGCTTTAGAATGTGCAGCTTAAGATACCCATGCCCGCGCTGGCAAGAATGCTGCAACCCCGGAAGACGATGAACAACACTGGATTACCCAACCGCTCCCACCTGCGTAACTGGCTTTTGATCGGCACGGTTGCCTGGCTGGGCATTTCTCAACTCGGCGCTCAGGGTTTCGGCCCTCGGCCCGGCGAAGGCCGTTTGACTCCCGAAGAGGTTATAGAGCGTATGATCTCTCGCATGGATGACCGCCTGGACCTGACGGACGAGCAGGAGGCCGAAGTCCGCGAAATCCTCAAGGAGAGCCAGGAAAAACGCGCTCTCTACCTCGATGCCGCCCGCGACGCGGAGTCCGAAGGCGAGGCGCGCGAGCAGATCAAGAAGGCGCACGACGTGGGCAAGGAGGCGAACAAGGAAATCGCCGAACTGCTCGACCGGAAGCAGCGCAAGGAATTCAAGGAGATGCAGAAGCGCATGGAACAACTGCGCGGCCGCATCGGCAACCGTGGCGCATTTCCTTCCAAAGGAAATGCCGGCGGCCCGCCTCCGGAAGACGCTGGCGAGTATTAGAGCGAGCTAGCCTCCAGAGGCATCCGGCTTGGTCCTTCGCGCTCTGGAATGCTGGGCTGGGCCCAGATCTGGATGCTGAAGCAGGCTGCATCCGCTGCTGCTCCGCAACCTCTCTGCCATAAAACAGTCGACGAACTCCCAGGGGTGAGTTCGACCAAATTGCGTTCTTCTTCGCCCCGGTCATGGGTGTACCGGGGCTTTCTCATGTCCCACCGCGGGTCTACTCGTAGAGCCACCAGCGGCGGCTCTGCTGCTGGAACGCCTTGGCCTGTTGCGTCCAGCGGTTGACGAAGCCTCGCACGTCGGCTTGTGCGCCCTTTTGCTCCAGCTCTTCCCACCAGGCGTAGCTGCCTACGTGCTTGTTGAAGAGCAGCTGCTGGGAGTCCGGTGCGGCGCGGAAAGGGTTTCCCCGGCTCCACCCGGCGGCAATCGTCATCAGGTGGAAGCTCAGCTCCGTCGGGCGCACGGTCTGCCAATCCGTCACCAGCACGTAGACGCCCCGGTGCGGCTTTCCCTTGACGTCAAAGGGCACCACGCGGAACTCGACGCCCGGGATGCGACGCGCCTCCAGGGCCGCCTCGATCTCCTCCGGCGTCTTGCCGCTAAACTGGAGCACGCGGAAGGGGTATTGCGAGCCGAAGCCATGCTTGAAGCCGCCGAGCTGACAGCCGAGGCCCGTCATGCTATAGCCCATCGCGGCGGAAAGGTCGGGGATGGCGGGGGAGGTAGGCACCCAGGCCAGCTCGGTTTGCGGCCACATCATGCTGCGTCGCCAGCCCGTCATGGGCACGATGGTCAGGCGACCGCGCTGGCGCACCTCGTCCGACACCTGGAGCACGCCCGGCTGGTCTTTGGCCATCCGCGCCAGTTCGCCAATCGTCAGGCCATGCACGTAGGGCACCGGGAACGCGCCCACGTAGCTTTCCAGCCCCTTGTCGAGCATCGGGCCGTCGACCTTCAGGCCGCCCAGTGGGTTGGGCCGGTCGAGCACCACCACTTCGGTGCCGGCCTCGAAGCATGCCTCCATCGTGTAGCGCATGGCGCTGACGTAGGTGTAGCTGCGCACCCCGAGGTCTTGCAGGTCGATCACCATCACGTCGATCCGGTCGAGCATCTCGGGGCTCGGGCGGCGATACTTGCCATAGAGCGAGTAGACGGGCAGGCCGGTGCGGCGGTCGGTCCGGTCCTGGATGTCCTCGTTGGCCTTCTCGTCGCCATAGATGCCGTGCTCGGGGCCGAAGAGCGCCACAAGGTTCACCCCCGGTGCCTGACGCAGCACGTCGATCGTGCTGGTGCCAAAGCGGTTGACCCCGGCGGGGTGGGTGAGCAGGCCCACGCGCTTGCCTTGCAGCACGTCGAAATCACGGGATTTGAGCGTGTCGATGCCGAGGCCGATCCGGGCGGCGGCTAGGGTGGGGAGGATGAGGAAGAGCAGCCAGGGCAGGAGCCAGCGGCCAGCAGTGCGCGATAGAGCCATGGTGCAGCATTGACCGCGTAGAGGCGGCCTGCCGCAAGCAGAATCGCGCAGCCGGTAAGCTTAATCCAACGCCGCCAACTGCTTCCGCAACGCTTCTTCGCCTTCGGCCAAGCGCCGCTCGATCGGCCAGTCGTCTGGCGTAAGGGCCACCGCCTCCAGCCCGGGCAGCGTTTGCGCCGCCTGCTCCACTGCGGCCGGGTCGAGGCCGCCGCAGAGCAGCAGCTTGCGCGCGTCCTTGCGGGCGGCAGTCAATACGCTCAGCGGGCCCTTGCCGTCGAGCGAGCTGGAATCGAAGCGCCCTTCGCCCGTCAGCACGAGATCGGCTGCGGCCAGCTTGTCGTGCAAGCTCAGCAGCTCGGCCACCAGCGGGAAGCCCTCGACAAAGCGCGCTTGCGGGAAGGCCGTGCGCAAGCCAAAGCCCAGGCCGCCCGCCGCGCCCGCGCCCGGCTCGTTCAGCCGCTCCTCGTGGGTGCTGAGGGGGTGCCCGAAGAGGCCCAGCAGGCGCCGCCCCATCTTGTCCATCTGGCGTTCGAGGCTCGGCTGGTCGTCGGGCTGCAGGCCCTTTTGCGGGCCGAAGACGCTGGTCGCGCCGCGTTCGCCGGTCAAAGGGTTGCGCACGTCGCAGGCGATGCGGATGGGTGGAAACTGGTCGCGGTAGTTCACGAGGCCGCCCAGGCTGTTGATGCGCTTCCACTGGTCGGGCGAAAGGTGCGTCACGGGCTGCAGCTCACGGTCGTAGGCCTTCATGCCGAGGGCTTCGAGGGCACCCGCGCCCGCGTCGTTGGTCGCGCTGCCGCCAATGCCCACGAGGATGGCGGAGGCACCGCTTTCGACCGCGTAGCGGATCAGCTCGCCCACGCCGTAGGTGGTGGTATGCCACGGGTTGCGCTGGTCCGCCGGCACGTCGAGGAAGCCGGCGGCCTGCGCCATTTCGATAATGGCCAGCTTGCCGGTGTCGGGCACATCGAGGCGACTCTTGGCCGAGACGGGCACCGCAGCGAGCTGCACCCAGCCGATTAGGGCCTCTTTGGGCTGCCAGAGGGGCCCGGTGACTTTGCGGGGCTCGGTGTAGCCGCCGAGGCAGTGGGTGAGGATCTGCACAAAGCCCTCGCCGCCATCGGTCAGCGGAGCCTCGTCGATCTGCCAGTCCCCATGCCGCTGCTGCAACACTTCCCGTGCTGCCGCGCAGGCCTGCCCCGCCGTCATGCTGCCCTTGAACTTGTCGAATGCCAGTAACACGCGCATAGCAGCAAGGTTGCCCGCTCCGCGCCCGCGTCAAGCCCGTGCGCAGATGAGCGGCAGGCCGCGAAAGGTGTTTTTTAGGGTGTCCGCTTTATTTGCTTTTGACATTGATGGAAGCAGCGGCGCTTAGTTACGGCTTGCTCACGTGCTAAGAGATAGACTGCTTTGATTACGCGTGGGCTCGTTAAAAACCTGTTGATCCTGTAACTGCATGTTCAAGCACACTGTTTGTTTCGCGGCGGCTGCCGTGGCGTTCGCAACTGCCGGTAACGCGGCTTTCGCCCAGGCTTCCGGTCCCGACTGGCGCTTCCAGATCGGCCTCAGCTATACCAGCGGCTTTAGTGATCTGGTGGACGAGTTCGAAGCGGAAGGCTACGAGATGGATTGGGAATGGCCGGTCGGCGTGAATTTCCTCGTCGGTCAGGACTTCGCCAACGGCCTGGGCTGGGATGCCACGATTGGGCCCATGGTCTTCATCTTTGGCGATGCCGACGCCTACGTGATTCCGCTGGGCGTAGGTGGCCGCTACACCTTCACCCCGGAGGCCAACATCGCTCCCTATGTGCGGGCGGGCCTCAGCTACGCCTTTGCCGGTGGCGATTACCTCGACACGGGCGATCTGGGCTACACGGGTGCCGTGGGAGTCGAGTTCAACCGCGACCGCCGTATGAGCTTCGGCCTCGAAGCTTCTTACAACAGCGCGACGGTGGAGTTCGACCACTATTGGGAGAATGATGCCGACGTGAAGACCCACGAGTGGCAAATCGGCGCGTTTATCGCGTTCTAAGGCGCTCGCACCGCGCACGATTACAAAAAAGGGAACCCAGTTTGCGGTTCCCTTTTCTTGTACCCGAGCAGGACCAATTCACCCTGCGGGCTGTGGGAGTGCTGGGCTCCGCCCAGATCTGGATTTTAAGACAGGGGTCCGTATGCAAGGAGGTATGTATTGGGCGCTGGGCAGCTCGTTTTCCAATCCAGGTCGGTGCAAAGCACCGCACTCCAGAGCGCGTCAGACGAGAGCGGATGCGACAAGCCAACGCTCGTGGTTTCCTACCGGCGGAAAAAGCTGAGGGGCGAGCGTTCGTCCTTGGGCGCCTCAGGCTTCGGCTCGGGGGCGTCTTCGTCTGCATCGCGGGGCACCTCCAGCTTGCGCTCGGGCAGGTCGTGGGGCAGGGCAGGGCCTTTGCCTGCAGGGGTAAAGAAGACGTAGGGCGCGTCGCTCGACTGCTTCTTCGGGGCGGGTTTGGCTGCCTCCGCCTCGCCGGGTTCGGATGTCGGCGCCTGGGGGGTGCGGCGGCGCTGGCCGTAGACCATGCGGTTGAGGTCGCGCGTGATGCGTTCGAGCTGGCCCACCTGCTCGTCGAGTTCGCTGGCGGCGGCGGCCACTTCCTCGCTCTGGGCGGCATTGCGTTGGACGGCCTGCTCGATGGTCTGGAGCGAGTCGTTGATCTGGGAGCTGCCCCGGGCCTGCTCGCGAGAGGAAATCGCAATCTGCTCCACTGCGGTGCGCAGGCGCATGGTGTCCTGGTCGACCGTCGTGAACGCCTCGACCGTCTCGCGGGAGAGGCGTTGACCGTCCTTGATGCGCTTGAAGGTGGCCTCGATAATATCGGTGGTCGAGCGGGCGGCCTCGGCGGCGCGGCGGGCGAGGCTGCGCACCTCGTCGGCCACCACGGCAAAACCGGCTCCGGCCTCTCCGGCGCGAGCGGCTTCCACGGCGGCGTTGAGCGCGAGCAGGTTGGTCTGGAAAGCGATTTCGTCGATCGTCTTGATGATCTTCTGCGTGTGCTGGCTCTGTTGCTCGATGGCGGCAATGCTCTCGTCGAGGCTGTGCATGCGCTTCAGCGCCTGGCGGATATGCGCCTCGGTCGAGCGGGCGACCGTTTCGGCCTCCTTGGCGCGCTCGCCGTTGGCGTGGGTGGTCGCGTGCATCTCCTCCATGCTGGCGGAGGTCTGCTCGATGGAGGCGGCCTGCTCGCTGCTGGTATCGGCAATCGTGCGGCTGTTGCTCACCAGCTGGTCCGAGGCGTGGCCAAGGCCGCGGTGCGTGTGGCCGAGGCGACGGATGGCGCGGCGGATCGGCAGCGTCAGGCGATTACCGGCATAGCCGGCCACGAGGATCGACGCCGCGAGGATGGCGAGGCCCTGCAGGGCGAGGTTGAGGCGCATCGCGGCTACGGGGGCGAGGATCTCACGCTCCGGCATGGCCACGAGCACCCGCCAGGGGCGCTCGACCAGCCCATGCAGCGCCACGACTTCGTTGCCCGCCTCCTGCCCGATGTAGTCGAGGCGAGATTGGTCGGCGGCCACGGCATCTAGGGCCGCGACGAGGGCCGGGGTGGTTATCGTGGCGGCCACTTGGGAGGCGTCGCGGTGGGCAAGGATACGTTGCTGTCGGTCGACCACCAAGGCGTAGCTCTCCTCCGAGAGGCGCGTGTCCTGCAACAGCTTGGTCAGGTAACCCAGTCTGAAGGCGCCGCCGAGCACGCCTTGCATCTGGCCCTCGTCATCGAGGATGGGCGCGGCCAGTTGCACCACCGGCTCGCCTCCCTCCGGGAACTCCGGCTCGCTGAAAATTGCCTCCTGGTGCTCCAGCAGCTCCGCAAACCACGGGGCGTCGGCCAGTTGCAGCGAGGTAAAAGGGCTCGCCCCGTCCTGAGCGTTCTGGTGTACGCTCACGATCACCTCGCCTTGGAGGTTGGCCAGCCAGAAGCCCTGGTAGACGTCCTGGTGCGGCTCCAGCAGCGAGGCGAGCAGGGCCTCCATGCTGCGCTTGGCGGGGGCAGACATGCCGGCCAGCTTGCTCTGCGCCGCCTTCAGCTTGCGGTCGAGCCCGGGCATGCGGCCAAGGCTGCGCATCAAGATCGCCTGGTTGCGCAACTGGTGGTCGATGGCTTGGGTCAAGTCGTCGGCCTTTTCGATCATCAAGGCCTCACCGCGCTCCTGCAGGGCAGCGGTGGCATGTCGCTGGGCCGCCCAGGAGGTGAGCACGACGCTCACGGTCACGAGGGCGGCGGCAAAGAGTGCAATCTGGATGCGGATGGAGAGCGGACGGCGCGGCATAGGGGTTTGCGGGTGCGTGAGCTGGAGGTTTACCCCGCAGATCGGCCACCGCCAGCCCTTCTTTATCTACCCCCGGAGCCGCTAAATTGAACAAACTTTTACAAATCGCGGGCCATAAAAGATTTGGCGAAGTGGTGTCGCCTCCCTGTCACCTACCAGACGCCCAAGTTTAACAATTCCTGTTTCGGCCGTTCGGGCCATTCGCGGTTGGCGATGGGGCTGGCGGGGGCCGGGTGGATGATCTGGCCCACCGTGGGCAGCTTTTCCAGCGGCAGCAAGCCCACCACCTGGTCGATCTGCTTGCGCGCATAGGCCCCCACGCCCACGATGAACTCCGGCTTGAGCGCGGTGAGGCAGCGGATGAGGTGGTCCTGACACGCGATATCCAGCTCGGCCCGTTCGGCAGCCTTCAGCTTGTCCGGCGTGTAATTGGCGCCCGTTTCGGTCATGAAGACGAGCGGGCAAAAGTTGAGCACGAAATGCTGGTCGAAGAAGTCCTCCGCTTGCGGGTATTTGACCGCAAACAGCTCGCGCCACAGCCGACGGCCGCTCACCTCGCTGCGGTGGCAGTCGAAGCCCTGCACCGGGCGCTTCGGGTGTGTGCGCTCGGGCTGGCCGATGGGCACCTCGATGCCCATCCAGCTCTTCACCGCCTCGATCTCGCCAAAGGGCACGCCCGTCTGCGTCATGCCAAACGGCCCCGGATTCATGCCGAGGAAGACCGTGCGCCGGGTGCCCGTCACAAATTTGCGCACGTAGGCCTCGTAACCCGCCCAGGCGTAGCTCAGCGGGTTGTAGACCCAGGCCACCGGGGCGGCAAAGTGGAGGGAATCGACGGTCTGGCGGAGGTCGCGCGCGGCCTGCAGCACCTCGGCGGTTACGGGGTGTTCGCTCATGGGCACGAACTTCTCCGCTTCCGCCGCGCTGGCAAGGGCAAAGCGCGGATGGGGCGGGGTGCTGCGCTCTTTTACCCACTGCCGCCGCTTTACCCTTTGCGTGTGCGGTGGATTGTGCTGTAGTGTACTGTTTTTACTATGGGTGCCGTTCGTCGCCTGGACAGTGAACATCTCCTGGATACGACCAGACAGTGGATCCGCGCTTCGTCGAAGCTGCGTTTCGACTGGGTTGCGCCTGTGTGCATGCTGCTGCTCAGCCTGATCGGCGTCGCCTTTATCTACTCGGCCCACGCCTTCACCGTTACGGATTTCTGGCTCAAGCAACTGGTCTGGATCGGGCTTGGCGGGGCGTTGTATACGGCTGTCGCGCTGATCGACTACCGCTTCTACCTGCAGAACGCCATCTGGTTCTACCTGGCGGGTCTGTTTCTGCTCCTGCTCATCTTTACTCCGCTGGGCTTGACGCGGGAGGGGGCGACGCGGTGGCTCAACTTCGTGGTGCTGGCCTACCAGCCCTCGGAGGCAGCCAAGGTGTGCACGCTCATTATGGTGTCGTCGGTCCTGGCCACCACGCGGATCGGCAAGATCACGGACTCGGTGCGTGTGCTGTTGATAGTCTTTGGCTTGGCTGCATTGCCAATGTTCTTGATTTTTCTGCAGCCCGACCTAGGTTCGTGCCTGATTATTCCGCCAATGGTTTTGGCTTTGCTGTATGTGTCGAAGCTGTCGATACGCTTCTTTCTGATTGGATTCGCCATTGTTGTCTTGATGGCGAGCGTCCTGAGCTTCGACCTTTACCACTACGCCAAGGCGCTCAAGGAGAGCGGCCTCTCGGCCCAGGACTTCCGTGGGCAATACCAGTCGGAATCGCTGATGCCGCTGCGCGACTACCAGCGCGAGCGGATCATGACTTTCGCCTACCCGCAGATTGTCGACCCCACCGGCACCGGGGCGGCGTGGAATGCCATCCAGGCCGAGTCGGCCGTCGGTTCGGGTGGGCTTACGGGCCGGGGCTACAGTAACGGGCAGCAGGCCCGTCTGGGCTACCTGCCGCGCACGGTAGCGCACAACGATTTTATCTTCGCCGTCTTCGCCGAGGAACAAGGATTTCTGGGCGGAATGCTGATGGTTGGTTTGTTTGGTGTCCTGATCGGCAACGGCGTCCGTGTCGCCGGCCAGGCCCGTGACCGTTTCGGCATGCTCCTCTGTGTGGGCGTGTCCGTGATCTTTCTGATTCACGTTTTTGTGAACATTGGAATGACGATTGGTCTCACTCCAATTACCGGCCTTCCGTTGCCCTTTGTCAGTTACGGAGGCTCCTTCATTTTAAGCTGCTGCATCCTGCAGGGGATCGTCCAAAGTGTTTACCGCCATCGCCGAGCATTCGAATGATGACGCACCGACACTACGATACCTCACCTGCGAACCGCCGAGGCGGGCAGCACGGACAGAGAATGAGGGGGCACCATCACCTTCAACCTTATCACGCTGGTTCAATACATCATGAAACCCTCCAGCTCTATGCCCTCGACAGACCTTTCCCCCGAGCAGGAAGCTGAACTGAAGCATCCCCCGGTCGAGGCCGCCGCCACCAACGTCGATCCCGAGAAAATCAAGCAGGAAGCCGGCGAGCGCAGCAAACAGCGCCCGGTGATGCAGAAGCTCGCCCAAAAGCTCAAGAACGAGAAAGAGCCCTACCGCGAGATCATCATCAATTCCGAGCCGCTCGAAAAGCGCGTGGCCGTGCTCAACGACGGCATTCTCGAAAAGTTCGACCTCGAACGGGTGGACGAAGACCGCCTCGTCGGCGCCATCTTCAAAGGCAAGATCCAGAACCTCGAAGCCGGCCTCAAGGCAGCCTTCGTCGACATCGGGATGCCCAAGAACGCCTTCCTCCACTACTGGGACATTATCCCCCAGGCTGAGCCCAACGGCGACGTCGAAGTCGTGCGCGACACCCGCACCGCCGCCCAAAAGGCCAAGAAGCCCAGCCTCAAGGAGATCCCCAAGCTCTTCCCCATCGGCAGCGAAATCGTGGTCCAGATCACGAAGAGCACCATCGGCAGCAAGGGCCCCCGCACCACGACCAACCTCGCCATCCCGGGCCGCTACCTCGTGCTCATGCCCTACGGCGGCCAGGTCGGCATCTCCAAGAAGATCGAGGACGAGGGCGAGCGCAAACGCCTCAAGGACATCCTGCGCAAGCTCTCCATCCCCGAAGGCATGGGCGTGATCATCCGCACCGCCGGCGAAGGCAAACGCTGGACCTACTTCGTGCGCGACTTCACCATCCTGCTCAACGAGTGGCGCCAGATCCAGGCCCGCATCGACCAGGCCCGCCAGCCCACCTGCGTCTACAAGGAGCCCGATCTGATCGAGCGCACCGTGCGCGACTTCCTGACCGAAAACGTCGACCGCGTGCTCGTCGACAACCAGGAAGACGCCGCCCGCGTGACCGAGCTCGTCAGCCAGATCTCCCCCCGCAGCAAAGGCAAGATCGCCTGCTTCAAGGAGAACATCCCGATCTTCGAGCGCTTCAACATCGAGCGCCAGATCGAGCAGACCTTCCAACGCAAGGTGCCCCTGCCCAGTGGCGGCGAAATCGTGATCGAAGAGACTGAGGCGCTCGTCGCCATCGACGTCAACACGGGCTCGCACAAGCAAAAGGGCGACCAGAACGGCTTCATCCTGCAGGTGAACCTCGAAGCGGCGGCCGAAATGGCCCGCCAGATCCGCCTCCGCAACATCGGCGGCCTCATCATCTGCGACTTCATCGACATGAAGAACCCCAAGGACCGCCGCGCGGTCTACAAGGTGATGAAGGACGAGATGGCCAAGGACAAAGCCAAATGCCAGATCCTGCCCATCTCCTCGCTCGGCATCATGCAGATGACCCGCCAGCGCCACAAGGAGTCCGTCTCCAGTGGCCTCTACCACGCCTGCCCCTATTGCAGCGGGCGCGGCACGGTCAAGAGCCCCCGCACGATGAGCGTTGAGATCCAGCGCCGCCTCATCAGCGTCATCCGCCGCCTCAAGGCCCAGATCGAGTCCCGCAAGGAGCCCTACTGGCTGCGCGTCTTCTGCCACCCGCACGCCCTCGAAAGCCTGCGCCAGGAAGACGAAAAGGTGCTGGTGGAGATGGAAGACACCTACGGCGTCAAACTCTCCTTCCGCGCCGACCCGGCCTACCACGTCGAGAACTTCAAGATCGTCGACGCCATGACCGGTCAGGAGCTGCGCTAGAGCGCCCGCTCCCGTCTGTCAGTTCGCCAGAAACCACTTTCTCGCCGCCTCCCGGATCTCACCGGAGGCGGCTTTTTTGTGTAAAGAGGGTGGTGATGTGGACCACGCCAGGCCGCCAAGAGTAGACTCAGGCGGCGGTCAGCGCATCCCTTGGCGTTTTCGCGCCTTGGCGTGAGGCAATGTGGTTTTAAAACTTTTTCCAGACCTCTTCCTCGTAGCTCCAGTACCACTTCGGGGTGTCTGGATTGCGGTTGTGGAAGATCCAGCCCTCGTCTGGCTTCCAGAGGTGTGGGTAGACAGTCTCGCTGGTCCAGAGCCAGCCGGCGGTTGGGTGATACATCCAGATGTTGAACGGATCGAGCCCGGAGAGGTAAAACCACCCC
Organism: Verrucomicrobiota bacterium JB022; assembly: GCA_030673845.1. Taxonomy (NCBI): domain Bacteria; kingdom Pseudomonadati; phylum Verrucomicrobiota; species Verrucomicrobiota bacterium JB022. The sequence continues at coordinate 169,206 of JAUTCQ010000017.1, forward strand.
GTATCCTTCCGCCATACCCACGGCCAGTCGAAATCCCAGAACCAGCCAAACCAGCCCTTGCGCCAGCCATCAGGCGAATATTGCGTGAACTGCAGGGGAAGCTCGCCCACGATGGTGTAGCCCCAAAACGCGGCACCTCCTACGTCTATTTTTGGATGGTTGTGCGTAACCGAGATCCAGGTGTCCAGATTGCTTTCGATGTATGACGGCCAGCTATCCAGGATTTCAGGCGAGGCATCAGTGAAGCGGAGGAATTCAGCGTTCCAGTTCCACCGCGAGAAATCGGTGGGCAATGCATGTGGAACAGAGGGATCGGTAAGACCGGATATGTAGTCACCGTTGATGGAGTCGCTCCCGCGATATATGTTCACGACGACCATCGGCAATAGACCGAGCTCGCTGAATAATCCTGGTTTGTAATCTGGGCGTCTCCAGACTTCAATCAGCTGCCTTGCGTATGCAATGTCATCCTCTTCTTGCAAGGATACAATATAAGAATCACGCTTGTTGTCGTCCAGTGAGGTGCTCCCTATCACAAAAGCACGACCTTGCGTCGCGACTTGGGCACATAGTGAGATCGAAGTAAAGACAAGAAAAGGTAATAAATGGATTTTCATGATGCGGAGAAAACGACCTGCATCCAGGCTGCAGGTCGTATGGGAGGTGATAGATATGCTAGGAGTTTTATTCGTTGTAAGCTTCCCAGCCCTGGGTGGAGTCATTCCAGAACATCCAATGATTTGCACCCGTGCTGTGGAAATTAATCCAAGCGTTGTCACTGTAGCGCCAGAACCAAGGATGTGTGCTAGGATCTACAGAAATCCAGCCTAGATTTTCGCGCCATACCGTATGCGTTGTCATCGGTTCATCACTGTCAGCCCATTCTTTCAGGCCATCCTGTTGATTGCACTGAAAGGGGTAGAACCATGAGTTAATGAAGAGCATTCTGTTTGCTGAACCACCAAGAGAGCCGGTGATCTTTCCAATAGAGGCTTGATTCTTGATTGCCTGTTGGACTTGATCCGGTGTAAGCGATGGGGATTGCTCTAAAATTCGTGCCGCTGCCCCAGCCACATGGGGAGAAGCTGAAGACGTCCCGCCTTCATGCCAGAAAGCATAGTCATAATTATCATTATGGCTTGCGGAATAGAGTTCATCAGCAGGGCCCCAGACATCTACGACACTACCGTAATTTGAGTAGGGGCTTTTTGCATCGTCCCGAGTCAAGGCCCCCACTGTAATTGCATTAATGATGCGGGCAGGAGACCTGTTTGCTGCGTTTGTCGATTCGTTTCCAGCTGAAACAACAACGACGATGCCCTCGCTAATCATTTGTTCGACGGCTTGGTCCATGGCCGGAGAAGGATTACCCCCAAGGCTCATGTTTGCTACACCTGCTTGACTGATATTATGATCCGCTAAGACTGCATTAATACAGGAGATGATTGTGCTGGTCGAGCTATGGGGATTAGCGCGGGTATGAAACCACTTGTAAGAGTGAATTGTGGCGTGTTTTGCAACTCCAAAATATGTGCCTGCGGCTAGTCCCGCGACGAATGTTCCGTGGTTCTCGGAATCCTGAACGCCTTGGCCTGTGGCATCATATAAAGTGCCTACTCGACCGCTAAAGTCTTGGTGGGTTGCGTTGAGCCCGGTGTCGATAATGTAGATGTGAACACCGTCGCCCTCATAATCATATCGATAAGTGCTGTCCTCAGGTGTGCTTTGATTTCGTTGGTCTATTCTGCTAAGATTCCAAGGCGCTAACTGATCAGTATATGAAAGTGCAAAGGGCTTGTCCGCCTCTACGCTCTTCACGCCAGGCAGCTTGGCCAGAGCGGTCGCTTGTTCGGCGGTGAGCTGGGCGGAGAAGCCAGCGATGGCAAAGTTCCAGGCAGAGTGGAGTTCGCCGCCGACTTCGGAGACGAGGCGCTCGGCCAAGGCGTCGAGGGTTTCACCCGCGTCGGTCACGCGCTTGCTCTCGTAGCGGGACTCGGCGACCAGCTTGTAGGGGAATAGTGATTCGTCGAAGGTAACGATGTACTGGTCCGGTACCGCGTCGAGGCCCATCGAGTGGGCGAAGTTGGCGCGGGCGGCATAGCTGGAGCCCGCGCGTTGGATTTCAGCGGCGTTGGGCTGGCGGGTGGTGACGGTGAGCCAGCTAGGCACCGGCTCCAGGTCGGCCAGCTCTTCCTTGAAGAGCTGAGAGCGCAGTGCGCGGGCTTCAGCTTGCGCGTCTGCGCGCTGGAAGCGGATTTCAGCAATACCGGCCTTCAGCGCCTCTTCGCTGGGCGGAGCGGGGGTGTAGGTGGGCGCCGGCGTCAGTGGCCCATAATCAGGCATCGGCGTCGTGGGCTGTGCGGCCAGCGGCAGCGCAGCGATGGAGGTCAGAAGGGCGAGCGAGAAACGCCCGAGGGGGGGGGGTACATTTTGTCATGTTAATGCGATATGTATAGCCAGAAGGCGTGCTTCTTTTGCATTGATGACAACGATAGGTCAACTATTTTTCGAGTGATAATGGTGAGCTTAAAACATCGCTTGGGTAAGGTATAAGTAACGTTTTTGATTTTCTGATTTCATTATCGTTTGCTCCCTACTCCCCCTGCCCGCCGAACATCTGGGCGGCCATGCGGAATTGACCGATCTGGAGGACGAGTTGCTGCTCCTGATTGCGGCGGAAGACCTCGAGTTGCGCGGGCGTGAGGTAGGGCACGACGGCTTGGGCGACGAGTTCGTTGGCCTGACGCATCTCGGTGGCGTAGGTGTCGATGTTGGCTTCGTTGATGCGGGTGAGGTCGCTGTTGTTGGGGTCGGTGACGAAGGTGGAGGTAAAGGGATACTGGCGGCGCGTCTCGTGGATTACGTCGACGAGCTGATTGTAGGTATCGGCCCCGAGGGGTTCGCCGGTGTTGCGCAGGTTGCCCGCGAGCCCGTCGAGCTCCATGCGGATGCCGAGGGTGTCTTCGAAGTAGTTGAAGGCGGCCATGTCTTCCTCGCTGTTGAGGAAGGTGCGGAGGTCTTCGCGCATCTGGGCCTCCGTCTCCTGCATCTGCTGGAGGGCGGCGGCTCGCTCCTCATCGGTCACGCTGCTGCGCATGCCGAGCAGGCCAAAGTTGACGCGCCCCATCTGACGGGCCAGCAGCAAGTCGTAGAAGTATTCCCGCTCCTCCGGGGCAAAGTCGTACTGCTCTGCCAGCCGCCGGTAGAGGACTTCCATGGTGCTGCGCTGCTGGGCGGTCACCATCTCGCTCATTGCGGGGTTGTTCTCAATCATGTTGGCCATCTCGTCCATCAGGGTCGACTCCTGACGCTGGCGGGTGGAAGCTGCCGCGGGTGGGGTGGCGACCGCTTGGGTGCGGACGTCCTCCAGCTCGGCCTTGAGACGTTCGACTTCGCGCACCATGGCAAGCTCGGCCGGCTCCTGGGTGGTGATGGCGGTCGACTGGGCGAGGGCTTCGGCCAATTGGGCGTGCAGGCGGTCGATCTGGCGGTGTTGGAACAGGGCGAGCCCGGCGAGGGCCGCGCTGAGCAGGGTCAGGAGAAGGAGGGGCGTTTGTCGGCGCATGATAGCGTTAGTATGCCAGCCGTAAGCATGAATGGCAATGCCGAAAAGTGAGGCTGGCCACTGGCGCTGCCAAGCGTTTTCATGCTCGGCACATGATGCAGCGGCCGGAGGTGAGACGATCGGTACGGACGAGTCAAACACTCGGCTGGGGCTATGCCGCGCTCGGTGCGCTGGGGGTGGTGGGGCTGCTCTTCGACCGCTCGTGGCTCACGTGGCTGGGTATCGTGGTGCCGCTGATCATCGGGGCGGGCGAGCTGGTGCTGAGCCGCCGCCTGCAGGCTGCTCCGGGCCCGGGGACCGCGCGTGCGCTCTGTTGGCACCAGTTGTGGATCCTCGTCTTGTGGGCACTGACTTCCTGGGCGCTGTGGGCGCTGGATTTCGAGGCGCTTTTTGCCGAGCTGCCGCCGTTGCTGCAACAGGGGGTGGAGCAGGCCGTGGCGCCCATGGGGTGGACGGGTGCGGACTACTTGCGCATCGTCTGGCACGGCACGTTGGTCGTGATGAGCGGCGTCCTGGGGGGCAAGCTGCTGATTGTGGCCTGGGTGCACCACCGGGCGGTGCGCAGCTTCAGGCTTCCGCCCCCGAGGCCAGCATCCATTTGAGGGCGGTCTGGATGTGTGTGTCCCAGTAGCCCCAATCGTGCGCCCCTTCGTTCTCGACGTATTCGACCGGCACCCCGCACTTGTGGGCGTGGGCGATGAAGCGGCGGTTATCGGGCAGCAAAAAGTCGTCGCGCCCGCAACAGGCCCAGAGGCGTGGCAGCACGCGGCCGGTCATTTCCGCCTCATCGATCAGCCGCAACAGGTTGTCGGGGGAGTCGACGAGGCGCTTGTGGGTGCCGAAGATGCGGACAAAGTCGTCGTGGATACGCTCCTCGCACGGGCGGTTGGCGAGATCGAGCGCACCGGAGAGGCTGGCGGCCGCGCCCCACTTCTCCGGCTGGCGCAGGGCAAGCTTGAAGGCCCCGTAGCCGCCCATGCTCAGCCCGGCGACGAAGTTGTCTTCCCGCGCGGCGGAGAGGCGGAAAAAGCTGCGGGCGACCTCGGGCACCTCTTCGCTCACATACGTCCAGTAGCGCCCGCCGGAGTGCATGTCCGTATAAAAGCTGCGGTGCACGTTGGGCATCACGACGGCGAGGCCGAGCGGTGCCACGTAGCGCTCGATGCTCGTGCGCCGGCACCAGATCGTATGATCGTCCGAGAGGCCGTGCAGCAGGTAGAGCGTGGGGTGGGGGCCGTCGCTTGCGCGCCCTTGGAGGCCGATCTGGCGGTGGGTGCGCTCGGGCAAAATGACATTGAGCGTGCTCGCCATCTCGAGCACTTCGGAGAAAAAGTTGACCTGCAAAAACGCCATCGTTCCGAACAAGGGGTTACTGGGGACAAGACCTCCTGAGCCAATCCGATCGGCAGCCAGTGGCCAAGCTCCTTTGGGACGGACGGTAAGACGAATCGACCGATTTGAAAAGGCCTGCGCGGCAGTTTCCGCCGTCTCGGGCGCCCTGTTTGGGCACAAAAAAACCTGTCCACCGAAGTGAACAGGCCGGAAAGTGGGTCGGGGACAGACCTATTCCTCGGGCAGCGTCTTGCGCAGGCCCTGGACGCGGTCGCCTTCCTTCCACTGGCCACGCTTCTTGAGCAGGGCAATGCGTTGGAAACGCTTCAGAACGTTGCGCGCCTTCTTTTTGCCGCTGCCGCCGGCCTTGAAACTGGGATGTTGGGACATGGTCTGTATTCCGTTGAAAATGGATGGTCGAAACCAGGAAAAGCGGCAAAGAAAGCACTTCGCGGGAGGGAGATCAAGCGTTTTCTTGCTCGGAGAGGCAAGAACGGCGTACCCAGCGTGCATATTCCGGCGCTGCCCGCTCCACCGGCACGGCCAGCCACTCCGGAGTATCGTAGGGATGCTCGCGCTGGATAAAGCGTTCCAGCTCCACCAGCTTCTCGCGTGGGAACTTCACCACCAGGCGGTATTCCGCCTCACGCTTCAATTCGCCCTGCCAGCGGTAGAACGAGCGCACCGGCCCCTCCACCTGCACACAAGCCGCCAGCTTTTGCTCAACCAGCCTGCCCGCCAGCGCCTCCGCTTGGCCCTCATCTTCGAGTGTCGTATAGCCAATCCAGATCTCTGCCATGTCGGACAAAATATGTCTTTTGGCGCAGAATGCCAGAGAGAGCTGCCTTTCGAGGCGCTGCCAGGTGATAACTATCGATCGCGTTGCTAATACTCTTGTCTTCTTCGGCTGCTCGCATATCACCAGCCTCAGCCTCTTCTCCGTTGCTCTATGCGTTCCTGTGTCCTACTTGCTTCTTCGGCTGCGCTGTTTGCCGCTCCTTCTCTGTCCGCCATCGTCATGTTCACGGCCACCGGCACCGTCTCCCATGCCGACGGTACCGCTTTTTCTCTAGGCCAGACCCTGACGCTGGTGTTGGTGACTCACCCGGCTCTCGACGCCCTCGCGCCCAACACCACCAACGACACGACTGCCGTCGAATACTCCTACACCATCGAAGGCGAGACGCCGATCTGGAGTCAGGTGGCACTCACGGGCACGACTGGCCAATGGGCGGACACCCCCGATGGCCTCGATCCTCACAGTTTCGTGTATAGTGACGATCTTTCGGCCATTTCCATGATTGCCAGTACGGACCGTGACGGCGGGATCGGCCTCTTCGCGGGCAACGTGGAGATTCAGACGATCTGGCTGACGGTCGAAGGGCTCAACCCGGGCTTCGAGACCTTTCCGGGGGACGAGACGGCGAACCCCAACACTATCTGGGACGCCGACGGCATTGGCGATTTCGCCTTTGGGGCCTTCACCATCACCGCGCTGAATTCCGGCAATGAGTTCGAGTATTACGACGTCGATCTCACTTCTTTCACGGTTACTGCCGGTTCGGCGATTCCCGAACCTGCCACCACGGCGGGAGTGCTTGGTCTGCTCGCCGTGTGCGTCGTGGGCTGGAGGCGCTGGAGAAGATAATTACTTGATGCCCAAGATGCGCTCGGCCTCCTGGAGATCGGCCATGGTGTCGATGTCGAGGGCGTATTGGGGCTCCACGGGGTAAAGCAGGGGCTTGTTGCCGATGCGGCAGCCGGTGCGGAAGACGGCGTCGCGCGTGATGGCGTAGAGGCCCGTCGTTTCGAGCAGATACATGGCGTCCTGAGAGCGGGGCAGGCCGTCGGGGCGGTGCGGGTCGTAATTGATCGCCTTGCCTTGATACCAGATCCAACCCGGCTCCTCCGTCACGAGAAACATCGAGTCGTACTGGTCGAGGCAGTTGAGGAACTGCGTCACGCTTTCCATCAGGATCTCGCCCTTCAGGGTCACTGCCGTCACGAACACCTGCAGGTAAGCGTCGTATTCGTGGTGCTGGAGCGCGAACTGGTGGATCAGGTGGTTGCCGTTGGCCTGATCGCCCGCAAACCACGGGAGGCGCTGGTGGAACTTGAGGCGGTCGCCATAGCGCGCGCCCAGCATGTCCATGACGGATTCGTGCTCGGAATCGACGTAGAGGTCCCACTCGGGCGGGGCGCACCGCACCAGCTCGTCCAGCAGCCAGCAGCAGAGCGGCTTGCCGCAGAGGTCGCGGAAATTCTTGTTGGGCACCCGGGTGCTCGTCCGGGCTTTGATCGGGATTTGAACCGCCACGCGCATGGCAGGCACATTAAGCGCTGCTTTTGGAGGAGCGAGTGCAAAGTAGGGGTGGCAGAGGGAGCTGCTCGCTTCTATAAGGTTGCCTTCTGATAAGTTTTGTTAATCCAAGGCATGTTTTGCATAAAGAAAACTTGACTGAAGGCCGGCTCCGGGCATGATCGGCCTCGACTTCTCGGGAGCCATCCGGGGAGCTTCGGGGGAATCCCGTGTGAATCGGGAGCTGACGCGCAACTGTGACTGCCCACGCCGGGTGGGAGCCAGAATGCCCACGAACGACCATCGATCCCGCGTCTGGAGGGTGGCCTGCGCGGCGCGCCGACATGTGGCGAGTCCGGGGGCCGCTATGCCAACGCCCCATAGACCCTGTCGCCGCACATGAACTCAACCATATTCGAGACCATCCTGAGCAACCCGCTGCTGGTGCTCTTCGGCCTGATCGGCCTCGGCCTGCTGCTGGGCAATCTCCAGTTTCGCGGGATCAACCTCGGCTCGTCCGGCGTGATCTTCGTCGCGCTGCTGGCGGGCCACCTGGGGATGAAAGTGCCCGCCGGGGTAGGGCAGATCGGCCTGGTGCTCTTCGTCTACAGCGTCGGCATCGGTGCGGGCGCCCGGTTTTTTGGCGCGATGAAGCGCGAAGGCAGCCAGTTGGCCAAGCTCGCGGTGCTGGTCGTCGGCTCCGGCGCGCTGACCGCCCTGCTGGCCGCCTGGATCTTCCACATCGAGCCGGGCCTCATCGCGGGGATCTTTGCCGGCGCGCTCACCAGCACGCCCGCCCTCGCGGCGGCGATCGAGGGAGCCGGGCAGGGCGCGGCCGGCCCGGTAGTGGTCGGCTATGGTATCGCCTACCCCTTTGGGGTGATTGGCGTGGTGCTCTTTGTGCAACTCCTGCCCAAGCTGCTCGGCAAGCGTTTGGAAGACGAGGCGGGCGAAGAAGAAACTGCCCCGACGCCTACCGTTACCCGTCGCCTGATCGAGGTGACGAATCCCAACCTTTTCGGCCAGCGTTTTGCGGAGAGCAAGCTGCCGCAGCTCGGCGCCTGCCTTGTCTCGCGCGTCTGGCGCAACGAGCGCCTGGAGCCCGTGACCTACGAAGACACCTTCGAGCCCGGCCAGTTGCTCCTGCTGGTGGGCGAGCCCAGTGCGCTGGAGCTGGCGACCGAGTTCGTGGGTCGCGCGAGCGACCGCAAGGTGGTGCTGGATGCCGACAACGAGCGCCAGGTGATGGTCGTGACGAGTCAGGACGTGGTCGGCAAGTCGCTCAAGGAGATCGACCCGTTGCGCAACCACGGGGTGGTGATCACCCGGATGAGTCGGCTGGAGTTCACGCTCGTGCCCCAGCTGGACACGCGACTGGAAAAGGGCGACTTCATCACGGTGGTCGGCTCGGAAAACCGCCTGAAGAAGTTCGCCAAAATCGTGGGCCACCATGCCAACGCTTACACCGAGACGAGCCTCGTCTCGCTCGCCATCGGCATCGCGCTGGGCATCGTCCTCGGGCTGATTACGGTGCCTCTGCCGTGGGGCGGCACCTTTTCGCTCGGCCTCTCCGGCGGCCCCTTGATGGTGGCGCTGCTGCTCGGCCACTTCGGCAAGGTGGGCGGCATCCTCGGCTACATCCCGCGCCCCACGCGCCTGCTGCTGCAAGAGATGGGCCTCGTGCTCTTCCTCGCCGATGCCGGCACCAAGGGCGGCGCTACCATGGCCGAAGCCATCGCCAGCCAAGGCGCGATCATCTTTGTGATCGGTGCTGTCGTGACGCTCGTCCCGATGCTCTTCGGTTTCCTCGCCGCCCGGAAGATCTTCCGCATGCCGCTCCCGCAAGCCCTCGGCGGCATCTGCGGCGGCATGACGAGCACCCCCGCCCTCGGCACTATTGTCGCCAAGACGCCCCTGCAGGCCCCCATCGTCAGCTACGCCACCGTCTACCCCGTCGCGGTCATCCTCATGGCCCTGCTCGCCAAGCTGCTCATGCAGGCCGTCGGGATGCTGTAGGGGGAGCAATCGTTCTTGCGCTCCCTCGCTCAGGCAAAATGCTAGATGCATGAAGCGTTTTTGGATCGGCTTGGCGGTGGGAGGATTTCTCGGAGTGGTCGGTGGCTTTGTCGCCGGGGTCTGGCTTGGCCACGCGGCGGGAGTGGAGGAACCTAAGCCGTTCCAGCTGGGCACCACGGCTTCTCCTGAGGGCGTGAAAGTGCATACTGTAGGGTCGGCGCACATGTCTCGGGTGAACGGCAAGAGGAGCTTTCGCGTGACGTCGGCCGCGATCGACTTCGAGGCGGCTCAACTTGGGCAGCCGTTGAATGAGTTTCTGGAAGCGATTCATGCTCCCCAAATGCCCTACGGAGGATCCACGCCGACGGGCGAATTAATTTGCGAGCGCCTGGTCGAGGATCGGATTGAGTTTCGCGTTTACAAGCTCAAGAAGGGCATTGTTACCGAGCAAATCGACGCCGGTGAGCGCGACGCTCCGGCAGACAATCTCGATTACGCCTTTCCGTTATCGAATTCGGAGCCCTAGGAGCGATAGCGGCTGGAAGGAAGCTGCACCCACGATTTGCCTAACGCGCTGTGGAGTGCGGCGCTTCGCGCCGATCTGGTTTTTGAAGTCCGGCTGGAAGCTTCCAAAGACTTACGATAGGAGTTGTGCGCCGCTTCTATTCCAATCCAGATCGGTGCAGAGCACCGCACTCTATAGCGCGTTAGGAAACTAGAGGAACCTCATTTATTTATCGTACCCGCTTGTCGGCGGCGGAGGCGAGTAGCTCTTGCGTGTAGGGGTGTTGGGGGGCGTGCAGGACGTTTTCGGCGGGGCCTTGCTCGACGACTTCGCCGCGGCGCATGACGGCGACCCGGTCGGCCCAGTAGCCGACGAGTTCGAGGTCGTGCGTGATGAAGACAAACGTCAGCCCCAGCTCGCGGCGGAGGGATTCCAGCAGGTTGAGGATCTGGGCTTGGATGGAGACGTCGAGGGCGGAGACGGGCTCGTCGGCCACCACCACGCTGGGCTGGGGCAGGAGCGCGCGGGCGATGGCGATACGTTGGCGTTGACCGCCGGAAAACTCGTGCGGGTAGCGTTGGGCGGCGTCGGCCGGCAGGCCCACGCGGTCCAGCCAGTGCTCGATCTCGCGACGTGCGGCCTTGGCGTCCATGCGACCCGGGCGGCAGCGCAGGGCCTCCAGCAGCGATTCGCGGACCGTCAGGCGCGGGTTGAGCGAGGCGTGCGGGTCCTGAAACACCATTTGCACGCGGTGGCGTTGACGCCGTAGCGCGGTGCCGCGCAGGCTGCTCCATTCGAGGTCATCGAGCCAGATACGCCCGGCGTCCATCGTCTGCAGGTGCAGGATGCTGCGGGCGAGGGTGCTTTTGCCGCTGCCGGACTCGCCGACGAGGCCCAACACTTCGCCGGGCCGGGCTTCAAGCGATACGCCTTTGAGCGCCTGCACCGGTTGGCTCTTGCCGCGCGCGGGGAACGTCACCCGCACGTCTTCGATGCGCATATGTCCTTGCTCAGCCACGTGGGCCTCCTTCCCAGGCGGGCAAGACCGCGTCGCTGGCCCTCACCCAATGCCCCGGTGCCACTTCTTCGAGCGGCGGACGCTCGTTGCGCCAGCGGTCGCCGCCGGTCACGCCCGGGCGCAGCAGCAGCGGGTCTCCCACCGGCGGGCGACGCAGGTCTGGTGGATTGCCGGACAGGGCGTAAAGGGGCTGGCCTCGCAGCGCGGCGCTGGGCCGGGCGCGCAAGAGCGCCTGCGTGTAGGGATGGCGCGGACGCTCGCAAATCACCTCGCTGGGGCCGATCTCCATTACCTGCCCGGCATACATCACCATCACCCGGTGGCAGCGTTGGGCCACCACCCCAAGGTCGTGCGTGATGAAGAGCACTGCCGTGCGCTGCGCCTGGCACAGCTCGCCAAGCTGGTCGAGGATCTGACGCTGCACCGTTACGTCGAGCGCGGTCGTGGGCTCGTCGGCGATGAGCAGGCGCGGCTCCAGGAGCAGGGCCTGCGCGATCATTACCCGCTGGCGCATCCCGCCGGAAAACTCGTGGGGGTAGCTGCGGATGCGTTGGGCGGCGTCGGCGATGCCCACCCGTTCGAGCGCCGCCACCGCCTGGTCCAGCGCCGCCTTTTTGCCCAGCCCATAGTGATGCCGCAGGCCCTCGGTCAACTGCGTGCTGAGGCGCAGGTAAGGGTTGAGCGACGTCATCGGGTCCTGAAAGATCATGCCGATCTCACGACCCCGCACGCCGCGCAGGGCCTTCTCGCCCAGCTTCAGCAGGTCGATGGGGCCGCTCTCGGTCTCGAAGCGGGCCTGCCCGGCCACGATCTGCGCGGGCGGCATCGGGAGCAGGCCGATCAGGCTGCTGGCCATCACGGATTTGCCGCTGCCGGACTCGCCGACCACGCCGAGCACTTCGCCCGCCTCCAGCGTAAACGACACATCTTCGACCGCGTGCACGGTTTCGCCGCGCAGCGCAAAGCGGGTGGTCAATCCTTGGACGTCGAGCAGTGGCATCTCAGTGGCGGCGGGATTGGGGGTCGAGGGCGTCGCGCAGGCCGTCCCCGAGGAAGTTGAGGCAAAAGAGCGTCACGCTGAAAAACGCGGCGGGGATGATCAGCAGGTGCGGCGAGCCCGTCATCTGCTCCGCCCCCAGCTTGATCAGCGAACCCCACGAGGGGTCCGGCGGCTGCACGCCCAGCCCGAGGAAGCTGAGGAAGCTTTCCAGCAGGATTACAGTGGGCACCGTGAGGGTGGCATACACGACGATCACGCCCAGCACGTTGGGCAGCAGGTGGCGGCGCACGATCTCCCACCACGGGGTGCCGAGCATCCGGGCCGCGAGCACAAAGTCCCGCTCCTTCAGCGAACGCACCTGGCCGTAGACCATACGGGCCATCGTCAGCCATTCCACTGCCGCGATGGCGACGAACAACAGCCAGAAGTTACGCCCGAAAAACGCCAGCAGCATGATCACAAAGATCGTGAACGGCATCGCGTAAAGCACGTCGACCAGCCGCATCATGAGGCCGCCGATGCGCCCGCCCGCGTAGCCTGCCACGGCCCCGTAGGTGACGCCAATCAGCAGCGTGATGGCGGTCGCGACAATGCCGATGCCCAGCGAGACGCGCCCGCCCACCATCACACGCACCAGTTGATCGCGGCCCAGGTCGTCGGTGCCGAAGGGAAACGCGGCGGAGGGTGGGGCGTAGATGCGGCTGTAATCCTGCGCGTCGAAGCCGTAGCCGCGCAGCCAGGGGCCCACGACGCAAAAGAGTGTGATACCGATGAGGATGACGAGGCTCGCCAGCGCCAGCCGGTTGCGCGCGAGGCGGCTCCAGGCGTCGCCCCAGAAGGAGCGAGACGGCGGCGGCAGTTCGTCGACGATGGGGGTGGCGTGCGGCTCAACCATGGCGGGCCTTGACGCGGGGGTCGAGCCAGCCGACCGCCAAGTCGACCAGCAGATTGAAGAGCGTGACGAAGCCTACGTAGACGCTGACCGTGCCCAGCACGAGCATCTGGTCGCGCCCCAGCGCAGCTTGCACAAACTGTCGGCCGAGGCCCGGCACCTGGAAGATCGTCTCGATCACAAACGAGCCGCTGACCACCCCGGCCATCGCCGGCCCGAGGAACGACACCGTGGGCAGCAGGCCGCCGCGCAGCGTGTGGCGCAGGAGGATCTGCATGGGCGGCAGGCCCTTGGCGCGGGCCGTCTTGAGGAAGTCCTGGTTGAGCACCTCCAGCATGCCGCCCCGGGTCACGCGGGCCACAATGGCCCCGTAAACGAGCCCCAGCGTAAGCGCAGGCAGGATGCGGTGCTCCGGGTAAAACCAGCCGCTGACAGGCAGTAGTCGCCACTCCACGCCAAAAAGCCACGAAAAGAGCGGGCCGAGCACGAAGGTGGGCAGGCAGATGCCGATCATGGCAAACGACATCACGGTGTAGTCGGGCCAGCGGTTGTGATGCAGCGCGGCGGCCATGCCGGCGCTGAGGCCGATGGCCAGTGCCACGAGCAGCGACCACGCGCCCAGCTCCAGCGATACGGGTACCGTCTGCGCGAGGATCTCCCCCACGCTGCGCGAGCTGTGGTAGCTGGGCCCAAACTCACCCTGGAAGAGGTTGGCGAAGTAGCGCACGTATTGCACCGGGGCGGGCTGGTCGAGGCCGTAAAGCGTGTTGAGCTGCGCCTGCACCTGCGGGCTCAAGGCGCGCTCGGAGCTGAAGGGGCTGCCGGGCGTCATCTGCAGCATGACAAACGAGAGCGTGACGGCGGCCCACCACACCACCACGGCCTGCAGGAGGCGTTGCAACACGTAGCGGCCCATGGTCTCAGTTCCCGCCTTCGAGCGAAACAAACTGGTAGGGGTGCTGGTCGAGCAGGTTGAAGTGCCAGCCCTGCACGCGCTCATCCTGCAGCCAGCGGCGGGCGTAGAAGTAGACGGGCACCACCGGCATCTCCTCCATCAGGATCGCTTCGGCGGCGGCCATCTGGCGCCCGCGCGCGGCCATGTCGGGCTCGCGCATGGCCTGGGCCACCAGCCGGTCGTATTCGGCGTTGCTCCAGTTGCTGTCGTTGTTGCCGCTTTCGCTGATCATGATCTCCAGAAACGTCAGGGGGTCATAATAGTCAGCGACCCACCCCATTCGTCCAATCTGAAATTCGCCTTGTGCGCGCCGTTCGAGGTAGGTCCGCCACTCGATGTTCTCCAGCCGCACCCCGATGCCCAGGTTTTCGCGCCACAGGTTGGCCACGGCTTCGGCGATACGGCGGTGGCCCTCCAGCGTGTTGTAGGTCAGCGTCAGCTCGGGGAAGCCTGCCCCATTGGGGAATCCGGCTTCGGCCAGGAGCCGCCTTGCCTCCGCCGGCTTGTAGCGGGCCGGGCCTTCGTAGGCGTACTGGTTGAAGCCGTCGGGCACAAAACGGTGGGCCGGGCGCTCGCCGCTGCGGGTGATGTGCTGGACGATCACGCTACGATCCAGCGCCAAGGCGAGCGCGCGCCGCACGCGGGCGTCGTCGAGCGGCTTCCGGTCGGTATTGAGGGCGTAGTAATAGGTGCCCAGTTGCTGGCCCTCGACCAGGGTGGGATCGCCGCGCATCTTGCGCCGCTCATAGTCGGAAGTCGGCAGGCTGTGCGTGAGGTGCAGCTCGCCCGCGTCGAACATCCGGGCGCTGGTCTCGTCGTTCTCGATCGGGAAAAAGTCGATCCCCTTGAGCGCCACGTTTTCACGGTTCCAGTAAAAACGGTTGGGGCGGGCCTGCAGGCGGCTGTTGGGCTCCCAGCGCGTGAGGACAAAGGGCCCGTTGCCCACGATGTTGCCCGGGCGGGTCCACGCGCCGCTACGATCAAACAAGCCGCCGTGGGCCTCGATGGTGCCGATGGGCACGGGATACCATGCGTAGTGGGTGAGCAGGGTGGGGAAATACGGGGTGGGGCCGACGAGGGTGAGCTGCAGCGTGTGCTCGTCGAGCGCCTTGACGCCCACTTTGCCGAAGTTGCTCAGCCGGCCCTGATGGTAGTCTTCCGCATTTTTGAGCCGGTAGAGCAGCGTCACGAAGTCTGCCGCCAGCTCAGGCGAAAGCATGCGCTGGTAAGAGCGCACGAAGTCGTGGGCAGTCAGCGCCGAGCCGTCGGACCACCGGGCATTTTCGCGCAGGCGGAAGGTCCAGACGCTGGCATCGTCGTTGTGCTCCCACTCTTCCGCTACTCCGGGCAACACCTCGCCCTCGCGCTCCGGGTGGGGCACGAGCAGCCCCTCAAAGAGCGCCACGATGACCTTGTGCTCCGGCTGGCCGGAGGCGAGTTGAGGGTCGAGCGTGGCGGGCTCTGCGCCGCTGTCGATCAACAGGATGCCTTCCTTCGCCGCCCGGTCGACGGGGGCTTCACGTTGGCCGCAGCCCGCCAGCAGGGCGAGCGAGAGCACCCAAAGGCACACTGAAGCAATTCGCATGGCCCCAGTGTAGAGGGATTCCGCCGCTACTGGCAATGATGAGCGGGAGTTTTAAAAAGCGAAAGGGCAGGAATCGCTTCCCGCCCCTGCGTGTATTATTGAGATCGTCGAGGCTCGGGGCCTGTCCGCCATCATGGACCCTACAAGGTTGAGAGCCTCTGATTTTGGGACTCAGGCAGCATCCTGGAGGGATGCCATCTCTGTAGCCTGCAGTTGAGGTTCGCGAAGCGAAACGACACTGCAGGAAACGTCCGCCCCGCAAGCATCCTGGAGGGATGCCACCCGGGAAAGAGCGATGCTACGGCTTATGCCTTGCGGCGACGCTGGACGGCCACGAAGCCCAGCGCGGCGGCACCCATCAGGGCGGCGACGGTCGTCGGCTCGGGCACGACCGGCGTGCCGACGGTCAGCGTGATCGGCCCGACCGGAGAGGTGACAGTGGTCGAGCCCTCAATGAAGTTGCTGTAGTCGACGTTCAGGAGGGTCGAGCCGGAGACGACAATCGAACTGTTGCCGGAGATCCCGGCGCGGGCGCCGAGGTAGTTGCCTCCGCTCAGGAGACCGACCATTTCAATTTCGTAGGGCGCAAACGCCGTGCCGCCGTCGACGCTGATCATGATGTCGCCCACGGGCCCATCATTGACATATACACTCGAGCCAATCAGGAGGGTCTCCGTGTTTTGGTAGCGGATGAAGGCGTCGGAAAAAGGGGCGTCGAAGGTATTCGAACCGGAGTAGGCGAGCAGGATCTGCCCGGCGCCAGCATCGGTGATGCTGATGTTAATCATGGCGTGGGCCGCAGACGAAAGGCCGAGAACGCCAGCAAGAGTGAGGAAAGGAGTGAGACGCATGGTGGTGTGAATAAGGAAATAGGTATAAACCTCTTGGCGGTTATGGGTGGCATGCGTTGGTGGAGCAAAGGGAAATACCTCTGATGACGCCTTTTACAGTCTTGTGACAAGCCCTTGTCTCGCCTCAGGGTGGTTCGCCGGGCATTTTCCGGTTGCCCTGCCGCGCCCCGGTGCCTTCCTAGTGAGCGATGGACGCACCTTGGCGAAAACTGGATGCTGCCGGGCAGGAAGCGTTGACGACCTACCTCGAAGGCTTCGCCACGCCCGAGCGTTGCGAGCGGATGCGCGACGTGCTCTCGCGCCGCATCGGCAACCTGCGCGTGGTGCTCGAAGACCTGCAGGACCCGCACAACAGCAGCGCCTGCCTCCGCACGACGGAGATCTTTGGCCTGCAGCACCTCTACAACATCCAGAACCTCTACAAGTTTTACATCAACCGCGACGTCGCGATGGGTGCCCACAAGTGGTTGACCCTGCACCGCTACTCGCGCCGGCAGCAAGACAACACCACGGCGTGTCTGGAAGAGCTGAAGGGGCAGGGCTTTACCATCGTGGCCGCTGCGCTGGCGGAAGACTCCGTCTCGCTCTACGACTTGCCGGTCGACCGCCCGCTGGCTATCTGCTTCGGCAACGAGCGCAACGGCCTCAGCCCACGCGCGCTGGAGCTGGCCGACGTGACGATGCAGATCCCCATGCTGGGCTTCACCCAGAGCTTCAACATCTCCGTGAGCGTGGCGCTGACCCTGCAGGAGCTGACCCGTCGCATTCGCCTCGGCACCGGCTGGGAGCTACCCGCCGACGAGCAGCGCGAGACTTACCTCGCCTGGCTCAGCAAGACGATCCCACGCCCCGAGCTGCACATGCGCGCCTTCTTCAATGCCCGAGCCAGCGCGTGACGCGTGCACACGCTCGCAACAGTCGCTCCGCCAGTCTTGACGTCTGCCGGTAGAGGCACTTTTTCGAGCACGTTGGATTGCTTTTGGTCCTGAGGACCAAAAAGAACGCCCCCTGCTAGCGACAGGGGGCATACTGGTAATCCCAACGAAAGGAGGTCGGAATGGAAATCCTATTCCTGATTTCGGTTTAGAAACGTTCCGAAGTCAAGCCTGCCTACGGTGCGCTGAACTCCAGTCGGTAGAGCTGAGCTTCGGCGGTGCTGGGAGCGGCGACTTCAAATTCCAGCGTGTCGAAGACCGTCCACTCGCTGTCCCCTTCGCGCAAGAGCAGTTCGGCACGCAAGGTCTGGCCCGCTACGTCGATCGTCATCTCGCCGACGGTCACTTCGAGCGTGATCGGGCTGCCTGCGGAGAGGCCGTAAGCGCCCGGGTTGGCGAGCACGGTATCGATGCCTTCCTGACGGGCGGTGTCGACTTGGGGGGCCGTATACAGGCCGTAGTCGCCCGGGCTGGCCACGACGGTGTCGATCCCCGCTTGGCGGGCGGCATCGCGCTCTGTGGCGGTAAAGAGGTTGTAGCTGGCAGGGTTGGAGACGACGGTGTTGATGCCCTCCTGCCGCGCCGCTTCCACTTGAGCGGCGGAGTAGAGCCCGAGCAGCCCGGGATTGTCACTGATGGCGTCGACAAAGGCCGAGTCGTCGTGGGTCGGGTCGAGCCCGTTGTCGACCTCCTGCTTGTCCGTCAAACCATCGCCATCGGTGTCTTTTTTGGTATCGTCGGTGCCGTAGAGCACATATTCCTGATACGCCGTCAGGCCATCGCCGTCGGCATCGGTCAAGTCTTGCCCAAAGTTGGCGGTGATCTCTACATCGTCGGTCACGATGATTTCCAGCGGGTTGGTGCTGCCGGTCGCCCCGCCGCTCCACTCGGTAAAGACGTAGCCCAACCTGGGCTTGGCGGTCAGCGTCGTCTCCTTGTCGTGCTCGACCTGAAAAACGCCGATCACGGTGCCCGCGTTGTCCGGCGCGACGACGGGGGTGACGGTATGGATCAGCTCAAGCTCGTTGCCATCCTCGTAAGGGCCGAAGTCGACCACATCGTCCTGCACCCGGCGAAAGTTCGACATATCGCGCGCGAGCCCTTCGGTCGTGTTGCCATCGGCATCAAGGTCGCGCCGGTCGGGCGGCACCAGCGCGTTGCTGCCTGCGTTGATCGCCGGAGAGCCGGCGGCGTGGCGGAAGCCATCGTCGAGCGTGCCGAGGCGGCCGTCGAGCCCCAGCGGGTTTTGCGCGTCGCGGAATAGAGGCTGGGCATTGACGATCTCGGGGATGCTGCCGGTATAGCCCGGGATCATGACCGGATGGAAAGGCGAGGGCAGGGGAGTGCCCGGGTCGAAGAGGCGATCTTGGGCGAGGCTGCCAAGGACGACGATGGAATTGGTGGTGGGAGAGCCCGCAAAGAGGTAGCTGCCGGAGTTGGCCAGCTGCGGCTCGTAAAAGAGCGATTGCGCGGCGGAGGTCCTCGAGCTGACCGGCTGCAAGAACGTCGTACGCACAAAGGCGACTTGCGAGAAGGTTTCGCGCCCGGTGGCCGGCGTCCCGGTGCTGGGATCGAGCGAGGCGTTGAGCAACATGGTACGGCTCAGCAGTGGGCTTTTGCCCAGCGTTACGGCCGGGCGTGCGCTGCTGACGTTCGTTACGACCACCGTATCGGTCTCGTGCAGTACGGCGTCAATCGCGCCCTCGACCCAAGTGTTGCTAAAGCTGCCCTCCAGGCGGACGCGCCCCGTGCTCTGGCTGAAACGGCTGCCGTCGGCCTCGATCGCGATTTCCCCGGGCGTCCCGAGGTTCACGAACAGATCCGTGTTGGACAGGTCGGGGTTGATATTTGTCAGTTGGGAATCCTCGACGAAGAAGCGCCCGGCGTCGGCGGCAAAAGGCTGGGTGCTGGTCGTGACGCCCGCCACCACGCAGCGGCGCAGGCGCGTATTGGCCTGGATGTGCACGATGGCGCCCGAGTGGGTCGTGCCCGTGCGGTCAAAGCGCAAACGCTCCAGCACGGTCTCGGCCTCTACCGTAGCGTAGTCGACCGTCACCAGCCGCTGGCTGTAGGCCCCGGCCCCGAGGTCGCCGCTGAGCACAGTCGCCGCGCCTTGGGTCGGGCGCTGGCTGGGCGCAGTCTCGGAGCCCAGAAAACCACCCCGCAAGACGATGGGTTGGTCGAGGTGAAAACTGGCCGTGGTATCGTTGTTGTCGATCCCCGTCCCCATGTCCGGGTAATAGGTGCCCTGAGCGATCCAGACCTCGTCCCCCGCCTGCAGTTGCTGCAGCGCATTCTGCAGGTAACGATAGGCCGAGCCCCAACTGGTGCCATCGCCGCCAGGCTCCGCCGCCTGATTGACGTGGATGATGCGTGCGTGGCCGGCAGTGGCGAGCAGGGCGAGACAAGAGAGGCTCATGCACCGGAACATGCCCGCAATGAGCCCCGACTCCGCCGAAGTTTCAAGCGCCGCCCGGAGAAAGGACGTAAGCTACCACTTTATCTGATACGAAAGCAATCGGCTGTCATTCTGCCCGTCCCAGGCTGGAGACCACTGGAAACTCGATCGCAGGCGCAGGCGTCGAGCGGTAACGTCTGCCTCAATCACAACCTCCCCTGTTTTGCCGGGATGTGTTAGAGTAGCGCGTGCAACTTCCACGCCGTCACTGCTGATCTGGACAAGTTGGTGCTGACCAGAAGGTAGTATCGGATTGCGCAGGCTGAGGGTAAGCGGTTGATGGGGTGGTAAATAAATCTCTGCGTTGGCTTCGGCCCAGCGGAAGCCTTTCACCTCGGGCGGGAACATGCCTTCAAGCGCGACGGTTTCGGAGGCTGCCGGACGTTTTAGCACGTCCTTGAAAAACTTGTCCGAGGTTGAGGCGAGCAGGAAATTGAAGTGCTTCACGCTCTGCTTTTGGGTGTTCAGGCGTTGCTGATCCTGGGGCTGTTCAAGATTGAACCAGCCGTTGATCGAGCTGAAGAACTCAAAGTGGCTAAAGCCCGTCATCTTGAGCATGCGCACGAGTTGGTCGCGGGAATAAGGGCGTTCGAGCGTCTGGTATTTTTCCATTACCTCCAGCAGCTCGGCCGTCTCTTCAGGGGTGCCAGCGCGTACGCCTTCCAGAATGCAGAGCACGCCATCTTCCTTGAGCGAAGCGCGAACATTCTCGAGCGCCGAGATGGGGTCGACAAAGTGGTGCAGGGCCGACTCGATGATTGCAGCGTCGAAAGGCTCCTCGCCTTCGATGGGGCCTTCCTCCAGATCGTGCGTAATAAAACGGGCGGACAAGGGGACGTTGGCCCCATAGGGCGGGGCAGGTTCGGTTTCGCAACGCTCGCGCGCCAGCTCCAGCAGATCGGCGCAAATATCGGTGCCGACGACTTGGTAACCTAATTTTGCGAGGTAGTGGGAAATCCACCCCGGGCCGGCCGCTACATCCAATACCCGCGCCCGCATCGGAAGATCCATCGTTTCAAAGGCATTCAGGAAGCGGTAGATATGGTCATAGAACGACTTGTAGTCGGGCCCGCCGATGAAGGGCTTTGCCATCAGGTAAGCTCGGTTGCCATCCCCGCCTTGCTGGATGAGGTTGGAAACGTAGTCAATCGCCCCCTTTTTCCAGTCCACCCCTGCCGGGATGTGCTTATTGATTTCTGCGAGGAAAGCGGCGCGGTCTTCAGCGGGGGAACTGCTCATCGGTTCTGTAGATGTGGCCTGAGCAGCCCATTGTCGAACGTATTTTAGCCTACGCCTCGGCCTTGCTGCGGTCGAGATGGCCCAGCTCGCGGTCGGGGGCGGTGAGGTCGCGGATGCGGCGCTTGAGGTCGGCGATTTCGGGGAAGCCGTTGTCGACGCGGCGGTCCCAGATCGTCTGGCCATCGAGCTTGATCACATACGTGCCCTGCTCGGCGGAGATGATGCGCACCTCCGCCAGCTCGCCGCCAAAGGTGGCAAACAGCTCTTGCGCGGTGTAGCCAGCGCGCAGCCACCAGCGGCAGCCGGGGCAAAAGTGGATTTCGACGACGGGGCGGGCAGGGGTGCTCATGGGAAAATCAACCGGCGTTGTGGGTCCAGTAGGTCACCTGGTCCTGATGATGAGCGATGAAGCGCACGCTGGAATCTTGCGAGATCACGATGCCCAACGCCTCCGGCTCGGCCAGCACGAGGCGGTAGACCGAGCGGTGGCGGGTACCGTCGGCCCGAGGGTCGCGCGGCTCCAGAATATCGCCCTCCAGGTCCATCGCTTCCATCACCGAGATCAGGTTGTGCGGCACGCGGATTTCGGAGCCAAAGCTCAACGTCTCGAAGCGGCGGGTCAGCACCAGCGCGCCATCGACCCGCATGAAGTCGGCGTAAAAGCGGGCCAGCTCAAAGAACGCCTCGTCCAGCTCTTCCAGCCCACCGTCGCGGCTCTCGCGGTAGATGCGCCAGATCTCCTCCAGGTTGTCCGCCGGGCCGGCGAGTTGACCGAGCCGGCAGACGATTTGGGACGTGAGGCGCCGGAACCGCAAGTCCGACCCCGAGGTGCTGAGGCTGTATTTCGGCTCCAGCCACTGGTCGGCCATCGTGCGCCCGCGCTCGCCCGAAGGCAGGATGAGGATCGTGCCGCCGTGCGAGCTGATGCGGATCAGGCTGATCATGCGGCGGATGAACTGCTGCGCCAGCCGCCGGATCAACACCGCGAGCGTCAACGTCGTCCAGTGCGTAAAGCCGTAACGCTCGCGCAGCTCCTCGATCAGGCCGCTGCGGGCGCGCGCAAAACGGTCGCCCAGCCAACGCGCCTGAAAGACGTCGAGGCCGCCCAGGCTCGTCTGGTGCCCAAACACCTCCGCCACCTGCTGGTCGTCGAGGTAAAAAGTGATGCGCCCCGGGTCACGCAGGTGCAGCACGGGGAAGCGGTGCTTGCGCTGGCCCAGGCGGCGGCCCCCGTGCACCGCGTTCATCCAGTTGGTGCCGCTGTTGATGACGCCCCAGATCTGGAACTGGTCCTTCTCGCGCCACACGCCGAGCAACGAGTGGAAAAAGCCGGCCGCCGGGCTCAGGCGACGCAGCTCGTCGGCCGTCAGCCGGCGCGGGATCTCGAAACGGTGCACCTGCCAGCCACTCGGCGGCCCATCGTCGGAGTCGAACACCATCGGCGGCGCGAGCACGATGCGCGCCTGCACCGCGCGCCCCTCTTCGCGCAAAAGGCTGGCCGCAAACAGCAGCTCGATCAGCTCCGACACCTCTTCCTCGTCCGGGCACTGCGCCAACCCCTCCAGCGACTGCAACAGTAGCTGGTGGATGTGCGTGCGCTCGGCACTGAAACGCGAATCGGAAGTCAAAAGGGTGGCAGCGTCCATCGGGCAAGACCGGTCAAACTTTGTCTCTCACCTCAAGATGGCCGCCTTTTGCCAGCTGGCAAGGCCACACCCCACCACTAAACGCCTTTCCCGTCTCCGCCCGCCCCGAGAACGCCCACATGCCGAGCCACCGAAACGCCACCCACCGCTTTTTCCGCTCGCCAACGCACCCGCTCCCCGCCTAGATAACCCCCTTTCCCTACGGGCCCATAGCTCAATGGTTAGAGCAGGGGACTCATAATCCCTTGGTTCTCGGTTCAAATCCGAGTGGGCCCACTGTTTGGTGCTTCTTGGGGTTTTCTTCTCCAATCCTTCGTGTACAGAACACTGGTATTTGAAAGATCCAAAACACGATTTGCATCTATGATGCGCATAGCTGCTTCACCATATTTGTCGGTTTCATCTATAGAAATGAAAATTTGAGTTTTAAGGGTGTTGTAGGCTTGAAGTATC
Source organism: Verrucomicrobiota bacterium JB022 (assembly GCA_030673845.1). Classification (NCBI taxonomy): domain Bacteria; kingdom Pseudomonadati; phylum Verrucomicrobiota; species Verrucomicrobiota bacterium JB022. Next base: position 191,955 of record JAUTCQ010000017.1, read on the forward strand.
CTTGAAACCGCCATGTTTTCAATATTCTTAAATAAAACAGAGTCGTGTATAAGGACGGGGATGTTTGCGGTTGAAGCTACTGATAAGTCTAATAGTATCAGGTTTGCATAAGCAGTTCCGGTTCCTGTATCTTCAAAGACATCAAAGGTGTAGTTGTTTGTGTTCAGTGTTATGTGAGGGCTTTTCTTCTGCTCTCCGTAGAGTTGAGCGGTCAGGGTTTGTATTTCTTCATTTATGAGGTTCTGAATATTTGATAGTTGCCTGTTGGTTTCTTCTTGTAATTCGATTTTGAATTTCTTGGATTCAGCTTCGTGTTTGACTAGCGCCTCGTAGAATTGAGTGGTAGATGATATGTACTCGTGTTCACGAGCTAGGCTGTAAACTTTGTCGATGATTGGCTTGGGGTTGTCTAAATCTTTTAAAAGCGAAGACAATTTGTCATCCAAGCGATTGATTTCTTCATCTATGGTGTTGACGGCTACTGTCAGTGACATAATCGACTCCTCAATTTCCTTTTTGAGGATGCGAGATATTGCGGAATGAAATTCCTCGACTTGGGATAGCCTTTCTGTATCCAAACCTGGAAACAGCTCCTTGAGCGGCTTGAAGGTTTTGCTGGTAATATAACGACTTTCTTTGAGTGAGCGGGTTGCGCGATTGAGGCGGGATTCAAGTTTGATTTTTGATTGAGTGAGATCGTCTTTTTGGAATTTAATCTCTTTTACTTCTTTTGAGGATAGCTTAGATATGCTTAACGATGATCTTGATAATTCTTTTCTAATCTCAGAGAATTCTTCATCGATTGTTTGCTTTCGTTTTGTGCTTATTGTATAGGCAGTTTTGCTGATTTGAGGAATTACCCTTTGCTTCTGTGCTTTCTTGATGGCATTCTTTTTATCTTCGTGGTGGTGATATTGCGTTGCTAATGGCTCGATTGAGTTATAACTTAAATAAAGCTTCAGTAGAAATTCAATGGAGTCACTCCCCCGCGCTTTGGGTGCAGGGTCGAGAGGCCTTTTGGGGTTAAGGTTGTCCCTTCCCCAGACTCTTGTGAAAAGTGATGCTATCGATCTAAATGAGAGGCCCGTAGGGCTTAGGTTGTAGTGTTTCTGCAAAAATTCACGAAATTCTTTTACATCAATTGATCCCTCAGAAGTGTAATCTGAACCGCACTGGAACACGCGATCCGGATTTCCAGTATCCCTGAAAAAATAAAATTCTCTATTGTCGAATCGGAACTTGAATAAATATTTATGGTGGCCTAGTTCAGATATGACGTCTGCGTTTGTGCTTAGGAAGGTGTTTCCTCCAAATACGAAATCGACTACCATTAAAAACGTAGACTTACCGATTGAATTGGTTGCGACATTGTCTCCGGTGATGACATTCAGCCCACTTTTGAATTGTGCTGGGTTGCGTCTGAATTTACTGCATCGAATTTCGGCTAGCATGGCGTGATTAACTCGGTGTGTGGATCTAGTCCGATTTTGTTTAGGATGTAAAGAATGTCTAAGATTAAAACTAGATCATGGATATTCTCGTGATTTCTCGTGAACTGTTCTGCTAGTTGGTTGACGTGGATTCCGGTGTTTATCAGTGATAAAACGTGTGGCGTCTTTGAAAGTAGAGATTCATCAAGTGGAATTGTTTTATTAGGGAAGATCATTCGAATATTTCGCAGTTTTGGATGTAGTAAGACGTCAATATTTCTGCAGCTTCCATGTTCTCCGATTTGGTTTTTGTTTTAATCCAGTCAACAATGCTGTAGTAGATTTGTTGCTTTGAAAAATTCTTTCGTCTTAGTTGGAGGAAAAACGCTCTAACTTGTGTGGCAATTATTGTAGTTGAATTTGGTTCGGTAGTTTCAAGAGCTTTTAGGTGATTTGTGATAACCTCATAGTAGTCTGAGACGTTATGTTTTATTTTTCGGATTGTTGGCTTTTGGATATCATTATTTATTTTATTGTCGATTGTTTTTGCGTTGTAGTTAAGACTGCTTGTAAGGTCCTCTTCGGATGCTAAATATAGAAGGTTTATCACTTTTCCTATAGATTTTTCTAAGGTGCTATCTCTGTATAAGCTTATTCGGTCTTCGAGGTGAATGAATTCCTTCTTAATGCTGAGCAGGCTTCTGTATTCATCTATTGTTCTTGGCTTGTCAAAAATCGTATGGCAATTCGGACACAAAGGTATTAAATTATCTTCGTGATTTGGATCGCCATCTCCTAGTCGCTCTTCATCCTTTAAGAGTTCGGCCTCCTCCTTTGTCGGATTTAGTGGGTAGATGTGAGCTATCTCGTAATGACCGTTAGTTCTGCCGTTCTTTTGGTAAAACAAAGCTAAGTCACACTTTGGGCAACTCGACCTTGCTTGTGCAAGCAGCTTGATTTTAGTAGGTTCTGATAAAGACTTTCTGCCGCTTTTTCCCATTTTAGCCGCTACAGTTTAAGGAGTAATGAGAATTTACCGCCCGATTGTGAGCCGTAATTTTGTAGGCATGGCGCCTAGGTTAGATTTCCACCGCCTGCTGGGGTGAATATATTATAGGATGCGCTAACGGAAGCAAGCTTTATTAGTTTACAGTAGCTAGACATGCGGAGGAACCATGTTCTATACCCCCCTCCTCCCAAAACCGCCCGATCTGTCTTGAACCCTTGGGAGGGCGCGCCTACGGTTGGGGCACCTATCTTCCCCAACCCGTATTGACACACATGTTCCGCCCCTTCCTCCAATCCGTTCTCCTCGTGGCGGGTGCGTGGTTCGCCCATGCGGCCAGCGCCCAGGATCAAGACATCATCTTCGAAGCTGAAAGCGGCAAAGTCACCGCGCCCTATGAAGTGGGCCGCGACGGCGAAGCCTCCGAAGGCCGCTACGTCTACGCCCCCAAGAGCGTGCCGATGGCCCAGGAGCGCAGCCAGTCCAAAGGCCAGGTGGTCTACGAAGTCGAAGTGCCCGCCGATGGCACTTACGAGCTGTGGGCCAAGGTGTTCACGCCCGGCAAGCCCCGGGTTCGCGAAGACTCCTACTATGTCAGCTTTGCCGGTCGCGACCTCGTGTGGCGCGTGCACGACTGGGCCGACAACTGGGTCTGGCGCCGCTTCACGACCGAAGACGTGACCGAGAACATCTCGTTTGACCTGACCAAGGGCAAGCACCGCCTCGTGCTCGGCCACCGCTCGTCGGAAACGATGCTCGACCAGCTCAAGCTCGTGCCTGCCGGCCAGGCCGACGCCTTTGCCGGCATCGACCCCTCCGAGATCCGCGCCAAGGACACCCAGCGCTACACCAACCTGTCGCCCTACTTCGACATGCCCGACCTCGAAGTGCCCAACATCCCCGACCGCGACTTCGACGTGCGCGACTTCGGGGCCAAGGGCGACGGCACCACGATGAACACCCATGCCATTGCCGACGCCATTGCCGCAGCGGTCAAGGCCGGCGGCGGCCGCATCGTCATCCCCGAAGGCCAGTGGCTGACCGGCCCCATTCACCTCAAGAGCAATACGGAGCTCCACGTGTCGAAGGGTGCCACCGTGCTCTTCAGCAAAAACCGCGACGACTACCTGCCCGTCGTGTTCTCGCGCTGGGAAGGCATGGAGCTGTGGAACTACAGCGCGCCCATCTACGTCTACGGCGCCACCAACGTCGCCATCACGGGAGAAGGCCTGCTCAACGGCCAGGGCGAAGCCTGGTGGGAGTGGAAGACGACCAAGCAGAAGGAAGCCGCCCCCGCGCTCTACCAGATGGTGGTCGACGGCGTGCCGCCCAACGAACGCATCTTTGGTGACAAGTTCGAAGGCCTGCGCCCCAGCTTCGTGCAGTTCGTCTCCTGCCGCCGCGTGCTGATCGAAAACGTCACCTTTACCAACGGCCCGATGTGGACGATCCACCCGATCTACGTCAACGAGATGATCGTGCGCGGCGTGAAGGTGAAGACCGTCGGCCCCAACAACGACGGCATCAACCCCGACTCGACGCAGAACATCCTGATCGAAGACAGCTACTTCTCCACCGGCGACGACTGCATCGTGCTCAAGGCCGGCCTCAATGAAGACGGCTGGCGCGTGGGCCGCCCGACCGAAAATGTCGTCATCCGCCGCATCTACGGCAACGAAGGCCACGGCGGCATCGTCGTCGGCAGCGAAATGTCGGGCAGCGTGCGCAACGTCTACGCGCACGACAGCGTCTTCGTCGGCACCGACCGCGGCATCCGCGTCAAGTCCATGCGCGGCCGCGGCGGCGTGGTCGAAAACTTCTGGGTCGAGCGCCTGCGCATGAAAGACATGGGCGGCCAGGCCATCCGCCTCAACGAGTTCTACGGCAGCAGCACCGTGCAGCCCCTGACCGACGTGCCCCCCTCGTTCCGCAACTTCACCTTCCGCGACATCGAGTGCGACGGCGCGGCCCGCGCGATCGAGATGATCGGCCTCTCCGAGATGCCCATCCGCAACATCACGCTCGAGAACATGCGCATCAAGGCCAACCAAGGCTTCATCACCACCGACAGCGCCGACATCACCATCCGCAACGTCCACATCGCGCCCGAAAAAGGCCCGGCTTTCGAAATCGTGCGCAGCCACGACATCACCATCGCCGGCAGCGAGCAACCCACCGCCGACGCGCCCTTCCTCGTCGTGCGCGGCAAGGAATCCAGCGACATCACGCTCAGCCAGGTCAAGCTCGCCGACACCGAGAAAAAAGCCATCGCCTTCGAAGACAGCGCGAAGAAATCCGCCGTCACCGTCGAGTAGGGTAGGGCGGTTAGCTCAGTTTCCTTTCACGCCACCGGCCGATGAGGCTGGTGGCGTTTTTTGTATCACCAGGCGGTCGCTTATTTTTAAACAATTTCTTATCGCAGCGTTAAGTAGTTTTGATTAGGAGGATGGCGGATTCAATCCGCCTCTGCATGAAAAAAACTATTCTAACCCTATCCGCGCTACTCTCTGCATCCTCTGGTGCGTTTGCGCTTTCTACCCCGACTGCTGAAGGGGTCTACATCCTGTCCGACCATGAAATCACGGCGGACGGCGACTGGAGCGACGATCTCGCTGCTCTCATCACCGACATTCAAGCCGTCGGTTATGGCACCATTGTCATCAATCAAGCCACGCCGCTCGACGACAGCCTGACGATCCCGAACGAGATCACGCTGCGTTTTGAAAACGGCGGCTACCTCGACCTCCGCGGCACCACGCACCTGCTCACCCTGAACTGCTCGATCCACGACACCATGCAGTGGGTCATGCGCCTCGAAGCCCCCAGCAACGTCACCGGCAGCATCAACAACAGTTGGGTGCGCCCCGAGTGGTATGGGGTCGACGCCAACGGCAAGGCCGCCGGTACCGCTGGCGATGAGGTCGCCATGCGTGCCGCAAAGCGGACGGGGACCCACATCGCGATTCACTCTCCGCTTACTTTCCGGGACTCCTATCTGGTGGAGGAACGCTACACGCTTCGCTTCGAAGAGCAGGGCTCTATTTCGATGGACGGCGTTGGAAAAACGCTAACGCTACGGGGCACCATTGAAGATACCCTTCAGTATATCATCAAGGCCGATGAAGACGAACTGGTTGGCCGCATGAAATACACGTGGACGCGCCCCGAATGGTTCGGAGTCTCCACCAACGGTCTGCCTGCCGAGACGACAAGTGGATCAGAGGCTGGCGACGAGCGCGCACTCATGAAGGCGCTCAAGGTCGGCACCCGCGTCCTTTCGACAGGTGTCTATGAGATCTACCAGACGATCGACTTGACCAGCACGAGCGGACACTGGCCGTGGCGAAGCACCATTTGGCACGGGACGCAGCATGGCGTGGACCGCGGGGAGATCCGCCGAATGCGAGATGTCGTTGCATTAAGATTAAAAGGCGTGGAGGGCGCGGGCGACTCGAATCAAAGAGTTCAAGGTTTTGAGATCGACTCCCTTGTCTTCGCAGATAAGGGAGGGCAACAAGGCCTTGTTGCGCCCACTAGCACCATGGTAGAGATTGCGAATTCGGCTTCATTGGTATTTATCAACAAGCTATATATCGATACGTGGCCCACTTGCACTCAATTGCTTCTGAGCGAGGTGTGGGATGCACGGATAAACAATTCAAGATTCAAGATCGACTCCTATTTGCTTTTGCCAGCACAACAGGCGCTATATGGTGGGGTCGGGAAGCCAATGATCAAGCTGCAGGGTGCCGATCGAACTGCAAACGAGATATTCTTCGTCGGGTGTCATTTCGAGCGGTTTTTCGGCACCGCATTTCAGGCCGCGAATGGCGGTAATGGCAGTAACCACATTCGTTTGAGTGACTGTAAGTTCGAAGGTGATTTCGGAACAGACGGCAATGGGAATGGCTTGCCGGTGTTCGACCTCAAGGACCTCAACCAGATCAGCTTCAGCTATGTGACCGTTACCCCGGATTCACATTGGATTTCGGGGACGCAGGAGGAAGGAGGGTCGATCGTTGGAGCGATAGACATGCCGGGTATTATTCGCACCAGCAACGTTAGAGGTCTAAAGGGAGACATCGACTGGAAGATTCGAAATATGGGGGGAGCTACCCTCGCAAGTTTCGTTTATGGAGACCTTCGGAGCGCTGATCTCGATGTTCATTTCTACGCTTCAGGTGGGGAGGATCAGGATCTTAATAATCTGTATCTAAATGACAGTGATCCAAATAAGCAGTTCAAGCTTGCACGGCTCACAACCGACAATGAATTGGTGAATATCCGATTCCTGTCATCAGTTGCAGATGATGCCAGTCGCATGGTTCATGTTGGTACTAGCCGCTATGAGAAAACCAGGTCTGATGAGCTTTACGTTCAGGATAAGGCTGTGGTGTTCGGAAACGCTGCTGTTTATGGATTGCTCAATATCAAAGGAGATGGGCAGCCGAATATCGAAGCCTACTCAGCGATCTCAACGTTGCAAAGTGAGGTTTCCACGCTGGATACCACTCTGACCTCTGCGCAGGCCAGCATAGCCACCAATTCGACCGCCCTTGCAGGCAAGCTCGACGTGTCGCCTTCTGGTACCGTCTCTGGCCCCACGGATGGTGACGGCTTTCAGAACTTCGCCCATCCGATTTCCAGCTCCAAGGTGGAAGTGCTAGATGCGATGTCGGTCGATGGATACACGAGCGTTGATCTTGGCCCCACCGGCCAGACAAATGGCGTGGCCGATTCGCCGCAGTGGTACCGCATTGCTCGCCTTGCCAAGCAGGATGGGACGACCGCTACCAGCGCACTCATTCAGGGGCGCCTGATGGCAAGTGCCAAGGGCTACTGGTCGCAGAATTCCGGTTATACCGCCGAGTTCTCCTTCGGCTCCCGCGGCGACGGTGCAGCCATCGTTCCTCTGCTCGACGAGTCTGGCCACGGCGGCTATAACGGCTCCTACGCCAACAACGACAACCACCGTTGGGCCGTCTACGAGGAAACGATCAACGGAGATGACTTCTATGTGCTCTACTACCGCCAAGGTAGTGGCTCGCGTTTCGCACACCTTCAGTTTGCCATTGGGGGGAGCACCGTATCCATCCTGCAGCCTGTTGCTTCGGCGACCGGAAATACCGAAGCGCCCGCCACTTCTGGCACGCTTGTCTGGAGTAGCATGAACGGGGTTCGTCAAGGCATCAACAACGGCGCAATCAATACCTTCAACTCGATTGTGGCGATCAACGCCAAAGCTTACGATCTACAGCATCAAGGCTACCACCTCTACGTAAACGGCAAAATCTACGCCAGTGAACTGGTGACCGACCAGAACACCTATGCGGACTTCGTCTTCGAAGATGACTACCCTCGCCCGAGAATTACGGATTGGGAAGCGTTCATCGAGGAAAACGGGCACTTGCCTGGCGTTCCGTCGGCCGAAGAGACCAAGAACGGTGTGCCGATCGGACAGCTTCAGCAAGCCATGCTGCAGAAGATCGAAGAGCTGACCCTGATCGTCATCGACCAGAACAAGGCCCTGGAAGAGCAAAAGGCCGCCATCGAAACGCAGCGCGAAGAGCTCGAACAACTGCGCACCCAGCTGCGGTAATCTAGTTTTTCATTGCGCCACATCCCAGCGGAGGTTTTCCACCTTCGCTTTTTTTGCGCCCCCTTCCCGCTACACCGCCACCCCACGCTGCGCCGACCTCCAGCGGCCGGGGGATTCGCCTTCCCATTGCTGAAAGGCGCGGAAGAAGGAGTTGGCGTCGCCGTAGCCGAGGAGGAAGGCGGTTTCGTTGAGCTCGAGCGACGAGTGAAGCAGGTAGTGGCGGGCCAGCTCGCGGCGGGCGGCTTCGAGCACTTCCTGAAAGGTGCGGCCCTCTGCGGCGAGGCGGCGCTGGAGGGTGCGGGCGCTCATGCCCAGTTCGCGGCTCACACGGCCGATGGTGGGGCGCTCGCCGGCGAGGAGGCGCTTGATCACGCCCTTCACGCGCTCGGGCAGGGTGCGTTCGGCCAGCTTGGCGGCCAGCTCTTGCTCCAGTTGCGGCCCCAACATGCGAAAGATCTCCGGGTTGTGGGTGAGGAAGGGCCGGTCGAGGTCGGCGCTGTGGAAGATCAGCGCATCGTGGCCGGCATTGAAGCGCACGCTGCACCCAAAGTGCCGCTCGTAGAGCTCCCGGTGGGCCTCCGGGCGGCGCATCTCCAGCCGCACGGGGCGCAGGGGCTGGCCGGTGCCGCGCTGGAGCAGCATCATCATGGAGGCAAAGCACATGTCCATGAGGCTGGGGGGCTCCGGCGCATCCTTGAGCAGCCAGATAAACGACACCGCTGCCTCGCCGTCGCGCTCCTCCACGTGCACCTCTTCGGGGCAGACGAGCTGTTTGTAGCGCGCCAGCCGCTGGATCGCGTCGCGGAAAGAGCGGGCGTAGAGCGCGGCGATGATCAGCGGGTCGTAGTGCTCGATCTGGTTTTGGCTGCCGAAGGCGAGGCCGATGTCGGGCCGCTGGCTCAGCTCCGTCATCGCCGTCCAGAGGGCAAACATCTGGGCGGTGTTTACTGCGACCACATCCTGGTCGAACAGGCTCAGCGGCAGGCCGGCGTGGCGCAATACGGCGGCGGGCGAGAGGCCGAGGTCTTCGAGGCGGCGCAAGACCTGGCCGTGGAGCTTGAAGCGGTCTTCCATGGGCGGGGGCGGATACACCACAACCCTACCCGCACAAGGGCGGGCAGGGCAATGGCAGGTTCGTGTGGAGTAAGTTTACAGCTGCTGGGCGGTCGGGCGCACGAGCACCTCGTTTACGTCGACCGCCGGGTCTTCGTCGATGGCATAGGCTACGGCGCGGGCGATCGAGTCGGCGGGGATGCGCAGGGCGGCAATGCCACTGAGGGCCTCCTTGGTCGCGCCGTGCTTCACGCCGTCGAGCAATTCGGACTCCACCGCGCCGGGGCTGATGATCGTTGTGCGCAGGTAGGGCTTGGCTTCCTGGCGCAGGCCTTCGGTGATGGCGCGCACGGCAAACTTGGTGCCGCAGTAGACGGCGCTGCTGGGGAACACCACGTGCCCGGCCACCGACGACACGTTGATGATGTGGCCGCTCTGCTGGGCCTTCATGTGGGGCAGGGCGGCGGCGATGCCGTAGAGCACACCCTTGATGTTTACGTCCACCATCTGGTTCCACTCGTCGAGGCGCTTCTCTTCGAGCGGGGAGAGGGGCATGAGGCCGGCGTTGTTTACCAGCACGTCGATGCGGCCGTAGGTGTCGATCGCGGCTTGCACGAGGGCTTCGAGGTCGTCCGCTTTGGTGACGTCGGTGGCGCGGGCGATGGCCTTGCCACCGGCGGCTTCGAGTTCCTTCACGAGGGCGTCGAGGCGGTCTTGGCGGCGCGCGCCGAGCACGACGTTGGCCCCGGCCTTCGCGAGGCGGCGAGCGATGGCTTCGCCGATACCGCTGCTGGCTCCGGTGATGACGACGGTTTTTCCTTGGATATTGTCTTGGCTCATGGTCGACAGCTTATCCTAAAAACCCCGTCACGTCATTGGCAGGGCGCGCCAAGCCATATGCAAATCGCGCCAAGTGAAGAAGTGGTTTACATTTTCGGGCTTCCGCCCTAGTCGTTGGCATCGCCAGCAGTGCTTCCTGTTCCCCGAGCGGGGTGGGATGGCGTTCGCGCGTTGCCGGGTTTTGCTCCCGGCTCTGTGGCCGATCCCCTCCTTGCGCCCTTCAACCACTCAGAGCACATGGAAGCATCAACGCATACTACTGGCAATGGACAGGCCCTCGTGGCCCCGCCGCGTCATCTGACGCGCAAGCAATTTCTCGCCACCCTCGGCCTCGGCGCCCTGGGGGCCAAACTGGGCTTCGCGGCCCCGGCACCGGAGGCAGGCATTTCTCCGGCGAATTGGCGGGAGGTGGCGGGCATGTTCAGCTTCAGCTCCGGCATTGCGCCGATGAATGCCGCCAACCTCTGCCCCTCGTTCGATGCGGTGGAGGCGAAGGTCTTTGAAGTGACGCGCAACCTCAACCGCGACGTGTCCTTCAACAACCGTGCGAAGTTTGCGGGCATCGTCCAGAAGGCCCGTGCCGCGCTGGCGGACTACCTCAACGTGGGCCCCGGCGATGTCGCCTTCGTGCGCAACACCAGCGAGGCCAATTCGATCATCAACAACGGCTTCCCGCTCGGACCGGGCGATCAGGTGCTGCTCTGGACCGAAAATCACACGACCAATTACCTGGCGTGGGAAAAGCGGCAGGAACGTTTCGGGTTCGAGATCAAGCGGGTCGAGCTGCCTTGGAAGACGCCGCCCAGCAAGAGCGCGGTGGTGGAGTTTTTCCGCCGCCAGATCGAGCCCGGCAAGACGAAGCTCTTCACGTTTACTGAAGTTTCCAACGTCTCCGGCCTGAAGCTGCCCGCGAAGGAGCTTTGTGAGATGGCTCACGAGTTCGACGTTTTTGTCCACGTCGACGGCGCGCAGAGCTGGGGCGCGCTCGATCTGGACCTTGCCGACATGGGTTGCGACAGCTTTTCCGCCAGCGCGCACAAGTGGTTCTGCGGCCCCAAGGAGGTCGGCATTCTCTACGTGAAGAAGGAACACGCCCCGAAGATCTGGCAGTACAACTTCGGCTATGGGGCCGAGCCGGGGGCCACCGTCGACGCCACCGACGCCCGCCGTTTCGAGACCCTTGGCCAGCGCGACGACGCCGCCCTCGCCGGGATGGCCGAAGCGATCCGGCTCCACCGCGCCATCGGCAAGCGAGCGGTGCACGACCGGGTCGTGTTTTTGGCCGACCGCCTCAAGCAGGGCCTGTTGAAGAACGGCGCGAACCTCGTGACGCCCGAGAGCAGCGAATTCAGCCACGGTGTCGTGATCGTCGAGGTGCCGGAAGCCCGCCGTGCCGAGGTTGCCAATGCCATGTATGAGCAATACGGCATTGCCTGTGCGCCCACCGGTGGCCTTCGCATCTGCCCCCACATCTACAACACCGAAGCCCAGGTCGACCGCGCCATCGCCGGGGTCAAGGCGCTCGTGTAGGGGCTGAGAGTTTGGGCAAGGGGAAGTGGCACCCAAAGGGTGCTTTTCACATGGGAGCGTCAACCGGAAGTCGCCTCCGGCGCCTTCCGGCTAGCTGCTCGCACCCTTGCGGGTGCTTATTCTCCTGCCGGTGCCTTTCAGGCAGTTCTTGCATCCCGGAGGGATGCCAGCGCCTAATCGAGCCCCGCAATCCCTGCCACACCTCCCCAAATCAGATCGGCGCAGAGCGCCGCACTCCATATCCCATTGGGTTTTTTCGGACGCAAAAAAACCGGAGACCCTGGGCGGATCTCCGGCGGTTCAATTCACGTGCGTTACGTCGGCCTTACAGGGCCTTGCCGTCGGCGCGGGTGCCGCAGAGCACGACTTCGATGCCCAGCAGGCGGGCGAGCTCGGCCTTGGCCTGGAGGCAGGCGTCGGCGGCGGCCGCATCGGACGCGTAGGCGACGTTGAGGTGGTTGGCCTTGTGCTTGGCCATCATCTGGTCGCGATTCACGCCATAGAGCACGGCGTGCATGATCGGCCACTGGGGGGTGGTCTCGTTGAGGCGACGCTGGGTCTCGGCTTCGGGCAGGTTGATCGCCTTGGCGCGGCCGATGTCCATCTTGAGACGGTTTTCCTCGATGTAGACGCGGCTCCAGATGAGTTCGCCTTCCTTGGCGACGCCTTGCAGCGACGCACCGCCCTTGCGGAAGAACATCGGGGGCTGGCGGAAGCCGTGGCTGCCCGACCATCCACCTACGTGGTGCTCGACCGGGGCGGCGCCGCTGATCAGGAACACCCACACGTATTCGTCCGTCGTGCCCGACTGGTCCCAATCGCCCCAGCGCAGGTCGTGCAGGGTCGTTTCAGGGGCTTGGCCGAGCGCGCGGTGCACGCGGTTGGTCAGGATGGCGTCGAGGCCGGCGCACTCGTCCACTTCGTTGAAGTGGGGGTAGGGCAGGCCTTCCTTGATGATCTGGCCGGCGGCATTCTTGACCGGGGGGCGCTCCGTGCTGTTGAGCATACCTTCGACGAGGTCGGAAGCGGCGCAGAGGTCCTTCAGGCCCTGCTGATACTGGATGCCGATGGCTTCGCAGCCAAACTCGTCACCAATGCGGCAGGCGGCGATGTACATCTTGCACTGCTCGATCACCTGCTCGCGGGTCAGCTCGGTGGCCGGGTCTTCGCCGTAGTGGAAGTTGAAGCCGCGTTCTTCGATAAAGCGGTAGGCTTCCTCGGCCTCGGCGTCGGACACCTCCTGCATGGCGGCAAAGAGGGCGCTCTGGCTCAGGCGCTCCTTGTAGACTCCCGTGCGGAAGAGCAGCTCGTCCGGGATGGCGGCGTTATACATGCCCATGCAAAACTCGTCGAAGACGCCCATGATGGACTTCTTGCGGTCGAGGTCCTGCGCGATGGCTTCGGCGACCTTCACCGTGTCGGCGTTGATGCCGTCGGCCTTGTAGGGGCGGGTGTGGCTGAGGTCGTGCTTTACCTTGCCCTTCTTCAGCCAGCGCTCGAGGTTTTCCTGGAAAGCCTTGTCGTTCTTGAAGTCCTCGCTCCACAGCGTGCAGTACTCGACGCCCGCCTTGGTCAGCGAGCCGTTGAGGTTGAGCATACCGACGAGGCCCGGCCAGGTGCCCGACCAGTTGGCCACCGTGAGGATCGGCCCGCGGTGGGAGATCAGGCCCGCCAGCACGTGGTGCGAATACTGCCACACGGCTTCGGCCACGATCAGCGGCTGGTCGCGGTCGATGGAGGCAAACACGTCCATACCCTCGCGCTGGCTGGCGATAAAGCCATGCTTCTCTGCCGCCTTGTAGGGGTGGGCGCGGCGGATGGTGTAGCCCAGGGAGGCCACTACGTCCGACAGTTGTTGCTCCATGGCCGCCTGTTCAGGCCAGCACTGTTGGTTGGCCGAAAGGCGAAGGTCGCCGCTGGCCACGAGAAGAACTTCTTTCATGATCTGAATCGATTAAGGGGATCTCTAAAGACTGGGGGTGTAAGGCAGCTCCACCGCCTACGCGAGCGCCGGGTCGCGACGCTCCATGCGTTGGGCGAGGTAGCCGTAGAGGGCGATCATGACAAAGCAGACGGCAGGAAGGAAGAACGAATAGCGCACGGATTCCAGCGCGATGCCCAGCACGTTCTGGTCGGGCCCGTCGATGATTCGGCCCATCAGGGGCGGCATCAAGGCGCCGCCCACGATGGCCATGATCAGCCCGGCGGATCCCAGCTTGGCGTCGTTCGGGGTCAGCCCCTCCAGCGCGATGCCATAGATCGTGGGGAACATGATCGACATGCAGCCCGAGATGCCGATGAGGAAATACAGGCCCGCCATACCCGGGGCGAAGATCGCGCCGAGGGTGCAGATCAGCGCGCCGATGGCCAGCAGCGCCAGCATCTTGCCGGGGTTGACGTATTTCAGCAGGTAGGTGCAGATAAAGCGGCCCGCGAGGTGAATCGCCATCGCGATGAGGTTGTAGCCCTGTGCTTCGGCGGCAGAAAGGCCGAGCAGGATCATTCCGTAGTGGATGATGAACGTCCAACACATGATCTGCGCGCCCACGTAGAAGGCTTGCGCCAGAACACCCCCGAGGTAGTGGAAGGTCATCAGGCGCTTGATCAACCGCCCGAGGCTGATCTGTTCGCTCTCGTCGCCCGCGTCCGGCATCTTCGAGAAGAGGAAGAGCGCCAGCACGCCGAGCACGATCACGGCGATCGTCACATACGGGATGATCACCACCGAAAGGTCGTGCGCCACCATTTGCTGGTGCGCGGCGGGTTCATTCGCCGCAAAGGCTTCCATCGACTGCGTTACCAGCCCGTCGACTTCCGACGGCAGCATGGTCGCGTATTCCGGATTGGCGGCGACTTCCGCTTCGCGAAACTCGGCGATCTGCAGGTTGGGCAAGATCAGGAAGGTCGCGACCGCCATGCCCGTGAGCGAGCCCGCCGGGTTGAAGGCCTGGGCGAGGCTGAGGCGACGGGTGGCCGTTTCCGGCGGCCCCATCGAGAGGATGTAGGGGTTGGCGCTGGTCTCGAGGAAGGCGAGACCAAACGTCAGCACGTAAAAGCCGACCAGGAAGAGGTTGAACTCCATCATCGTCGCCGCCGGGATCGTCAGCAGCGCGCCCAGGGCGTAAAGCCCCAGGCCGATGTAGATACCCCACGCGTAAGACACCTTGCGGATGATCAGCGCCGCCGGGATCGCCATCGTGAAGTAGCCGCCGTAGAAGGCGAACTGCACCAGACTGCTCTGCGCATTGCTGATGAGGAAGACTTCCTTGAACACCCGCACCAGCGGGTTGGTGAAGTCGTTCGCAAAGCCCCAGAGGGCAAACAGGCTGGTGACCAGGATGAACGGGTAGATGTACTGCGGCGGGACGACCGGTAGCTTTTTCGCGGGGGTATCGCTCATGGACGTGGGTTGGTAGGAGGAAGGGGAGAGAGGCGCGGCTAGCGCTGCGGCTGGTGGTGGCGGAGTTCCACCGGCCCCATCATGCCATAGGGCTGTGCGGAGTTATTGCCAAACACTTCCTTGTGCGCCTCGCGAAGTTGGTTGTTCAGCGTGGTGCTGACTTCCACCTGCAGGGTGTTTTCGCCCGGCTGGAGGTGCTCGGTCACGTCGACCACCGGGTGCAGCGGGTTGAGCGTGGGCAGCGTCTGGCCATTGAGCGTCACCTGTGCGGTGTCGAAGACTTCGCCCAGGCTCAGCGTCACCGTGCCACGGTCGAGCCACTCGGCGGGCACCTCGACTTCGGTCGTGTAGCGGCCCAGGCCCGAGGTAAACTCATGACCGGGCAGCTCCGTCCACGGCTGCAGCGTATCGAGCGCCACCTCGTGCTCGGTCTTCTTCGTTTCGGTGGCCTTATCGCCCGGCGTCCAGGCCTCGATCGTCAGCTGCCAGTCGCCGAGGGTCAGTGTGTCGGCCACGGGGCCGAGCGGCTGGTGCTCCTTGGCTTGGGGGAAGGTGCCCTTGGGGGCGAAGGCCAGGATGCGCGAATCGCCCGGGGAGAGCGACACGGGGATCACGTAGCGGTCGCCTTCGCGTTGGGCCTGCGGCAGCAGGAAGATCTCGCCCGTCCACGGGTCGAACTCGAAGGCCTGGGCACCCTTGGCGCTCGGGCGGATCGAGACAGGCACCTCGCCGGTGGCGTCCTTGCCTGCGTTGGAGAAGTAGAAGTAGTCGATCTTGCCGTCGCGGCGGTGCGCGTGCACGAGCGAAGCGTTCGGGTGCTTGACCGGGCGGTCGAGGTCCAGCTTGGCCACCGCTTCGCCAATCGACTCACGGTCGGGCACGTTGATCACGTTGGGCAGCTTGAGCAGCTTGTCGAAGATCTTCTTCAGCTCGGCCTCTTCGCCCTTTTGCGGCAGGCCGGAGGTGGAGGGTTGCGACCAGTCGCCGACCACGATCATGGGCAGCTTGCCCTTGCGTGCGTAGTCGTAGAGCTTCTCCGCCGTCTGCACCGGCATGGTGATGCTCTTGCCGCGGAAGGCGTTGCCCTCGAAGGCGAGCAGCTGGTAATTCGCGCCGTCGGGTGCGAGGCGGCCGTTCTTGGCCTTCGCCAGCGGCAGCTCCAGCAGCGAGGGGGCGACAAAGGAGTGCGTCCAGCCGGTGGCGTCGCCCTCGGTGGTGAACCACGGGGCGCCAAAGCCCGAGCCGGCATAGCCTTCCTGACGCAGGAACGCCACGTCGACCTGCGGCTTGCCCTGCTGCAGCACCCATTGCACGCGCGCAAAGTAGTCGGCAATGTCGGGCACGTGTTGCCAGCTCGGCTGACGCGGCCCCCAGGCCTCGGCGTAACCAGGGCCGGTTCCATAGGGCGAAAAGGCCGCGAAGCCCGGCCACTTCACGTCCGGCACTTCGGCATACGCGTAGCCGTGGAAGAAGGTCTGGTTGACCCCCGCCGCGAAGATCGGGTTGAGGGTCGTCAATACCCGCTGCCAGGTGGTGCTGTAGGCTCCGCCGGCATAGGCCGCCGCTTCGTTGGACATCACGGTATGGCCGCCCATGTCGCGCCCGCCCGCCAACGAGCGGTAGTCGTCGAGGTTCTTGAAGCCGAGCGACTCGCCTTCGACGATGTCGAGGTGTGCGGCGGAGAGCATGGCGTCGGTCGGCATGCCATAGGGCTGCGTGCGCAGGCCGAGGCCCAGCTCCGCCGCCCAAGCCTGCAGGGCGTGCTGGTGGTGCTCCATGTAGAGTTGCCACAGGACATCCCAGAAATCGTGCACCACTTGGCTTCCGTTGTAGCCCTCATAGGTGATGATGTTCTTCTCGTGCTCCTGCACCACCAGCGGCAGGTAGGGCATCAGGTCGTAGCCCTTGCGCTTCTGGAACTCCTGGGCAAAGCCGGGGGTCCAGATGGTGGAGTCGGTCTCCATTTCGAGGGAGTCTTCGAACAGGTTGCCGCCCGCGTCCTTGATCAGCTCGCGCAGGTGCGGGTTGAGGATGTTCTGCTCCCAAAAATCGGTTACGGCGCGTGTGCCGGCCTCGCTGAAGTGGTCGACCACGTAAGACTCGGGCTCGGTATGCGGCCCACGCTCCGGCTGTTGAGCCGAGCCGCGTAGCCAGTAGGCCAATACGACCCATTCGCCGTCGGAGGGCGGCGTCCAGTGGATCACACCGTCGCGCACCTTGTCGGTCACATCGACGAGCGAATCCTGCTGCAGCACCCACTTGCCCTTTTCCGCCGGGTCGCCGGAGACGACGCGTGCGGCCTGCACAAAGCGCAGCTCCTGGCGGTTTACGCCGCGCTCTGCATGCACGCGAGGCTGCGGCACTTCCATGGGG
Source organism: Verrucomicrobiota bacterium JB022 (assembly GCA_030673845.1). NCBI lineage: Bacteria > Pseudomonadati > Verrucomicrobiota > Verrucomicrobiota bacterium JB022. Next base: position 209,186 of record JAUTCQ010000017.1, read on the forward strand.
AAGCTGCCTTGCCCAAAGCCTACCGCCAGCTCCTTCATGGCTGCCGGGTGGTCGGGGTCGACGGTGGGCACGGCGGCGGGCCAAGACGGCCCGATCGTCAGGTCGAGCTCCATGCCATGCTCGCGCGCCGTCTCGAAGGCTACGGTAACAGCGTCGACCCAAGGCTGCGTGCCCCAACCGTGGGTGTCGGGGGCGAGTTCGCGATCGCGCACGCTGTGGTGCACGTCGGCGATTTCGGCCCCGCCAAAGCCAGCGGCAGCCATGTCGCGCACTTCACGGGCGATTTCGGCGTTGTCCACCAGCCCATGCGGCCACCACCAGCGGAACTTGGCCTGATATTCACGGCCCGGTTGGGCAAATTCTTCAGCACGGTCAGCTTGGGCCACGACCGGCAAAACAACCGGCAGCAGGGCCAAAAGGGTCAGGTTTCGGAGGGGATTCATGGGAGGGGGATGTTATTCGGAAGAGGGTTTGTCCACCGGGTGCTTTTGCCAGTAGTTGGCCAGGATGGAGCCGGAGATGTTCATCCACGGGCTGAAAACGGCCGAGGCCAGGCCCAAAGTGCCCAGCATGCCCATCGAGCCCGCGATACCGGAAGCCATTCCACCATTCTGCAGGCCCACTTCCAGTGAAACAGTACGAGCGGAATTGCGGTCGAGGCCCAGCAGGCGGCTCATCCAGTAGCCGAGGATATACCCCGCAGCGTTGTGGATCACGGCGGCGGCGAAGAGCAAAAGGCCCACGCGCAGCAGGTCGTCGCGCCCGGCGGCAGTGGTGACGGTAGTAAAATAGACGATACCGACCATCGAGAGCAGCGGCATCAGGCGCTCGATCTGCGGCAGGCCGCGCACCAGTAGGTGATACACCAGGCCGATCACGATCGCACCCGCCACAAAGCCCACGATCCCGATGAACGGCAGCAGCGACTCCGGCGCATGGGCCGTCCAGAAGCCCCAGGCACCCAGAGCCAACGATCCAAGCCAAGCCAAGCTGAGCAAGGCGAGGAAGCCGACCACCTTCCAGCCTGTCGCGGAGGCCGTCTTGAGGTAGTCGTGCAGCATGGCCGAGCCGATGGGCACCACCACGATCTTGATGATCTGCAGCATCATGCCCAGGAAGACCACCTCCACCATCGTCCCCGCCAGCAGCTTCATCATGAAGGGCGTGGCGAGCGGGGCGGCGAGGGTGGCGACGGCCGTCACGGTGACCGACAGTGCGAGATTGGCCCGGGCGATGTAAGCCATCACGTTGGAAGCCAAGCCGCTGGAGCACGCGCCGATCAGGATGATCCCAGCGGCAATCTCGGGCTCGAAGCCGAACGCCCTGGCAATAAAGTAGCCGCTGAACGGCATGATCGTGAACTGGCAGACCATCCCGATCAACACCCCGCGCGGCGAGCGCACGACATCGCTGAAGTCGCGCAGGCTCATCTGCGTGCCCATCCCAAACATCACCGCCTGCACCACAAAGAGGATCAACCACTTGTTGCGCAGGTCGAAATCGCCCACGTAGAGCAGCTCCTGCGGGTAGAGCAGGCCCGCTACGACGGCGGTGAGGATCCAGGCGGTATATTGGTAGCCCCCGAGGGCGGGGATCGCTCCCAGCCCAGGCGCAAAGAGGACGCAAGCGATCAGCGCCGCTGGCTGCCACAGCCCCGCATTGCCCAGGGCGAGGCCCACAAGGAATACGATGAGGGCGACAGCACTGCCGGCGAGGAGGGCTTGGCGGAATTTCTGCATGGGGTGGGGGGTAAGGAGGGGTGAGACACGGGGTAAGAAGAGAAGACGTTACGGAAAACTAACCTAAGATCGTAGCCAGGTGCTGCATGGCCAAAGGCGGGCTGGCCAGGATCGGCACCTTGCGCTCGCTTTCCGAGAGCGTGCCGACCACGCGGGCCATGGAAGCCTGTGCCAGCACGATCACGTCGACCTGCTCCATCAGCTCGCGCAGGGCGGCGGCCACCTTGGCGTCGTGCGTGGCAGAGTCGCCGCTCATCAAGGCCTCAAAGGCACCTTCGCACAGGCGGGCGGTCAGCTCGATCTGCTTGCCGGCGACGGCTGCGCGGCGCTCCACCAGGTCGGCCGTCGGGTCGAGTGTGGTGGGCAAGGTGGCGATCACGCCGATCTTCTTGCCGGTGCGCACCGCTTCGTCGGCCATCGGCTGGTCCACGCGCAAAACGGGCACCGAGGTCAGCGCGGCAGCCGCCTCGACGGCACGCCCGATGGACGAGCAGGTGACGAGGATCTGGTCCGCACCCGCATTGGCGGCGGAGGCCACATGGTCGACCACGCGGCGGGCCGTCTCGGGCGTCAGCTTGCCCTTGCGGATCACGTCCTTGATCAGGCTGTCGTCGGAAAGGTGAAACGTCTCGACGCCGGGGAGGTGCGTCTTGGCGAGGTCCTGGAAGATGGGGACCAAAGTGGCGGAGGTGTGGAGGAATCCGAGGGTCTTGGGCATGGTGAGAGGCTTTTTCGGTTCAGAGGTGACCACGTTGCGCGGCCAGGAAATAGTCGGGAGCGCCGACCTGGCCGCCTTTGAAATTCAGTTGCACGCCGTCGAGGGTGGAGCTGGGGGCGCGGGCGCGGCAGAGCGGAGCGCCGCTGGCAAAAGGCGCGTGCATCTCCACCGCCTGGATTCCCATCGCGCGGCCCGCATAGCTCGACGAGTCGCCGCCGGCAATGATCACGCGTTCGAGGTTGACGGCACCAGCCGACTGGCGGGCCACTTGCCCCAACGCGGTGCCCAGCACCTTGGCGGTATCGACGCCGGAGGGCACGCGCACCTTCAGCCGGGGGTCATCGGGGCCCGAGCAGGTGTGCACGACCACAGATTGGCCGGCGCGGAGGGCCTTGACGGTGCGCTCCAGCGGCTCGCCGAGGTGCGTCACTTGCCCGGCCAGCAGCGAGGCGGTATCGAGGGCCACTTCGGCAAACCCGGCCTCGCGGGCGGCGGCGATCTGCGCGGCTGTCACCGGCGATGCGCTGCCCGAGATCACCAGCAGGGGCTCGACCGCTTCGGCGGGCGTCCACGCGGCAGGGGGCGTCAATTCGCCGGTTGATTGCCAGTGCAAGCCCAGCGCGCGCCCGAGGCCCGACGAGCCGGCGCAAAACAGCGGCTGCTCGGGAGTGCCGTAGGGTGCGAGCAAGTGGCCGATCGTCTCCAGGTGGCGCTCTTCCAGCGCGTCGAAGAAAATGATGCGGTGGCCCGTCTTTACCAGCTCCGCGAGGGCCGCACGGGCCTCCTCCAGCGGGCGGCTGAGCTGCGTCACGTCGATCAGGCCGATCTTGAGGTCGGTCTGGCGGGCCAGGTGGCGGCGCAAGTCGCTCTCGTCGGCAGGCGTCACCGGGTGGCGACTCATCGACGGGTGGCGGTCGAGGCGGTGGACTTCGCCCGTCTTGCCCGTGCCCAGGCGCGCAAAGAGGTTGCCAAACGCGCAATAGCGGCCCAGCGCGGGCGCGCCCACCACGACCGGCACAAAGGGCGAGTCGAAGATCTCCAGCCCGATCCCGATCGCATGGCCGATGCTGCCCACCTTGGGCGACGAATCGAAGGTGGAGCAGACCTTGTAATGGACGAAGGGCGCGCGCAGGTTTTTCAGGCGCTTGAAGGCGGGCCGCAGCGTGTCTTCCATCGAGGAAGGCGTCATCGAGCGGCTATGCCCGGCGATGCCGACCGCCTGGGCCTGCGCATGGCGGGCCAGCGTGGCGGCGTCGGGCACGTCGAGCAGCAGGATGGTGTGCGCACCCGCCAGCGACAACGATTCGAGGGCATCGGTCGAGCCGGTGAAGTCGTCGCCGTAAAAAGCCAGTTTCAACTGCGTCGCGCGGTCGGGCATCAGAGAGGGCCGAATTTATCCCACGAGGGCTGCAAATCGGGATAGGTGGCGAGGGCCTGCTGGGCCGTGAGGCCTTCGACCGCCGCCTGCCACCAGCGTTGCAGCGAACGCACGCCAGCGGCGGGGCCATCCGGGTGGGCCATGATGCCACCCCCGGCCTGGTAGAGCAGGTCGGTCGTCTGTGTGCGGCGGTAGGTCTCGGGGGCTTGCGCGCCCCATTGGCCGGAGGAGACGACGGGCAGCGGGTTTTTGCCGCCGAGGAAGGGCGCGGCGCAAGCCTCCATCGAGGCCACCACCGAGTCGTCGTCTTCCCAGAACTTGTTCGCAATGCCGTTGACGTGTAGCTGGTCCACCCCGGCGAGGCGCCACAGCTTTACCATCGCGGTGTAGTCCATGCCGATCATCGGGTGACGGGTCATCATGCCCCAGCCATTGCGGTGGCCGTGGATGGCCAGCTCGCCCCGGTCGCAAATCTTCTTGCTGGCCACCATGCCTGCGCTCACGAGGCTGATCATCGCTGCGGTGCCGCCAGCCGCCACGATGGTATCGTAGTGGCGCTGCATCGCGTCCAGCTCGTCGGTGAGGTTGAAGGCATACATTACCTTCTTGCCCGTGCGGTCGGCGTGGCGGTTGATCACGTCCATCACCGCCTTCACGCGGGCGTCAAACGGCGAGTGCGGCGGGTTGGCCATCAGCTCGTCGTCCTTGATGAAGTCGATCCCCGCCTCCACCAGCACGCGTACAATCTCGGCCGTCTGCTCTGGCGAAAGGCCGACGCTGGGCTTGATGATCGTGCCGATCAGCGGACGGCCTTCGACCCCCGTCAGCTTGCGGCAGCCCTCGACCCCGAATTTGGGGCCGGAGAAGTGCTGGGCGAAGCTCGCGGGCAGCTCGATGTCTTGCAGGCGCAGGCCGGTAAACTGGCGGATCTCGTACAGGTTGCCCTGGATGGTCGAGATCAGCGTCGGCAGGTTGTAGCCCACATTTTCCAGCGCCCACGAGATGGTGACGCGGGCGCGGCGGTAGGCCCCGCTCTTCTTGCCGCCCGGCAGGCTGGGGGAGCCGCTCGCGCCGAGGTCTTCGATCGCCTCCACGCGGGCGGCAAAGCGTTCGCGCAGCTCATCGGTCTCGCCCGGGACGGCCACGAAGGTGCCGCACGATTGTTCGCCCGCGAGCACGGCGGCCGCGTCGGCGACCGCCACCGGGGTTTCGATCAGGTAAGTAGCGCGAATACGTTCCATGCTAGGCGCTGGGCAGGGTGGAGGTGATGCGGTAGGTGCCGGCGGGCAGGGTGGTGACAAAGCGACCGTCGGCGGCCAGGCCTTGCGCTTCCTGGCCGTCGATACGCGGCGTCACACCCTCTGCGGCGGGGATGGAGACCTCCGCCTCGGTGTTGGCCGGGATGGTGATTTCCCAGTTAAAGCTGGTGCCTTCCTGCTTCCACGAGCTGGCGACCTCGCCGTGCATCGTGCGGTAGCTGGCCTTGGCATAGTCGAGGCCCTTGCCGGGGAACGGGCGCAGGCGGAAGTGCTGGAAGCCCGGCTTTGTCGGGTCGACTTCGATGCCCGCCACGTAGCGGTAGAGCCACTCGCCGATGGAACCGAGCGAGTAGTGGTTGAACGAATTCATCAGCGGGTCGAAGAAGCCGCCTTCTTCCGTCCAGCCGTTCCAGCGCTCCCAGATCGTGGTGGCGCCGTGCTTCACCGGGTAGAGCCACGACGGGTAGGTGTCTTGCAGCAGCAGGCGGTAGGCGACGTCGTTGTGGCCCGTCTCGGAAAGGATCGGGTTGAGGAAGCGGATGCCGACAAAGCCCGTGCTGAGGTGCCAGTCGAGCTTACGGATGTTTTCCACGAGGTGGTCGGCGGCGGCCTTGCGCAGCTCCTGCGGGATCAGCTCGAAGTCGAGCGCGAGGAGGTAAGCCGTCTGGGTGTCGACCGTCAGGCTGCCGTCGGGGCGCAGGAATTCCTTTTGGAAGGCGGCGCGCACGCGCTCGTACATCTGCTGGAAGCGCTCGGCATCGTCCTGCTTGCCGAGGGCCTGCGCCATGTGCGCCATCTTCTTGGCGTCGTCGGCCCAGAAGGCCGTGGCGAGCAGGTTTTTCATCGGCGAGTGGGTGCGGAACTCGCGGTCCGACGGGATGCAGAGCCAGTCGCCGTAATTGTTGCGCAGCTCGTTGAGGCGCAGGTATTCCGGGTTGGTGCGCTCGAGGTAGGAAAGCCATGCGACCATCGCGCCCCACATGCGGTCGATCAGGCGGAAGTCGCCGTAGACCTGCCACATGGTGTAGGGGATGATGACGCCCGCGTCGGCCCAGGCGGCACCGCCCACGAGGTCGTCGAGGCCGATAAAGTTGTCGTCTTCACGCAGGCGCGGCGCGGTGTCGGGGAAGATGCCGTCCTCGGTCTGCGCGTCGGTCACGTCGGTCAGCCACTTTGTGAAGAAGGCGGCGACATCGGCGTTATAGGCGGCCGTGCGGCAGAAAATCTGGGCGTCGCCCATCCAGCCGAGGCGCTCGTCGCGCTGCGGGCAGTCGGTGGGCACGCTGAGGAAGTTGTCCTTTTGCGACCACACGCCGTTGAGCCACAGGCGGTTGACGTCGGGGTTCGAGCACTCGAAGTGCCCGGTGGCCGGGGTGGCGCTCTGGATCATGCGGCCGGTCGCGGCGCCCTCGGGCGGCGCTTCATCAAGCCCGCTGATCTCGAAATACTGGAAGCCGTGGAAAGTGAAGTGCGGGCGGAAGTCCACCTCGCCATTGGTGCCGACCACGATCTCGTCTTCGGAGGTGGCGCGGCGGAGGTTCTCGGTGTAGAGCTCGCCTGCGGGCGTGAGGCGCTCGGCGTGGCGGATCTTGATGCGCGTGCCGGGCTTGGCCTTGGTCTTGAGGTAGACCCAGCCGGCGATGTTTTGCCCGAGGTCGTAGATGTAGACGTTGGGGCGAATCTCGGTGCGGCTGATCGGCTGCAGGATCTGCGTCTCCTGCACCGGCTCGGCGCGCTGGGCCACGAGGGGCACGGTGGGCGCTTCGACCGGGAGGGAGGGCAGCCACTTGCTTTCGTCGAAGCCCGGGCCGTTCCAGTTCTTCTGCTTGCGCATGCCGTCGTAGATCTCGCCCAGCATGAAGTCGGATCGGCGGATCGCGCCGGTGTCGCAGCGCCAGTCGGGGCCGGTGCCGTAGACGACGGTTTCGCCGTTTTCCAGCTCCAGTTCCAGTTGCACCAGCAGGCTGTTGACGAGCGAGCCGTAGCGCGCACGCGTCTCCTGCCAGCCCACGTAGCCGCTCCACCAGCCGTCGCCCAGGATGATGCCGATGGCGTTGCCGCCGTCGCGCAGCATGTCCGTCACGTCAAAGGTGCGGTACTGGATGCGGTGGTCGTAGTCGGTCCACTCGGGCACGAGGTAATCGCGGCCGATGTTCTCGCCGTTGAGGAAGAGCTCGATCACGCCGCGTGCGGTCGCGTAGACGGTGGCCCGCTTGACGCGGGTGGTGACGTCGAAGCCCTTGCGGAAATAGGTAGGCGTACCCGGCTCCGTCAGCGTCGGCTCGACGGCTTCCGGGTCGCGCTTGAGGATCTCCGGGTCGTAGGAGATCCATTGGGCCGACCAGTCGCTGGGCTCAAGCAGGCCCATCGACCAGCGGCCGATTTCCGAACTGACGACCGCGCCCGCATCGTCCCACACCGTCACCTGCCAGCAGACTTCCTGACGCGAGGCGAGGGGCTGGCCGGCGTAGGCGACATGGGTGGTGCGGCGGCTCTCCACCCGCCCGCTGTCCCAGAGCAGCTCGCGGTCGCCCGCGAGGGCTTCGGGGGAGGTGGCTACCTGGATGCGGTAGGCCTGTTGACGCGCGCCGCGGCGGGTGGACTGAAGGGCCCAGCTGAGGCGGGGCGCCTTTTCGTCGATCCCCAGCGGGTTCGTCAGGTATTCGCAGCGGAGGTGGGTGACCGTCAGTTCGGGCATAAGAGGGGGCGATGGAAAAGGGCCGCGCTAGATGCGGCCGGTGGTTTCTTCGGGTTCTTTTTCTTCCAGGTCGGTCGGCTTCATCCAGAACGGCGCGGTGCCGAACCACAGCAGCATGCCGACGGCCATCAGCGTGTAATGGAAGTCGATGTCGATCACACCCATGAATACGAGCACCGGGGGGATGATCGAGAGGGCCAGGCCCACGTAGGAGATGTAGGGAAGGATCTGTTTCATGGGCTTAGGCCTGGGCGGTTTGGGTGAGGTGGGCGGGGGCGTTCTTCTGCTGGATCGTCGAGCAGACCACATACAGGATCATGGCGGCGATCCAGGCGGGCAGGGCAAGGAACATCAGCTCCACGTGCAAGTCGGCAATGAAGCCGGGCACGATGTCGTTGATCCACTTGAGGAAGGCCACGTTGTCCTTGGCCCAGAGCAGCCAGAGGGGCAGGAAGCTGCCGATCCAGGCGACAAAGGTGGGCCAGCTGAAGCCGATGTTGGCCAGCTCGGCGAAGTTGCGCTTCAGCCCGATCTTGGGCAGCACCCAGTAATCCATCAACACACAGGCGCCGAAGGGCAGGAAGAAGAGGCCGTAGGAGGCCACCACGAGGTCGAGGCTCTTGAGCAGGGCCGGGATACAGGCCAGCACGATCATCACGCCACCGGCGAGGAAGGTCACCTGCCAGCGTTGCCAGTTGGGCGTCGCCACCTGGATGGCCAGGCCGGCGCGGTAGAGCGTGGGGTTGGCGGTCGTCCAGCCGGCGATCACCACCAGGATGGCACCAGCGAGGCCCGCGCCGAGGAAGCCGATCTCACCAGGGGGGAAGCTCGTGGCACCTTCGTTGATCTTGACATAGGCCGCGCAGAGCAGGGCGGAGGAGATCCAGGCCATGAAGTGGCCGATATACATCCCGAAGGCGGAGGCGAAGCCACTCGTCCACTTCTTGGCGTAGCGGAAGATGGTGATATCGCTCATGCCCAAGTGTTGGGCGGCATTGCACAGCCAGGCAAAGCCCGCCACGTGCCAGAAGGTATACTTCGAGAAGCCCTCGAAGGGCACGCCCGTGAAGATCTTCTCGTCGAAGACCGTCCAGAGGTCGCCCAGGCCGGTTACGCCCAGCTGGGGCAGCACTGCGATGCCGCAAGCGGCGAAAACGAGCGCCATCCAGGGCGCGCAGATCTTGGAAAAGTGCGCCAGCTTCTCGAAGCCGAGCACCGCGAGCACTGCGATGACGGCCCCGACGAAGACGGCCAGGGTAATCCAGCTCGGGCTGGCCAGCCACGCGCTCGACTCCGGATTATGAATCGCGGGGAAGAGCAGGGAGACCGCCGAGGTCGATACCTGCACCATCGCTCCCGCCAACAAGCACAGCACCACCGCATACAGGGCGCTGTAGATCACCATGAGGTAGGGGCCTGCAATCTTCTTCAACTGCCAGTAGATCGTCAGGCGCGTCTTCACCGCAATGGGGGCGCAGATCAGCGCCCAGCTCAAGACGGCGAGCAGGTTGCCCACGATCAAACCAAGGAAGAAGTCCTTGGCCGTGACACCATGAGCCAGCATCAACGGCCCGAGGACCAGCTCGGTGCCGGCCACGTGCTCACCCGCGAACATCGCGATGAACGTCTTGTGGCCGTGCAGCTTGTTTTCCTTGATCGGCTCGCGATCATACTCATAGAGCGCGTCGAGGCGATCGACGAGCGAGGAGGATTCGGGTTGGCTCATATTGCAGGGTGACCTGTTGGTGGGAGTCGGGGGTAAGGGAGCCCAGGTCTAGCGGCGGGGGATCCAGACGGTCATCTCGGTGTCGCCGCGATTATCCCAGGCGTAGTAGGGAATCAGCGTGAGGTTGAACGTCTTGGGCTTCGCCGTCGAGACTGGACGATAGAGCGTTTGCAGATCCCATTCTTCGTCCGGCAGCTGCAGGGCGGGAATGGTGATGGTTTTGACCGTGGTGTTGACGATGTGCATCTCGCCAAACTTGGCCTTGGATGTCGCCTTCGGGTCGACCGCGATACGGTCGATGTCCACGCCCTCGGGCAAGTCGTTGGACTCCACGCAGTAGACGAGCGGGCCGTATTGCACGGCCACCTGGTTGCGGGAATCTTCGACGTGCGGGTGGGCTTCGTAGAGCGTCACTTCAAAACCGATGTCGAGCAGCACCTCGTCGCCGGCTTGGAACTCGCGCTCCAGATCGTAGTAGGTACCAGGCTCGAGGTCGGCCTTCACGGCCTTGCCGTTGACGAGCAGGCGGTTGGTCTTGGCCTTCGACCACTCGGGGATACGCAGCTTCAGCGTCGTTTCCTTGGCCGGGGCCTCTTCGATCACCAGCTTCACCGCGCCGGCCCACGGATAATCCGTTTCCTGGCGCAGCTTGATGCGGTCGCCGTTCTTCCACTCGGTATCGAGGGTGTTGGCGCCGTAGAGGTGGACCCACAGGGTGTCGTCGGAGAGGCCGTAGAAGTAGTTATGCGTCTCGGCGATGGTGCGCAACACGTTGGGCGGGCAGCAGAAGCTCGACTTGATGTTGGGCGTGCGTTCGCGCGACCAGCGCATGTCGACCGGGAAGTCCTGGCTCTTGCGCAGCGCGTTGACGTAGAAGAAATGGGTGCCTTCGAGGCTGATGCCCGGCATCACGCCATTGTAGAGCGTGCGCTCGTAGAGATCGGCGTAAGAGGCGTCGCCCGTAAGGGTGAGCATGCGCCAGTTCCACAGGTTGTAGCCGATGGTGGCGCAGGTCTCGTTGTAGGCGGTGGTGTTGGGCAGCTCGTAGTTCATGCCGTACGCCTGGTGGACGAGCTTGATCTGCGAGTGCTGGGAAGAGCCGTTGGGGGAGGCGCCGTCGTAGAGCGCACCCGTCATGCCGGTAATGTAGAGCTTCTGGTTGGCTACATTGTCGGCGATGAGGTCGAGCGGCTGCATCAGAGTGTCGTCGCCATTCTCGGCCACCACGTCGGCGACGCCCGCGTAGAGGTAGTTGGCGCGCACGGCGTGGCCCACGGCCTCCGTCTGCTCGCGGAAGGGCTGGGCATCCTGATTGTGATCGCTGCCCACGTCCTCGGGCACGAGGTTGCGGATGTCGATCATCTTCTCGCCCAGGCGCAGGTAGCGCTCCTCACCCGTCACGCGGTAGAGCTCCATCACGCCCATGTAGTGCGAGGGGCAGATGGCGTTGAGGGCCAGCTCTTCGGGCACGTTGTCGGCGAGGCCTTCGATGTAGTCGGCCGCCTTGATGCCCAGATCGAGCATCGTGCGCTTGCCGGTAGCGCGGTAGTGGATGATGCCCGCAGTGATCAAGTGACCCATGTTGTAGGTCTCGAAGTGCTCGCGGTCCTCGAATTCATGAGCTCCGGCGACGCCCTGGCGCTGCGGGATGATCACCTTCGTGTGCAGGTAGCCGTCTTCACGCTGGGCCTTGCCGACTACTTCGATGATCTCGTCCATCAGCTTGTCCAGCTCCGGGTCCTTCGTCACCGCGTAGACCTGAGCGACGGATTCGAACCACTTGAGGAAGTCGCCGTCGTTGAAGGGGGGGCCGTGGAAGTGGCCGTCGCGACCATTGCCGAGACCGGCGGCGAGGAGATAGTTGGACCAGGCGTGGCTTTCGTAGTCGTCCTGGAAGAGATCCCACATGTAGGGGATCATCGAATCTTGGAGCACTTCAAAGCGCTCCCCCCAGAAGCCTCCGTTCCAATGCACATCGTCGATGTCGACCATGTATTGGGTGGTGTGCGGGGAATTGGAGGTATCTACCAAAGGTCCGCCGGCGGCCGAAACGAGGCTGCCGACACTGCAAAGGGCTAAGAGGGAGAACGCTTTATACATGATTATTTAGGAGGAAGAAGGGGAGTTGAGAAGTTGCTGTACGGCGGCTTGCCAGCCGAGGTAGGCCTCGGAAGTGGCACTGCCATTGTTGACGGGTTCATAACGGATATCGTAGCGCGGGGAGGCGGCGATCGCGTCCAGGGAGTCGAATTCGCCTTGGCCCAGCATGCCGGCGAGCACGGCCCCGAGGGGCGAGCACTCCGACACGGTGTTGATGCTCAGTTCGACGCCGACGAGGTCGGCCACAAATTGCATGAGGAAGCGATTCGCAGTCGGGCCGCCATCCCCGTAGAGCTGGGCGACCTGGATGTCGTCGTTGCACATGGCATCGAGCGCATCCCGGATCTGGTAGGCAATGGATTCGAGGCCCGCCCGGGCCAGGTGGCGGCGGTCGCTCTGGCTGGTGAGGCCGACGATCGCTGCCTTGGCGGCGGGAGCCCAGTGCGGCAAACCGAGACCGGAGAACGCGGGGACCAGGTAAACCCCGCCATTGTCTTCCAGTTGCGTCGCCATTTCTTCGCACTCGGCGATATCGTGGATCAGCCCCAACTGGTCCTTCAGCCACACCAGCGTGGAAGCGGAGCTGATGATGATGCCTTCGAAGGCGTAGGTAGGCACGCCGTTGTGCACCCAGGCGAGCGTGGTGACGACGCCCTTGGGGGCCGGGACGATCTCGTGGCCGATGTTGAGCAGGATGGAAGAGCCCGTGCCGAAGGTGACCTTGGCACCGCCGGGCTCGTAGCAACGCTGAGCAAAAAGGGAGGCCTGCGAGTCGCCCATTACACCCACGATCGGGATCGGCTGCTCCAGCGCGCCGCCGAGGGTCGTTTCGCCAAAATGGGCCGTGCACTCGCGCACTTCCGGCAGCGACTGGCGGGGCACACCGAAGAGGCCGCACAGCTCGTCGTCCCACTGGCGGGTGGAGATGTCGAAAAGCAGGGTGCGGGAGGCGTTGGTGTGGTCGGTCGCGAAGACCTCGCCGCCCGTCAGGCGGTGGACGAGGTAGGCGTCGATCGTGCTGGCGCAGGCCTGACCCGATTCGAGCGCGGCGCCGATCTGCGGCTCGTTTTCGACCAGCCACTGCAGCTTGGAGGCCGAGAAGTAGGCGTCGACGAGCAGGCCCGTCTTGCGCTGGATGGTTTCCTCATGGCCTGCCGCGCGGTGTGCCTTGCAGATGTCGACGCTGCGGCGGCACTGCCACACGATGGCGCGGCGCAGAGGCTTGCCCGATGCCCGGTCGAACACGACCGTCGTCTCGCGCTGGTTGCAGATGCTGAGGCTGCGGATCTCCTTGCGGTGTTCGCGGTGGCGCTCCAGCAGCGTCTTGAGCACGATCAGCGTATTCTGCCAGATCTCCTCGGCATCGTGCTCCACCCAGCCGGGCCGGGGGAAGTGCTGCGTGTGCTCGCGCGAAACTTTATCTACGACGCGGCCCTCCCGGTCAAACAGGAGGGCTTTCGTCGCCGAGGTACTCTGATCGAGGGCGAGGAATAACATCGGGGCTTCAGAAAAAGGGGACGCTCCCTGCGGGGAACAGGGAGCGGTGGGGAAAATATAAACAAACCTAACCGAGGATTTCGCGGGCCACATCGCTGAGGCCCTCCATCGAAATCCCGTAATGGCGGAAGATGTCGGACTGGCTGCCCGTCACCGTATACTCGTCGGGGATGCCGACGATGCGGAACTTGCAGGGCAAGCCCGATTGCGCGATCACCGAGGCACAGGCTTCGCCCAGGCCGCCGTTGACCATGTGCTCTTCCACCGTCACCACGCGACCGCAGTCGCCGGCTGCTGCCAGCACGGCTTCCGTATCGAGCGGCTTGACCGAGGGGAGGCTGACGACGCGGCACTTGTAACCGCCGTTTTCCTCGAGGTAGGCGGCGGCGAGCAGCGCGTGGATCGTCGCTTCGCCGGTGGCGAGGAAGGCCAGGTCGCTGCCTTCGCGGAGCACGCGGGCTTCGCCGAGCTTGAAGGGCTTGTCCGTCGCGGGCAGGTCGTAAAGCGCGGCCTTGCCGAAGCGGAGGTAGACGGGCTTGTTGTGCGCGGCGGCGGCCTTGACGGCTTCGGCGGCCTCGTAGTTGTCGCCCGGGGCCACGATCGTGATGTTGTTGATCGCGCGCAGCACGGCAAAGTCGTGCAGCGAGTGGTGCGTGGTGCCGAGCGCGCCGTAGCTGACGCCGGCGCTGATGCCCACGACCGTCACCGGGTGGTCGGAGTAGCAGATGTCGTTCTTGATCTGCTCCAGCGAACGGGCGGTGAGGAAGCAGGCGGGGGACACGGCGAACACGTTCTTGTCACCCGAGGCGAGGCCGGCGGCGACGCCCACGAGGTTCTGCTCGGCGATGCCGATTTCGACGATCTGCTTGGGCAGGGCGTCGCCAAAGGGCTTCAGCTTGCCCGAGCCGCGCGAGTCGCTCGTCACCGCGATGATCGAGCGATCGGCCTTGCCCAGCTCGAGCATCACGTCGGCGAAAACTTCGAGGTTGGCGCGGCCCTTTTTCAGGCCCAGCTTTTCCGCGACGGCCTTGGCCGCCGGGCTGTACATGGAGGGGGCGGGGGCGCTCATGCGGAAACCACCTCCAGTTGGGCGAGGGCTGCGTCGATTTCGGCGTAGGCGCGGCTCAATTCGTCAGCGGTCGGCACCTTGTGGTGCCACTGTCCGGCGTTTTCCATAAAGCTGATACCCTTACCCTTGATGGTGTCGGCAATGATCATGTTGGGCTTGCCCGGTTCGAGCGGCCCCTTGAGGGCGTCGGTGAGGGCGGCGTAGTCGTGGCCGTCGATGCGGCGCACGGCCCAGCCGAAGGCTTCCCACTTGTCGACCAGCGGCTCGTTGTTCATCACGGCGCTGGTGGGGCCGGTGATCTGCAGGTGGTTGCAGTCGATGATGGCGGTGAGGTTGTCGAGGCCGTAGTGGGCACCCGCGAGGGCGGCTTCCCAGTTCGAGCCTTCGGCCAGCTCGCCGTCGCCCATCAGCGTAAAGACGCGGTAGGGCGCATCGTCGAGCTTGGCGGCGATGGCGTTGCCGACCGCGATCGGCAGGCCGTGGCCCAGGGCGCCCGTGTTTTGCTCCACGCCCGGGATCTTGCGGGTGGGGTGGCCGACGAAGTGCGAGTTGTAGCAGCAGAGCTGTTCGAGCTCCTCTGCCTTGTAGAAGCCCTTGTCCGCCAATACGACGAAGAGTGCCTCCACGGAGTGGCCCTTGCTCTGGATATAGCGGTCCCGCATCGGGTCCTTGAAGGTCTCGGGGGAGACGTTGAGGATCCGGTTGTAGAGGACGTTGAGGATATCCAGGCACGAGAGGCTGCCGCCGGTGTGGCCGGCGCCGGCATGCGAGATCCAACGCAGGACGTCGCGGCGATATTGCAGCGACTTCCGGGCGAGGTCTTGGTCAGTGAGCGCTTGGGTTGGCATGGTCTCTTTAGGCTTCCGATGCGTGGTGGTAGACGCCCCAGCCGAGATACTTGGCGAAGGCTTCCTCGAGGATGCCGGCCGTATGGGAGGCGTTCATCACCACATGGTGTTCAAATCCTTCTTCGCAGATGTAGCGCATCAGGCGCTGGAGCTGCGGCACCTGGGCGACCGCACGGTTGCCGAAGGTCTTCAGCTCGTCATTGGTCAACTGGCCCTGGCCGACGTAGGCGCGGATGGTGCCGTTGATGTCGTCGGTCGTGATGCGGCCGTAGGTCAGCGGGGCTGCCGGGGTGCGGCCGTCGAGCGCGCCATAGGTGTTCTCTTCGCCCACCGTGGTGCCGAGGATCGGCGCGGTCGAAACCTTGGCCTTGTCGAGGAACGACTTGGCCCAGTTGCCGCAGTGGAAGAGCACGCACTTGTCGAGGTCGTCGCCGTAGTTGTTGTTCCAGTCCACCAGTGCGCTGGGGGAGTTGGAGGCGAGCTGCATGGCATACATGGTCAACACGCCGGTCACGTCGACTTCGCAGGCGCTGGGCAGGAAGTTCTCGCTCATCATGCTCATGCTGGTGCACACGTTGCAGCCGTGGTTTTGCTGCACGGAGGTCCAGCACTGGATGGCGGTGGCGTCGAGCGCGTTGGCCGTCACGAATTCATCGAGCACCACGCCGAGGCGGGCCATCTGGACCATCTTGGGGCTGGGCACGCTGGTGGTGTCGGCGTAGGCGTTCATCTCCGCGATCTTGGCGAGGAGGCGCTGGTCCTGTTCACCGATCTTCTGGGCGCTGCCGAGGATTTCGGAGAGGTCGACCGTGGTGACGGAGATGCCGTTGCGCTCGAGGATCTTCTCGCTGTAGCGCACGGTGTTGAAAGCGCCCGGGCGGGCACCCACGGCACCGATGCGGACGCCCTTCATGCCGCGCACCACGCGGCAGACGCCCAGGAAGCGCTCGAGGTCGGCGCGGAAAATGGGGGAGGTGGGGTGGACGACGTGCTGCGTGGTGAGCGAGTAGGGGATACCGGCCTGGCGCAGGTTGTTGCAGACGGAGATCTTGCCGCAGAAGGCGTCGCGGCGGCGGATCACGTCGAGGCGGTTCAGGTCGTCCGGGTAGCCCTGGATGAGCACGGGCACGTTGAGGCCGGCCAGCTTGAGCGTGTCGGCCACGCCCTTTTCGTCGCCAAAGTTGGGCAGGCACACGAGCACGCCACCGATCTTGTCGCGATTGGCGCGGAAGAGTTCGGCGCAGGCGCGCGCGTCGGCATGCGTCTCTACGCCGCCGAGCTTCGTGGTCGATTCATCGAGCATGACCGCTTCGATGCCCATTTCGGCCAACAGCTTACTGACGTCTTCGCGGGCTTCGGGGACCAGCCGATCCGGAAAGAAGTCGCGGTTGCCAAAAATGACACCAAGGGCAAACGGGGTGTTTTTCATGAAAAAAGCAGTGAAGTTTAATGAAATGGCAGGATAGGCTGGATTTTCAATAGAATTCATCCAGCTTGGAACTCACGGGTATCATAGAATAAGCATCGCGCTTGTTCCACCCGAATATTCGTTGATTCTCCCCGGATACTAAGGTCTGATCGCCACGCGTGTTTCATTTTGATCCCAGCCGCCCCGACTTCGCGCCCTACGGATTCACCTGCGTCCGTTGGGTGCCCTCGCTGATGAAGCGGCCCGACCACCACAACGAGATCGAGCTGAACCTGCTGTGGGAAGGCTCCGTCACCTACCTGCTGGGCGCAGGCAAGGTGCAGGTCGAGGCCGGGCAGCTCAGCCTCTTCTGGGCCGCTATCCCGCACCAGATCATCGATTTCAGCGAAAACGCCGGCTATTTCGTCGTCACGATCCCCTTTGCGTGGTTCCTGCAATTTCGCCTGCCCGAGCGCATCGTCCAGCCCCTCTTGCGCGGCGAGATGGTGCAGGAGCTCGACCCCGCTCGCCGCGAGCTGGACCTGCGCCTCGTGGAGCAGTGGGAGCGCGATCTGGGCCTGCCCGGCACGGAGCCCCAGCAAGTGGCCCTCGCCGAGATGGAGGCCCGCCTGCGCCGCCTCGCGCTGACCCACCCGACCGATTCTGCACCCGATCGTGCGACCAATCTGGCCGAGGGCGGGTTGAACAAGGCGGAGCAAATGGCCCTCTTCATCGCCCGCCGCTACACCGAGCCGCTGACCGTCGAGGCAATCGCCGGCGCGGTGGAGCTGCACCCGAACTACGCCATGGGCCTCTTTCGCACCGCTTTCGGCACCACCCTGATGGATTATTTGTTGCACCACCGCGTTTCGCATGCGCAGCGTTTATTGGCCACCACCGACCGCAAGATCGTCGACCTCGCGCTCGAGTCCGGCTTCAGCTCCCTCAGCCGCTTCAACGACGCCTTCCGCAAGACCTGCGGCGTGACGCCCCGCGAATACCGCCGACAGCACGCCGTGAAGGTTTAATTTTCAGCCGCAGATGAACGCAGATTTACGCATATAATGATGAAACCCAAGGCTACTTACACCTTTCGCCCACCTTTGACCCCAGCTCTGCACAGAACACATTTTTGATCCAGTATTTCTGCCTTTATCCGCGTAAATCTGCGTCCATCTGCGGCTAATAAAAGACCTTTCAATCCCTTTCCCCTATGACGACATCCCCGACACGCTTCTTCTCGCTCGCCGCGCTCTTGGGCTGCCTGGTGACGCCGCTCGCGGCCCAACCCCACGAAATCTGGGTCTCGCCCGATGGTGACGACGCCCAAGCTGGCACTCAAGACGCCCCGTTGGCCACGATAGAACGCGCTCAGCGGCAGGCCCGCGACCTGCGCCGCCTGAAGGATCCGGCCATCGCCGAAGGCATCCGCATCGTCATCCGTGGCGGCACCTACCGGCTCGACCAGCCCATGCTCGTGCGTTGGGAAGACTCCGGCACCGCCGAGAGCCCCACCGTGTTCGCGGCGGCCGAGGGCGAGCGCCCGGTTATTTCCGGCGGTGTGTCGCTCGAAGGCTGGCAGCAGCAGGCCAATTCGCCCCTGTGGGTGGCTGATGCGCCGCTCGTGGGCGACCGTCCGCTCCAGTTCCGCAACCTCTGGATCAACGGCGAGCGCGGCCAGCGTGCCCGCGAGGCCGATGGCGAAGACCTGCACCGCGTGCTCGCCTGGGACAAGGAGAACGAGGTGGGCGTGATCGAGGCCAGCGCCGTCGAAGGCCTCGGCGAACCGGCCGGGCTCGAATTTGTGATCCACCAGATGTGGGCCATCGCGATCCTGCGCGTGAAGTCCATCGAGATCGACGGCGACGAGGCGCGCCTGCAGTTTCACCAGCCCGAGCATCAAGTGCAGTTCGAGCACCCCTGGCCGCCGGTGGTGATCAACGAAGAATACGGTAACTCCGCCTACTACCTCGCCAACCGTCTCGAGTTCGTCGACGAGCCCGGCGAGTGGTATCAAGATCCGAAGAGCGGGAAGGTCTACTACTACCCGCGCGCGGGTGAGACGCCGGCCAAAGCCGAGGTGATCGCGCCGGTGCTGGAAACGCTGGTCGAGGTGGCCGGTGCGCCGGGTTGGCCGGTCGAGCACGTGGAGTTCGAAGGCCTGCAATTTTCGCACACCACCTGGATGCGCCCTTCGGAGTTTGGCTACGTGCCCCTGCAGGCCGGCTTCTATATGTATGAGGCCTACAAGCTCAAGCAGCCCGGCACGGAAGACAAGGCGGGTCTTGAGAATCAGGCCTGGGTGGGCCGCAAGCCGGGTGCCGTCGAGCTGCGTTACACCCAAGGCACGGCCTTCCGTGGCTGCTTCTTTGAACACCTCGCCTCCAGCGGCCTCGATTACGTGATCGGTGCCAAGCACGACACGGTGGAGGGCAACGTCTTCCGCGACATCGGCGGCAACGGCTTTGTCGTCGGCCCCTTCCAGGAAGAAGGCGTCGAGACCCACATCCCCTACAACCGCGCTCCGGAAGTCGACCACTGCGTCGGCACCCGCTTCGTCAACAACCTCGTCAACGACGTGGCGCACGACGACTGGGGCTGCGTGGGCGTTGCGGCCGGCTACGTGAGCGAAATCGAGATCGCGCACAACGAGATTTCCGATGTGGCCTACTCCGGGATCAGCCTCGGCTGGGGCTGGACGCGCACCGAGACGGTGATGCGCGACAACCGCGTGCAAAACAACCACATCCACCACTTCGGCAAGGCCATGTACGACACGGGTGGCATCTATACGCTCTCCAACCAGCCCAACACCGTGATCAGCGGCAACGCAGTCCACACCATCTACCGCCCGCCCTTCGTGCACGACCCCTACCACTGGTCCTACATCTACCTCGACGAGGGCTCCGCCAACATTACGATCGAGAACAACTGGGCCGAGGGGATCAAGTTTTCCACCAATGCCAACGGGCCCGGCAATGTCTGGCGCAACAACGGGCCCGACGTCAGTGACGAAGTGCGCGAAAACGCGGGCCTGCAGGGTGAATACCGTTCGTTGCTGCAGTTTGCGACCGTGAAATAGGGGCGAGCGCTCGCGAAACGTAGTGGGATTTCATGAACGAGGCATGAAAAATCCCATTGCGTTCGCTTACCCGAAATGCAAGGCTGTGGGGTAAACCCCGCGCAGTTACCCCTGTCTGGCTCTCGGCCCTCCCCAAGGTCGAGTAGTAGGGCGACTGCATCAGAGCGGGGTGCCCCTTCCACTACTCTCCTCGGTATGTTAAAAAGTTCCCTCATCCGCCCTGCCCGCGTTTCCACGTGCTGGGCCTTGATCACGATGGCGCCGGTTTGGGCGTTTGGCCAAGGCTCCAACGATCTGATTGCCTACGAAGGCTTCGACTATGCCGTCGGTGCCGAGCTAACCGCCACCGGCACCTACAACGGCGGTACGGGCTGGGGTAGCGGCTGGGCCACCAACCAAGGGGGCGACGCCACTATCCGCCAGGCGGGCATGTTTTATCGCGATGCTTCCGGTTACCGCCTCGAAATTGGCGGTCGCTCGGTGCTGGCCACCGGCGAAGGCTCCAACCTCGGCCTCTGGCGCAATCTCGCCAGCCAGGTGACCGGCAACATCGGCGACACCGTCTACCTCTCGTTCATCGCGCGGAATGTTGGCCAAAAGGCGGACATCAATGATCCCGATTGGGGTACGTTGCCGCTGCGTTTCAAGACGGTCTACCCTATTCCTGCGGGCGTTTCCGTTCAGAAAGCAGGCACAACCACTGCCAATGCTTTAATCGGGCACCCGTTGGACCAACTGAGCGCCACGCCTACAACTGTGCGCAATTACCAGAGCTGGCAGGTCGCCAGCAAGTCCACGACGGTTGATTCCAATACCCCCGATGATCAAGTGACCTTTGTCGTGGTGCGCTTCGACTTTATCGATGCTGGCGGTGGAGCAGTCGGGACCAAGGTCTCGCTCTTTACCAACCCCCAATTGGGGGATGAGGGCGTGAATGCGCCCGTGTCGCAAAATATCACCAGTAGCGGTGCGGCATACGCACTCAAAGGCGCGGATTTTGCGGCGATTGGACTACAGGCCTCCGCGGGCACCGCCGTGGCTCCGGCATCGCAGATGGAGTTCGACGAAATTCGCCTCGGTCGCACCTGGGCTTCGGTTACGCCGAGCAAGCTGGATGACGGCGACGGCGACGGCATCCCGGACGTCGACGACCCGGACGACGATAATGACGGCATCCTGGATGCGGATGACCCCGACGATGACAATGATGGCCTGACCGACGCTGAAGAGGCGATCCTCGGTACCTTCCCGACTTACGCGGATTCCGATCTGGATGGCGTCATCGACGGTGAAGACGCTTTCCCGCTGGACAGCAGCGAATGGGCTGACACCGATGGCGATGGCATCGGCAATAATGCCGACCTCGACGACGACGACGACGGCATTCCAGATGTCGATGAGGTCGCGGCCGGGACCGACCCGCTGAAGGCCGATACCGATAGCGACGGCATTGATGACCCGGATGACGTCTTCCCGCTCGATCCTGAGGAATGGGCCGATACCGATGGTGATGGCATAGGAAACAATGCCGACCTCGATGACGATAACGATGGCTCTACTGACGAAGAGGAGGCATTGGCCGGCACCGATCCTCTGAACCCTGACACCGACGGCGACGGCGCGCTCGATGGGGCGGACCCGCTCCCGCTGAGCGCGGCCCCTGCGTTCCCAGGTGCCGATGGCGCCGGCCGCTATACCAGCGGCGGTCGTGGCGGTATCGTCTATCACGTGACGAGCCTCGACGGCGAAATCGACGGCGACCGCAGCAACACCCCCGGCACGCTCCCCTACGGCCTCAACGACGCCAACTTTACGGTCGACGGCGTGGTGCAGCCCCGGGTGATCGTCTTCGATGTGGGCGGCACAATCTGGCTCGGCCAGCGCGCATCCGTCAACAACGTGGGCTGGGATACCCAAGATCCGATTACGGCGGGCTCGCACATCACCATTGCCGGCCAGACGGCACCCGGCGGCATCGTGATCGCCGGCGGTGGCCTCAAGACGGGCGGAGAAAACCTGATCGTGCGCAACCTGATCATCGCTCCGGGCTATGGCGGTCGCGGCTTCACCCCGCAGTCGGATGATTTGCCCGATTCCTTTACCTACGATGCGATGAATGTCTCGTCGCACAAAGTGATGGTCGACCACGTTACGACCATTTTTGCGACCGACGAAACCATCTCGGTCGACGAACGTGCGGACCATGTGACGATCCAGTACAGCAGCATCTCGCAAGGTCAGAATTACCCGCAGGCCGATGCGGAGGCGAGTGGCGTCAAATACACCGGCCACGCCCTCGGTTCGCTGGCCCAGCCGGGCACCGACGCCAAGGTCAGTATCGTCAACAATCTTTACGCGCACCAGAAGGGCCGTTTGCCCCGCATCGGCACCGAAGTCAGCAAGCTGACCGATCCGACGCGCGGCGCCTATGTCGACTTCCGTAACAATGTGGTCTACAACTGGCTCGGCACGGCTGGGACAGGCGCGGGTGGCCAGCCGGCGCAAGCCAATTTCGTCAACAACTTCTATCTCGCAGGCAACGGCGGCTGGGACCCCATTGGTGGGGCCGATACCGGTTTGCACCTGGTGGATGGTGGCACGGGAGTCTTCTCCGGCAACGACACGGCCCTGACGCTCGTCTACCACGCGGGCAACATGATCGACCGCAACAAGGACGGCGACGCGGACGACTTCCAGCTCGTGACCGAGGCCGGGGTGTCGAGTGCCTTCACCTCGCTCACACGACAAGCCCAGCCCTTCAGTGAAGTGCCCTACTATGGCACGACGCTGCCAGCCCGTGACGCTTTCGACCGTGTCGTGAGCTTTGCCGGGGCCAACTGGAACAACCGCCACCCGATCGATGCCCGCATCTTTGAGGAGACGGCGACTGTTACCGGCTTGATCATCGACTTCGCCGATCCGTGGCATGGCACCGAGTGGAACGACCTGATGGCCAAGCGCTCGGCAACTCGCCACGGCGGGGTAGGCGGCACGGGTGACTATGCACGCCCGGCTGGTTACGATACCGACGGCGACGGCTTACCGGACGCTTGGGAAAAGGCGATGGGCCTCGACCCGAACGTGGCCAGCGCCAACGGCGATTCCGACCGCGACACCTACACCGACATCGAGGAGTTTGTGAATGCCCTCGGCGCCTTCCCGGCCCCGGCAACGCTGGTGGCGGACAAGAGCGGGCGCTTCGAAGTCTACGCCAACTGGAGCCAGGACTGGCAGCCTTCGCACTACGACGCAGCCTTGATCGACGGCGTGACCATGACGCTCGATAGCCCTGGCCAGATGGTGGGTGCCCTTGAGGTGGCGAACAGCGGCGAGTTGCAGATCAGCGGCGGTTGGCTGCATGTGCTCGGGAAACTCGACTTGACCGGCAACCCGACGTCAATAGAAGGGGCTGGCACCATCACTCAGACCGGAGGTGTTGTCATCGTTGACGACATGCTGACGCTCAATGGAGACCCCTACGTCCTGGACGGGGGCATCTTGGATGTCGATACGGTGGTTTGGAACTCGAGCCTCGGCCTGAATTTTAACAGTGGCACCCTGCATGTCCGCTCCATCAACAGTAACCTCTCGGTCAAGGGCACCCTTGCGCCGGGGAGGAGTGCGGAAGCGGTCACAATTCATGCTGCATTGGATGGAGACGCCTCGGGGATTTCTCGAATTGGCACCACCTCCGTGGGCGGCGACATGTGGATCCATTCTGGCGGTACTCTCGCGATCGATATTGCGAATGGATCCTCGGCGGACAAGCTGTCGGTGGGGAATGGCCTCTCGCTGGATGGTAACCTGAGCGTCAATCTGCTTGATGGTTATGTGCCGGCCTCCAATACAAGCTGGACAATCGCATCAGCCGGCAGTGTCAGCGGCAGCTTCCAAGCAGTGCCCGAAGGCTTCAGTGTTTCCGTATCGGGTAACAATCTTGTCCTCACCTACATTGGCGACAGTGCACCGCTTGACACCGACAACGACGGGCTGGCCGACATCTACGAAACAGGCACCGGCGTCTACGTATCGGAAACCGATACGGGCACGGATGCGAACAACCCAGACAGTGACGGGGATGGCCTGCTCGATGGGGAGGAAGTCAATCTCTACGGCAGCAACCCTAACGAACCCGATCGCCCCTACGTCGATCTCACCATTGAGACGACCGGCCTCAAAATCTGGTTCGAGGGTCTCAATGGTGCGCCTTATGTGCTCGAAACCTCCGCCGACCTTGAAACCTGGGAATTCTGGCGGAACGTGGAAGGCACGGGCGAGCTGCAGGAGCTCCCGGTGGACGGCTTGGACACGACGCCGTTTTATATTCGGGCTCGCCAAGGATCTACACGTTAGATAGCGTTCCGGCACACCTATCTTCTCCTATGATACTCCTGAAAAATAAAAGCCACGGTCTGAGGGCTGTGGCCCTTCTCGCCCTGTTCCTGGGGCCGCTGGTGGGCTTCACCGGCTGTGAAACAACGGGTGGCGACAACGCTGAAAGTGGCCGTTCCTCCGTGGGGCAAACTTCACAGCCGCTCAACCTCCTGGATACAATGTATGCGGCCCGCACGGCGATGACTTCGCTGGCAGACGGCAGTGCTTCCAATCCGCAGGAGGCGATGGCGACAGTAGCTAACGCTTACCCGCGCTTCAGCGAATTTGCTAACGCAATGCAGCGGTTGAGTCGTTCATTTGATTCGGCGGACCCGACCGAGTTTTGGCAAAAGCTTTCCGAGATGGGGAGCATCTACCAAATCAATTATATTGGACATTCGTCAGGTGAGCTTCGTCGCATTCAAAAAAACTCGCTGCGCAGCTTGAGAGTGGAGATTGCCGATCTGCAGCGGCAAGTCGAAATCTATGGAGAGACTTACGCCGAGTTACTGGCTGCGGTCGGAACTACCCCTACGGTGGAAGCCTACCAGCAGAACATTCCGACGATCAATTTGCTGACCCAGCAAAGTGTGGCGCTGGACAAGGAGCTGCGTGACTTCTCCACCTCGTTGAGCCGTATCTCAAGCTATCTACAGGGTGCCGGTTTTAGTGGTGCGCCAGATTGGTAGAAGAAACTCTCCTTTTCTTCCCCAGCCGTATCGCCTTAGCGGGCAGACGGCTTTTTTGTGCTCACTAGTCAACACGTTGACGCCCGTGCGGCTCGCGAAAGTTGCCCGAGGCGGCCAAGCTCTGGAGGCAACCCCATCTACTACGATTATGCTGGATCCCCATTCGCTTCGTTTACCAGTGTTTGCTTCGCTGGCCCTGCTCGGTGCAGGGGGCAGTATGTTTGGCCAGGCTACGCCGCAGATACCGGCCTTCCCCGGCGCGGAAGGAGCGGGCCGGGAGGCTACCGGAGGGCGGGGTGGGGCGGTCTATGAAGTCACGAACCTGCACGACGACGGGCCGGGCAGCCTGCGCGCGGCAGTCGAGGCCAAAGGGCCGCGCACGATCGTTTTTCGCGTCTCCGGCACCATCCCGCTGGAGTCGAACCTCCGGATCCGCGAGGGTGATTTGACCATCGCCGGCCAGACGGCCCCGGGCGACGGCATTTGCCTCGCCAATTACACCCTCAACGTCGCAGCCGACAACGTGATCATCCGCTTCCTGCGCGTGCGGGTGGGCGACCGGGGAGGGCCGGAAGGGGCGAGCGGCCGCGATGCGCTCTCCGTCGGCGGCACCGACCGTGTGATCATCGACCACTGCACCTTCTCGTGGTCCATCGACGAAGCGGCCAGCGCCTATTTCAACACCCGCTTTACCCTGCAATGGTGCATCGTTTCGGAAAGCCTGCGCGAGTCGCTGCACCCCAAGGACGCCCACGGCTATGGTGGTATCTGGGGCGGGCAGGGCACCACCTTTCACCATAATCTCCTGGCGCACCACTCATCGCGCAATCCCCGGCTCAACGGCAGCCGCGGTATGCCCCGCACGATCGACGGCACCGATTTCCAGCGTGAAGAGACGGACCTGCGCAACAACGTGATCTACAACTGGACGATCAACAGCGCCTACGCTGGCGAGCCCCGCAGCGACGGCCTGCCCTCGCGCTACAACATCGTGGGCAATTACTATAAAGCCGGGCCCGCCACGCCCGAGCGCACCGCCGCCCGCATCTTCAACCCCACCCCGGTCGACGGCTACTACAGCGAGTTCTACGTCGCCGGCAACATTACCACCGCCTCCGAGCAGACGACGGCCGACAACTGGCGCGGGATGCACGTGAGTAAAGGCGAAACCATCCCCGAAAGCGCCCGCCGGGCCGAGCCCGTACCGCTGCCGCCCATCGCTGCGCAGAGCGCGGAAGAGGCCTACGCCCAGGTGCTGGCCGAGGCGGGCGCCGTCTTCCCCACGCGCGATGCCGTCGACGCCCGGGTGGTGCAGGAAGTTCGCGACGGCACCTACCACTTTGGCGACCACGGCCTCATCGACTCGCAGGAGCAGGTGGGCGGCTGGCCGGAACTCCGCTCGGCCGAGGCCCCCGCAGATCGGGACCACGACGGGATGCCTGATGCCTGGGAGGAAGCCCACGGCCTCGACCCCGCCGATCCGGCGGACCGTAACCTCGACCGCGATGGCGACGGCTACACCGCGCTGGAGGACTACCTCAACGGTCTCGTGGCGCATTTGCCTTCAGCGCAAGCGAGGTGAAGATTCATGAAATTGTAACGCGATTTTTTGAAGATTCATAGGGATTTCATTTGACCGAAGCTTCTGGGTTGGATTGGCTTGATGCACCCCGTCCCCTTCGGGGTTTTTTAGCTACTACCCTTCCCCCCCAGAACTCACGCATGTCTTTCTCCCGTAACTCCGTGCGCGCGGTGCTGCTTGGCTGCAGCTTTGCCGCCAGCCTGTCGGCCGGCCCCCTCAGCTTCTTCCTGAACAGCCCCGCGACGTACTCTTCTTCACAGACTTCCAACGAAGCCTTGCCCATTGGTAACGGCAAGCTGGCCGCCCTCATCTACGGCGGCACCTCGCAGGAAATCATTCAGTTCAACGAAGACACCGTCTGGGCGGGCACCGTCAACGATTACTCGCAACCCGGTGCAGTCGATTGGCTCGACGACATCCGCGAATACGTCTGGAAGGGCGAAGGCGTCAACGCCTGGAACCTCGCCGCGCGCGACAATTTCATGTCGATCCCGCTGCGGCAGAGCCCCTACCAGCCGGCCGGCAACCTGCGCCTCAATTTCAACCACGGCAGCACGAGCGACTACAAGCGTGCGCTCGACCTCGAGACCGGCACCACCAGCGTCCAGTACACCAGCGGCGGCGTCACCTACACCCGGGAGATGTTCGCCAGCTACCCGGACCAGGTGATCGTGGTGCGCCTGACCGCCAGCCAGCCGGGCTCCCTCACCTTTTCCTACGGCCTCGATACGCAGCACACCCGCAGCAGCGTTTCGACCGAGGGCAACCAGCTCGTGCTCGACGCGCAAGTCAACGTCGACGTGGACACCCGCCGCAACCAGACGAGCGACGTGCACTTCCAGTCGCGCGTGCGCATCCTCAACGACGGCGGCACCGTCACCCCCAGCGGGAACAGCATTTCCGTGGCGGGCGCCAACAGCGTGACGCTGATCATGAGCGTGGCGTCCAACGTCGAGAGCTTCGACGACCTCTCCGCCGACCCCGAAGCCCGTACCCTCGCCGTGCTCAATGCGATCGACGGCAAGAACTACGACGCCATCCGGGCCGACCACCTCGAAGACTTCGAGGAGCTCTTCGACCGCGTGAGCCTCGACCTCGACGGCCCGTCCAAGGACAACCTGCCGATCGATCAGCGCCTCGATGCGATCGACGCCAGCGCCAATACCGAGGCTGCCCGCGTCGCTGCACTTTCGCAGGACGTCAACCTCGTCGAGCTGAGCTTGCAGATGGGCCGATACATGCTCATCACCGGCTCCCGTGCGGGTTCTCAGCCATTAAACCTCCAGGGCAAGTGGAACAACGAACTCAACCCGTCATGGGAGAGCAAGATGACGCTCAACATCAACCAGGAGATGAACTACTGGTTGGCTGAGATCGGTAATTTGAGCGAGACCCACGTGCCCATGGTCGATCTCGTGCGCGACCTGACCGAGTCGGGCCAAAAGGTCGCCGAGCGCCACTACGGGGCCGACGGCTGGATGGTCCACCACAATACCGACCTCTGGCGCGGTGCAGCCCCGATCAACAACCCCGGCGGCCTCTGGCCTTCCGGCGGTGCGTGGCTCAGCATGCACCTGTGGTGGCATTACCAATACAGCAAGGATCCCGCGATCCTGCAGGAAATTTACCCGCTGATGAAGGGCGCGACTCTGTTCTTCGACGACTTCCTCGTCGAAGACCCGCGCGAAGGCTACAACAGCTGGCTCGTGACCAACCCGACCCACTCGCCCGAGCAGCCCCAGACCGGTCTGGGCGACGAAGGCGAAATCGTGGCCGGCACCACGATGGACAACCAGCTCATCCGCGGCCTCTACAACTACATGATCGAGGCGAGCGAAATCCTCGATGTGGATGCCGACCTGCGCGCCCAGTGGATCAGTAACCGCGACCGCCTGCCGCCCAACATGATCGGCCGCTTTGGTCAGTTGCAGGAGTGGCTGGAAGACGTCGACTCGCCCAACGACCAGCACCGCCACCTTTCGCCGCTCGTCGCGATGTTCCCGGGCGACGAGATCACCCCGCAGCATACGCCCGAATTTGCCGAAGCCGTCAAGGTAAGCCTCGACCGCAAGGGCGACGGCACCAACAACACTTCCTGGAGCCAGGCCTGGAAAATGTGCCTGCGCACCTCGATGGGCGAGGGCGACCACGCTTTCCGCATCCTCGCGAACCTCTTCGCCAAGTCCCATACCGACAATATGGTCTTCTCCCGCAAAGGCGGCGAAAACCAGATCGACGGCAATATGGGCTCGGCCGCCGGTGTCGCACAAATGTTCCTGCAGAGCGACCGCGGCGAGATCGAGCTGCTGCCCGCGCTCCCCAGCGCCCTCGCCTCCGGTAGCGTCAAAGGCCTCAAGGCCCGCGGCGGCTACGAAGTCGACATCACCTGGGAAAACGGTGCGATGACCGAAGCGACCATCCATGCGGTGGACTCTGGCACTGCGCGCGTGCGCTCGGCCACGCCGCTCAACGTGAAGCTCGACGGCAACCTCGTCTCCGCCCCGGAAGTCGAAACCGGCGTCTACCAGTTTAACGCCATTGCCGGCCAGACCTATGCGGTGGCTGCTGGTGAGCCCTATTCGGGCCCTATCGACAGCGATAACGACGGCCTGCTCGACTCGGTCGAGACCAACACCGGCGTCTACGTCTCGCCGACCGACACCGGCACCGACCCGCTGAAGGCCGACACCGACGGCGACGGCATCGAAGACGGCGTCGAGATCACCATGTATTCCACCGACCCGACCGAAGCCGATACCGACGGTGACGGCATCGACGACGGGGTGGAAGTCGCCCTCGCCAGCCTCGGCTTCGACCCGCTGGTCGACTCCAGCTCGCTCATGGCCGTGCTCCAGGCCAACGCCCAAGCCGTGGGTCTCTACACCCGCGAGCAACTTGAAGCGCTGGCCGCCGCCCCGTTGATCGCGGTGCAAGACGGCAAGATCGTGCTCGATCTCTCGCTCGTCGCTTCCGCCGATGCCGAGAACTGGCAGCCCGTAAACCTTTCCGCCTCCGATGTGTCCGTGCAAGACGGCGACGTCCGCATCGAACAGCCGGCCCCCAGTGGCGTCCAGTTCTACTACTGGAGCCCGGCCAGCGTCGATTGAGGCCGATTTTGACCCAAGAGATTGGGGAGTGTAAATGGTAAGCCGGGGGGCTTACTAGGTAGTAATTGAGGGTGCCGCCTTTTGGAGGCGGCACCCTCTGTTCTTTTTGGGCGACTGGAGTCGGCGTCTGCCTCTCGGCCCGGGCCAAAAAGAAGCTGCCGGACCTTGCGGGTCCGGCAGCTGGGGGGATAGTCGGGAAGATAAAGCTGCGGTGCGCGCTACTTGCTGCTCCACTCGGTGCCGGCCATGGAGCCGGTTTCGAGGAAGCGCTGGTGCATCTTGAAGGCGCGGTCGAGCGTCTGCGGCGTGTGGCCGCCTTGCACGTCCTTGGAGTAGCCGCGCAGCACGTCGCGGTAGTCCGGGTGGGCGCACTTGTTGATGATCTCCAGCGCGCGCTCGTGCGGGTCCTTGCCCCGCAGGTCGGCCACGCCCTGCTCGGTCACCACCACCTGCACGCTGTGCTCGCTGTGGTCGAGGTGGCTGCAGAGCGGCACGATGGGGCTGATGGCACCCTTCTTGGCCAGGCTGGGGCAGGTGAAGACGGAGATGTAGGCGTTGCGGGTAAAGTCGCCGCTGCCGCCGATCCCGTTCATCATGTCGTTGCCCATGATGTGGGTGGAGTTGACGTTGCCGAAGATGTCGACCTCGATCGCGGTGTTGATCGTGATGACGCCGAGGCGGCGCACGACTTCCGGGTTGTTGGAGATTTCCTGCGGGCGCAGGATCATGCGACGGCGGAAGAAGTCGAAATTGTCGTAGACCTTCCGCATCAGCTCCTCGTTGATCGTCAAGGAGGTGCCGCTGGCAAACTTGATGCGGTCGGCCTCCATCAGGCCGATCACGCTGTCCTGGATCACCTCGCTATACATTTCGAAGGCGGGGATCTCCGGGTGTTCGCCCATCGCGCCGAGCACGGCGTTGGCGATGTTGCCCACACCGCTCTGGATGGGCAGGAACTCGCGGGGGATGCGGCCTGCGCGCATTTCGGCGGCGAGGAAGTCGGCCACATTCTGCCCGATCTTGTTGGTGATCGGGTCGGAGTCCTTGAAGCCCGCCACCTCGTCGGCCATGTCGTTGTAGACGACGCCCACGATCTTGTTGGGGTCGATCTTCACCACCGGGGAGCCGCAGCGCTGGCGCACGCTGAAGACGGGGATCTCGCGACGGCGGGGCGGATCTTCCGGCTCATAAATGTCGTGCAGGCCGTAGAGGGACTTCGGGTGGAAGCGGTTGATCTCGATGATCACCTTTTCCGCCTGATTGAGGAAGGTGTTGGCGGCGCCGACGCTGGAAGTCAGCGTGATCTCGCCATCGGGCGTCACTTCGGCGGCTTCGACGATGGCCCAGTGGAACTTGCCGAGGAAGCCGTAGCGCACCCACTGCTGGAGCAGCGAAAGGTGCATGTCGAAGAAGCGCGTGCGCCCCTCGTTGATCGCCTTGCGCAGCGAGCCGTTGCTTTGGTAGGGCGTGCGCCAGGCAATCGCGTCGGCCTCGGCCAGCACCCCGTCGAGAGACTGCCCGGTGGAGGCACCGGTGACGACGCCCACCTGGAAGGGGCGACCCGCTTCATGTTCAGCCCGGGCGCGTGCAGCGAGGGCGCGGGACACGACCTTGGCGGCGCCCGCCGGGGTAAACCCGCTGAACCCGATCGTCTGGCCGTGCTGGATCAGCGAGGCGGCTTCCTCCGGGGTCATTTCGGTGTAGGGCATGGCAGTCTTCATTCTGGGTATTTCCTTATTAGAAGTGCTTAAGATGTGAGAATTTCTATTAAGGCAAGCTACAGTCTTCAAGCGCATAATCGAGCGAATCGGCATTTTTCGCCTGCCGCCGTTTTTACCGACAGTTTTGCCCCGAGGCAGAAATTTGCTTGAATTTGCACGCAAAAGGCGGCTTCATCCTCGCGGTCCTATGCCGCTGGAAGAGTCAGTCCTCTCTGCACAGACGTTGGGTCTGTCGGATGAACAAGCACAACAAGCCTTTATCGGTTGTGCCTGCTTTAACCTGCGCAAGGCCAGCCGCGCCATGACGCAGATTTACGACGACGTTTTGCGTCCGTTGAATCTGCGCAGCGGCCAGTTCGCCTTGCTCATCGGGATCCGCCTGCTCGGGCGTCCCACGATCCAGGAGCTGGCCGACCTCACGTGGCTCGACCGCTCTGCGCTCAGCCGCAACCTCCGCCCTCTGGAAGCGCGTGGCCTGCTGCAGATCGAGCCGGGGAAAGACCGCCGCACCCGCCGCATCACCCTCACCGAGATGGGCGACGAAGCGCTGTGCGAGGGCTACGAGCGCTGGCAGGAAGCCCAGGTCAAGACCGAGACCCTGCTCGGCCCCCAGCAGCTCAACGGCCTGCTCGCCCAGATCGGCGAAGTCTGCGGCCGCCTCAAGCCCGAGCAGAATTAGCCCCGCTTGACGGCCCCTGCGGCCCGTGATTGAATACCTTCATGCAGGTGCGAATCAGCAATCGGCGACAGGTCACCTTCCCAAAGAAGATGATGGAGCAGTTGAACCTGAAAGAGGGCGATGTGCTGGAATTGACTGAAACAGCCGAAGGGGTGCTATTGCGCCCAAGCACTTTTTCTACCGAGGGTTTCGGCTCCTTGAAGCATTTGATTCCGAGCGGACTGCCCCCGCTGGATCTGGAAAAAGTACGCTATGAAGCCGCCAGCGACCCAAGTCTTCGGGATTGATACCTCCGTCCTGCTCCGCTTGTTGACTGCCGATCCGGAGCCGGACTATATCAGGACGGTTGAGGCGCTGAAGCAACTAAGGGACGAAAACCCTGGCGTCGCTTTTGTCGCATCCAATCAGGCGATTGGGGAAGCTTATATCGTGCTGCAGAAGTTTTACCAGATATCCAAGCAGGTCGCCCGAGAATCGCTCTTCAAGGTGCTTTCGCGGTCTTCCATCTCCCCTCAAAACGGCCAACCGGTGCTGGATCTTTTGCGAGAAAAGGGCGGCTGTGGGCTGATGGACCGCCTCATTGCTCAAGGCTACGCCCAGGTGGGCGCGACCATTCTCACGAACGACCGCAAAATGGCACAGTTGCCAAACGCGCGGCTTTTGTTCTAGGTCTACGGGATGGCATTGGAGTTGGTGCAACAGTTCTT
Organism: Verrucomicrobiota bacterium JB022; assembly: GCA_030673845.1. NCBI lineage: Bacteria > Pseudomonadati > Verrucomicrobiota > Verrucomicrobiota bacterium JB022. The sequence continues at coordinate 241,567 of JAUTCQ010000017.1, forward strand.
CCCCGATCTTTCCCCGCGGCAGCAATCGCAGCTCGAGCAGCTTGCGGTGCTGTTCCGTGAGTGGAACGACAAGATCAACCTCGTCTCGCGCAAAGACATCGACCATTGGGAGGAGCACCACCTGCTGCACTCGCTCTCGCTGGCCAAGCTGGCCCCATGGGAGCCGCGCACCCGCGTGCTCGACGTGGGGACGGGTGGGGGGCTGCCCGGCCTGCCCCTCGCGATCCTCTTCCCGGAGGTGCAGTTCTTCCTCTGCGATTCCATCGCGAAGAAGATTCAGGCCGTGTCGGACATGGCGCAGCAGCTCAAGCTCCGCAACGTGCAGGCCGTGCACAAACGCGCCGAGCAGCTCGAAAGCAAGTGGGAGTTTGTGACCGGCCGGGCCGTTACGGCGCTGCCGAACTTCCTGCCCTGGGTGGTGGACAACGTGCGCGCGGGCGGCACCGAAAAATTTCCGCACGGTGTGCTCTACCTCAAAGGCTCGCTCTACAAGGAAGAGCTGGAGCAGCTAGGCGTGCAGCCCTTTGCGGTCTACGACCTCCACGAAGTCTTCCCGCGCGAATATTTTGCGGAGAAGTATCTGATCCACCTCGACGCAAGCGCGCTGGCCCAGCACGTAAAGCCTTGGGAAGATCCGGTGCTCGTCGCCCGCAAAGCCAAGAAGGCGGCCGTCAAAAAAGGACGTCCCCCGCGCAAGTAGGGCAAGGTCCGCCTGATACTTGAGCGTTGATCCAGCATCCCGGTGGGACACCACCGGGGCTGTGCACCCGGGAATCTGCGCCCCGGAGGGCGTGCTACCGCCTTACAGGTAGTTGGCGAAGTTGGGTCGCAGTCGCGCGAAGAGCTTGTAGCCGAGGAAAAAGGTCAGGAAACCGCAAAACCACAGGTAGACGACGGCACGCCAGTCGAAAGGCTGGTTCCATAGCGTCACATCGCGGCTCAGCTCGATTGCGTGCAGCAGCGGGTTGAGGTTGAGCCAGCGGGCGATGGACGGCGGGATCTCGTCGGGCGAATAAAAGACCGCGCTCGCGTAAAACACCACCTGGGTCAGGAACTGGACGATCTGGGCACTGTCGCGGAAAATGACGCCGATGGCGCCCAAGGCCCAGCCCAGCCCGTAGGCCATGAGGATGACCGGAGCGATGAAGAGCGGCAGCCACAAAGCCTGCACCGTCAGCCCATGCCCCAACACCACCAGGCCCACCAGGTAAAGCAGCAGGGAGATCAGCGCCTTGTGCAGCACGCTGCTGATCGCCGCCGCGGGCAACAGCTCGACCGGGAAGACGATTTTTTTGACGAAGTTGGCGTGGTTGACCACCGTGCCGGGAGAGATCGACAACGTCTCGTTGATCAGGTTGACGAAGACCAGCCCCATAAAAATCCCCAGCGGGAAATCGAAGCGACCTTCGCCCTCGTTACCGAACGAGCCGCCGAGAATCAGGCCGAACACGACCGTGTAGACCCCCAGCTGTAGTAGCGGGTGCAAGACCGACCAACCCCAGCCCAGCAGGCTTCCCTTGGTCTGTTCGTCGATCTTGCGCTGGCTCAGTTGCAGGAACAACTCCCGGAACCGGAAGATAGAAGCGCCTGGAAATGACGATGCTACGGATGGCATAATGCGTTGGGCGGTAGTGGCAGGACGTTGACACCACCAAACACATGGGTATAGCCATAGGATAAGCTGTTTGGCAATCCTAGCTCTCACGGGGGTAACCAGTAACACTTCGCAGCCTTGTTTGAATCCTTGAGTTTTCCATTGCGCCGCCTCGCGCGCCGCGCACGCAACAATAGCATTGCCTCCCGCTGCCAGCAGGATGCGGCTACTCAGGCACGTCTGCGCTTCGAGCCCTGGTATCTCCACCTCGACCGCCAGCGCGGGGCCCACGTCTACAAAGACGGGCAAGACCTGATCATGCTTTGCAGCAATGATTACCTGGGGCTGACGGATCACCCCAAGGTGCAGGCCGCCGCGCAGGAAGCCATCCGCACCTGGGGCACCAGCACCACGGGAGCCCGCATGGCCAACGGCTCGCGCTCCTACCATCGGGAGCTGGAGGACAAGCTGGCGGCGTTTCTGAACGTCGAGGCCTGTCAGGTGCTCAGCGCGGGCTACCTCGCCTGCCAGACTTCGATTGCCACTTTTGCCCAAAAAGGCGACCTCATCCTGGTCGACCGCAACGTGCACTCCTCGCTCTGGGCGGGCATCAACCAGACGCCCGCCCGGGTCGAACGCTTTGCGCACAACAACCCGCGCGACCTCGAAGACATCCTGCGCACCGAAGACAAGCAGGCGCCCAAGCTGCTCGTGATCGAAGGCATCTACTCGATGGAAGGCCACGTGGCCCGCCTGCGCGAGATGCTCGACCTCTCGGCAGAGCACAACTGCTTTGTGGTGCTCGACGACGCCCACGGTTTCGGCGTGCTGGGCGAGCGCGGGCAAGGCACCGTCAACCATTGCGGCTGCGAAGGCGAAGTCGACCTTGTGGTCGGCAGCCTCTCCAAGTCGCTGGCCAGCACGGGAGGCTTCCTCGCAGGCGACAAGGCGCTGATCGAATACCTGCGCACCCACTCCAAGCAGACGATTTTCAGTGCGGCGCTCAGCCCCAGCCAGGCCGCCGCCGCCAGCACCTCCCTCGACGTGCTGATCAACGAGCCCGAACACCGCGCGCGCCTCTGGGAAAATACCCGCTACTACCTCAAAGGCCTGCGCGAGCTCGGCATCGACACCTGGGGCAGCGAAACACCCGCCGTGCCCCTGGTCGTGGGCGACCGTGAGCGCACCTACCGCATCTGGAAGCAGCTGCTCAAGGACGGCGTCTTCACCGTCATGGCCATTGCGCCCGCCGTGCCTCCCGGCAAAGACCTGCTGCGCACTGCCGTCTCTGCCCGCCTCTCGCGGCAAGACCTCGACAAGGCGCTCGAAGCCATCGGCCGGGCCTTCAAGAAACTCGCATGAGCCCCGCCCAGCCCGCGCGTGCCGCTCTGGTGACGCTCGCCATCGGCAAGATGCCCTGGCTGCGCCATACCGAGCCCTGGCGTGAGGCCTATGCCGCCCGGCACGGGCTCGCCTACGTGCGGCTCACACAGCCCCGCGTGCGCAAGGTCGTCCGCTGGTTCAAGCCTCGGGTCAACCTGTATCTGGAGAAGTTCCAGCTCTACGATCTGTTCCCGCAGTTCGAGCGGCTGCTCTACGTGGATGCCGACGTGATCCTGCACCCCCGCGCCCCCAATTTCCTCAACCTCGTGCCGCCGGACGAGCTGGGCGTGGTCTATGAAGACCTCTACCACGAAGAGCCGAAACGGCTGGAAGAATGGGAGCGAGCCCAGCAGCGCCTCGGGCCGTTGCCAAAGCCGCCGGCGGGCTATTTTAACGCGGGGGTCATGGTCATGGGCCCCCACCACCGCGAGCTCTTTACCACCAAAGGCCGCAAATTTGCCTCCGGGCGCTGGCCCGATCAGAATACGCTCAACTACTATGCCGTGCGCGACCACTACGCCCTGCGCGTGCTGCCCGCCCATTGCAACCTCATGCCCGTAGCCGGTGAGGCCTTCGAAAACGATACGCTGCGCCGCCGCGCCTGGGCCATCCACTACGCCGGTCGCGACAAAGCCCTGATGGAGGGCGACGACGCCTACTTCCGCGAAGCCTACGGCCGCCCGATCGACTTCTCGCGAGCCGCGAGCTGAACGGCCTGCTTGGCTCGTCGCGTGCCTACTTCAAGGCGTCCTTGGCGCGGTCGAGGGTGCGCTTTTCCTCTTCGGTCAACGAGCCGAAGCCCTGCGTATTGATCTTGTCGAGGATGCGGTCGACCTCCTGGCGCACGTCTTTGGGGGTGCCCTTGCTCAGGTTGACCTTGTATTTGCCCGTCTTGGCCGGCTTGGGGCGGTTGCTCGCCTTCGTCTTGCCAAATTGTTGCCCAAACTGCGGCACCGAAGCAGCGGCGGGTTTTACGCCCTGGACGATCGAGGTGAGGGTGGGGCGGTTCATCAGGTAGCGATGATACAGGAAGCCACCCAACATGCCGCCGACGTGTGCCGAGGCCGAGTCGGCCGTCAACGACGTGCCCGGCAGCTCGTTGAAGAGGAAATTGAAGCCCTCCAGCACCAGCGTGAAGTAGAGGATGTATTTGGCCTTGATCGCGATGGGCGGGAAGATCATGCGGATCTCCTCATCCCATAGCATCAGGCACAGGATCGTGAGCATGCCCAGCACGGCGGCGGAGGCCCCGATCACCGGCACCTGCGGGAAGGCGAAGAGCCGCGTGACGATGAACAGCGCCGCCCCCATCAGCACGGTGAAGAAAAAGATTTCGAGCAGCCGCACCGATCCGAGCACGCCCTGCACGTAGCGCCCGATAAAATAAAGGCCGACCCCGTTGAACAGGATATGCCAGAGGCTCGTCGGGTCATGCAGGAAGCCGTAAGTGATCGGCGTCCAGACAAACCCGCGCATCAGGTTGCTCAGGCTCAGCGCCCCGAACTCCGTCAGGAGCGGCATTCTTACCCAGTGTGTCAGAACCGCCTGCAGGACAAACACGACGCCCAAGGTGATCAAAAGCCCCTTGAGCGCGTCAAATCCCGCATAGCCGCGTTCCGGCTGCATGTAGTTCCGATTGTAGATCCCCATCGTTCGGAAACTGCAGTAAGGCACATTCTCTACCGAGGTGCAAGACACGGAAGCACTTGCCGTAGCGGTAAAATTCACCAGCCCGTCGCGCATATCCGCCCCTAAAGCTGGCTTTACTTGAGTGAATTTCCTGCTAGCGTAGTGCTCGTATGGCGGACAAAGCTGACAAATGGCCCGAGAATGTGGCAGGTAAGTTCTACGTCGATGAGCAATGTATCGACTGCGACCTCTGCCGCGAAACCGCGCCCGACTTTTTTACCCGTAACGAAGACGGCGGCTACTCCTTCGTCTACAACCAGCCCAAGACGGTTGAAGACATGGACCTCTGCATGGAGGCCCTTGAAGGCTGCCCGGTTGAAGCTATCGGCGACGACGGCAACGAGTAGGTCGGGCACCCAACCCACTCTTTTACCAAAGCCGGAGCAGAACCCATCTGCTTCGGCTTTTTTGTTCTTCGGCCCTCATCGGGCTTGCCGGGGGGCTGGGCCGACGGTAGGAATAGCGCCCTGTTCGTCTTTCTTCTTTCACCCGATCCTCACCTCATGAAGCTATTACCTGCTGCCTGTCTCGCGCTGGCCTTTGCCCCCCTGGCCTCCGCCAGTGTATCCCTCTTCGATACCGCGGCCAGCGTGGATGATTTCAACGTCCGCATCAGCTACAACGGCAGCAGTGACGCCGCCGACTATACCGCGACAGGCGGCCTCTCGGGCAGCGGCGCCGTGCAGATGAACGGCAGCTACGAATCCCAGGCGTGGATCGCGCAAAACGGCTTCAGCTTTGCCCCCGGCACCACCTACACCGTCTCCGCCTACCTGAGGGCCGACAGCTACGCCGGCATCGGCTTCACCTACTCACCCACCGCCGCTACTGGCGCGCTATATCCCGATAACTCGATCCTGCACGGCGTCAACGCCAACACGCCCCAGTATTTCGACCTGAACAGCACCGGCACCAGCTACGCTGCCGACGAGGGTTTCTGGGACAGCACCGGCGCACTCCAGAACACCGTTTCCTCGCCAGCCGCCTTCGCGGTGGGCGACTGGGTTTACATGTCGCTGGCGATCACTTACAACGGCACCGACTATACCGCCGATTACGCCGCCCGCCTCAGCGACTCCAACGGCAACCTGGGCGCCGCCATCATCGAAGGCTCGCAGAATTTCAGCAACTCGGGGCTCTCGTCTTCCGGCACGCTCTACCCGTTCTTCTATTTCGACGGGGGCTTTGGCACGCCCACGGTCGACAATTTTGCGGCCTCGGTGCCTGAGCCACGCACCTACGCTGCGCTAGCCGGCCTGACTGCCCTCGCGGTCGTGGGCCTGCGCCGCCGCCGCGCCTGAAAGCAGGAAGTGTGTCCCTTTGCCTGCGGCGGTCGGATGATGTCCGGCCGCCGTTTCTGCTTTAGAAGTCGCTCATGCTTGAGAACGTTGTTTCAGCGTCGCTTTCTCACTTATTGCCTTGCGGGCTTGGCGAGAGCGCGATTGCCGGTTAAAATGCCTCTCCGTCGCAAAGGGTCCGGCCATGAAGTTTATCAACAAAGACAAGGCACAACTGATTCAACGCCGCCTTACGCGCCTTTATGGCGACAAGGCCCCTCGCCTGATGGAGCGCTTTTACATGCTGCTCGGGCGTTACGGCATCGGGGAAGATGTGGCGACTCACACGCGTTACTGGGACGAATACGACGTCGCCCTCATTACCTACGCCGATTCGCTGCAGGACGACAGTCAGGCACCGCTCAAGGTGTTGCACCAGTTTGCCAACAAGCACCTGCGCGGAGCGGTGAGCATCATCCACCTGCTGCCGTTTTACCCCTGGTCGAGCGACGATGGCTTTAGCGTGATCGACTACCGCAAGGTAAAGTCCGAATACGGGGGCTGGAGCGATGTGGAGCAGATCGGCGGGGACTTCGGCCTGATGTTCGACCTCGTGCTCAACCACTGCTCGCGCGAAGGCCGCTGGTTCAAGGACTTCGTCACCGGCATTGCCCCGGCGCGCGACTACTTCCACGTGCTCGACCCGAAGACCGACACCTCCGAGGTGGTTCGCCCGCGCCCCTGGCCGCTGCTTACCCGCACGGCCACCCGCGACGGCGAGGCCTGGGTGTGGACGACTTTCAGCGAAGACCAGGTCGACCTCAACTGGGCCAACCCCGACGTGCTCTTCGAGTTCCTCGACATCCTCTTCCTCTACCTCGCCAAAGGCTGCCGGATCTTCCGCCTCGACGCGGTGGCGTTCCTCTGGAAAGAGCTGGGCACCAACTGCATCCACCGCCCCGAGACGCACGAGGTGGTGAAGCTCTTCCGCGACGTGGTCGACATCGTGGCGCCCGACGCCGTGATCATCACCGAGACCAACGTGCCCCACGAGGAAAACATCAGCTACTACGGGCAGGGCGACGAGGCGCACATGGTCTACAACTTTACCCTGCCGCCCCTCATGCTGCACAACTTGCTGCGGGAGGATTCGACCCTGCTCACCGAGTGGGCCAAGAGCCTGCCCGAGCTGCCGGAGGGGCAGACCTTCTTCAATTTCACCGCCTCGCACGACGGTATTGGCGTGCGCCCCCTGCAAGGCCTGCTCGCCGAAGACGAACTGCAGTGGGTCGTCGATCAGGTGCGGGAAAAGGGCGGGCGCGTCTCCATGCGCGCGCTCGGCGACGGTACCGAGCGCCCCTACGAGCTCAACATCACCTACGTCGATGCGATGGGGGATGCGGACAACGAAGACCTCGGCGTCGCGCGCTTCCTTTGCTCCCAGGCTGTGGCGCTTGCCTTCCGCGGCATGCCCGCCGTCTACATCCACAGCCTGCTCGGCACGCCCAACTGGCAGGAAGGGGTCGCCGAGACCGGCCACAACCGCACCATCAACCGCCGCAAGTGGCACGTGGGCGAGTTGACCGATGCGCTCTCCGATCCGGAGAACAAGCAGGCGCGCATCTATGGCCGCTATTTGCAATGGCTCCGCCGCCGCGCCGGGCATCCCGCCTTCCACCCCGATGCGAAGATGGAGATGCTCGACCTCGGCTCAAAGCTCTTCGGCTTTGTCCGCAAAGGCCGCCACGGCAACCAGCACATCGTCTGTATCTTCAACTTCAGCCGCGAAGAGCAAAAAGTCTCGCTGGCAGACTTGCACCCGAAGCTGGCCGAAGCCGGCACCGCCCGCGACATCCTCAACGCCAAGGACGTGAAGACCGGCCCCAAGGCCAAGCTGACGCTCCAGCCCTTCTACGCCCATTGGATCGCCCTAAACGTGTAGAAAGAGAAAGGAGTGGCGATAAAAGCCACTCCTTGCGGTCTGTTTAGCTAAAATGTGGTGAGATTTCAGCGGGGTGCATGCTTGCCCGCCGGGCCGGCAAAGATGCGCGGCGTCTCAATGGCGAGCACCTTTACCTCGTTGGCCACCGCTCCGGGCGTAGCTTTGACGAAGTTCTCGGTCGCCTTGATCACAGGCTTGGCGCTGATCTTGGGCGTGTCTTCGTCGAAAATTTCGTAGCCGAGGGCACCAAGGGCAAAGAGGGCGAGGCCGATCGCGCCGAGGCGAACCAGATTTACCACGGCATAGTAGACGGTGCGGGAAGAGATACCAATCATGGCGTTTACAGGGTTTTTCCAGAGTCTTGCAGCTTGCGTGCCAAGGCCTTAAAAGCCCTTGAGCGCCACCAGCGGCCAGCACAGCGTGAGCATCAGCAGGGCAGTGCCGAGGACAATCGAAATCGCCGTCCGCGCAGCGTAGTACCGATGCTTGGAGCGATAGACGCTCGGCACGCGGCGGGAGTTCAAACTGGGGCTGAAGGCGAAGGAAAGCTGTTGTTGGTTCATGGCAGTAAAGGAATGAAGGTGATACTGTTGCGTTGATGAAATCTCTTATATCAGCCTTGGTGCCATTTGCTGTTCTGTAGATTTTAAGTCATTGATTGAAAGTGTGATATAGTTTTCTCGTCTTGGAGTTTCTTCCTGATTGGTCTCTGGCTTCTTGACATCCTGTGAAGTGTTGCCTACACAAAATGTCATGCCTGCTGCGCTGTTATCGTCGGAAGATCGTGCGTTTGCCGAAGCCATCTCGCAACTGACCTATTGCGATCCTTTCGCCCCGCAGCGGGTGGAGCTGGAGCGTCAGGCGCTGGGGGCCGAATACACACCGCCTCCGCGAGCCTGGAACCTCGACCCGATGGCCCCGCGCGAAGAGGCCAACCTCCAGCGCATGCTCGAGCGCGTCCGCGAAATCGAAAAGCAAGCCGGGCCTGGCTATCGCGACGGGAAAGGCGGCAAGCGCGACCGCCACTGCTTTGAAGACATGGTTGTCTTCGAGCTGTTCCACCGCTACCAATACCTCTTCGACGAGTATATCCACCAGGCGCACCAAGAGGGTACGGCCAGCTCGCGCCTCGTCTTTTACCGCGACTTTTTGGCGCGTTATCAGCAGACCCTCGGCCCGGAGCAGCCTATCGCCCCGGCGCATCTCTTCGCGCTGTTTTTCCAGATCCGGCGAGCCTTTTTCCACATCTTCCGGTTTTTTGTCGGCGGCAGTGCGGCAGCGATGCGGTTGCGCTCCTCCGTCTGGCAGTCGATCTTCACCCACAGCCTCGACCGTTACCAGCGGGTGCTCTACCCTCGGATGTCGGAGATCCCGACGCTCATTACCGGCCCCTCCGGCACGGGTAAAGAGCTGGTCGCGCGCGCCATCGGCCTCTCGCAATACCTCCCGTTCGAGCCCGAAACGCTGCGCTTTGCCGAAGACTTCGTGCAGGTCTTCCAGCCGATCAACCTCAGCGCGCTCTCGCCCACGCTGATCGAGTCGGAGCTGTTCGGGCACCGCAAAGGCGCCTTTACTGGTGCGTTGCAAGACCGCACCGGCTACTTCGAGGCCTGCGGCCCCTACGGCTCCGTCTTCCTCGACGAGATTGGCGAGACCGATCACAGCATCCAGGTCAAGCTCCTGCGCGTGCTGCAGACCCGACAGTTTCAGCGTCTGGGCGACACGGGCCTGCGGCGCTTCCAAGGCAAAGTCATCGCCGCCACCAACCGCAACCTGCAGGAGGAGATCGCCAACGGCACCTTCCGCGAAGACTTTTACTACCGCCTCCGGGCCGACGTGATCACCACGCCCTCGTTGCAGGAGATCCTCGCCGGCCAGCCGGCCGAGCTCGAATACCTCGTCCGCTTCGTCGCCACCCGCGTCACGGGCGAGGCCGACGCGGAAGACCTCACTGCCGACGTGCTCGCGTGGGCACGCCAACACCCAAATTACCCCTGGCCGGGCAATTTCCGCGAGCTGGAGCAGGCCGTGCGCAACATCCTGCTACGCCGCGAATATCGGCCCGACCCACGCCCCCGCAAGTCCACCGGCGGCGACTGGCGCGAAGCCCTCGGCGAGATCGACTGGACCACCGACCGCCTCCTGAGCGAATACATCACCCGCTCGTACGCCCGCTACGGCAACTACGAAGAAACGGCCCGCCGCCTCGGCCTCGACCGCCGCACCGTCAAAAAATACCTCGACGAGTCCCTTCTGCCGGAGAAGTAGGGCGAGCAGTGGCACTCCTCCAGAGTGCATAATTTAGGCGTTGGCCCCCCGGGGTATCGGACCTTGCGGCCCTCGACCCCGGGGACCGCCCTCCCGAAAATCTGCACCCCGGAGGGCGTGCCACGGTTGCGGGGCATCCCTTCAGCCACAAAAAAGCGGACGGCCCGGGCTGGGCGCGTCCGCTGGGGAAAGATTGTAAAGGCCTCGAACCTTAGTTCTGGGCGACGGAGTCCTTGCTCAGCTCGTAGCGGAAGAAGTCCTCGAGGAGGCGCTTTTCGTAGTAGAGCTGCTCGGTGTTGGCGCGGGGGGAGGCGGTCATCTGGAAGCTGAGGTCGGTCAGCTTCTTGGTGCCTTCCTTGAGCACGTTGCCGTTGTCGTCAGTCAGCTTGTAATCGATGACGAGGCGGGGCGGGTAGATGTCCTTCACGATACGGGTATCGCTCAGGTTCACGCGCCACCATTCGTATTCACCCGCGAGGTCGATCTCCTTGAAGGTCAGCTCGAGCTTCGGCTTGTTTTCGCCAGAGAAGCGTTTCTCGTACAGAGTGCCGAGCTTTTCATTGAGCTCACGGGCGACCGCGTCGAGGGCCTTCTGATCGTCGCGGTCGGTCGGATAAGCGATGTCCCGGTATTCGTCGGGTTCGAGGTAATTGACGGTCAGTTGGGCCTGCGCCAGGGGGGTAAAAGCGAGCAGGCCGAGAAGGGGAGTGATGATGGATTTCATGGTCTTGATACAGTTGGTATTCTAACAGCCGTTTAAACGCTGTTTCCAGCGAATAGTTTCGTGTATGTAATTTTACAGCGATGCCTGTGCCGATTCCACTGCGCGCCGCAGATTATCGGTGCTCACGCGGCCCTCGAAACGCTTTACAATACGGCCCTGAGCATCGATCACCACGGTGGTGGGGAGATACTGCACCCCGCCAAACGCTTCGAGGATAGCAGGATCGGCAAACGTTACGGGGAAGTTCAGCTCATACTGATCGGCCATACGTTGGACTTTTTCCACTTGGCTGGGTTCTTCTACGTTGGCCCCCACAAATTGCACGCCTTTGCCCGCCCATTCGGTTTGCAATGCAACAAAGTCGGGCAACTCCGCGCGACAGGGCGGGCACCAGGTGGCCCAGAAGTTGAGCACCACCACCTCGCCCTCCAGTTGGCCGCTGGCCAACAGCTGTTGGTCGAGGGTGGGCATTTGCCAAGCCGGCGCCGGCTGGCCGACCACCTTTTCACCCCCGCCGAGCCAGCTGCCGACGAGGGTAGCCGGGCAGCTGCCGGACGAGCGCGCGGCGTAAAGATAGCCGCCAAACGCCACCACGAGGACGACTTCAAACCAGTGCCGTTTCAGTTTTTGCAACAGTGCCATGATGAATTCTTCGCGAGTGGGAGGGCAGGGGCGCCGGGTTTATTCCGGGGGGCTGCCGGTTGATCGTGCTCTAGTCTTGCGCCGTAGCCCGGTCGCAAATACGCTGTGTGGGTCTCACCTCCGAACGTCTATATCATACCCCATGAGTGTCGAAAACATTGAATCCGTGATGCAGGAAACCCGCAAGTTCGCTCCCTCCAGCGAGTTTGCCTCCCAGGCCCGTATGGGCCGCTGGGAAGATTACGAGGCGCAATACCGCCGCAGTATCGAAGACCCGGAGGGCTTCTGGGGAGACGTCGCCCAGGAGCTGCACTGGTTCAAGAAGTGGGACCGCGTGCTCGACGAGAGCGACAAGCCTTTCTTCAAGTGGTTCACCGGCGGCAAGCTCAACGCCTGCTACAACTGTGTCGACCGTCACGTGCTCGACGGCAAGGCGGACCGCGAGGCGATCATCTTTGAAGGCGAGCCGGGCGACCTCCGCACCCTCACCTACGGCGACCTGCACCGCGAAGTCCAGCGCTTTGCCAACGTGCTCAAGCGCCTCGGTATCCAGAAGGGCGACACCGTGGCGATCTACCTGCCGATGGTGCCCGAGCTGGCCATTGCTGTGCTCGCCTGCGCCCGCATCGGGGCTGTCCACAGTGTCATTTTTGCCGGTTTCAGCGCCGAATCGATCAAGGACCGCGTGCTCGACGGCCAAAGCAAGCTCGTGATCACGGGCGACGGCTCATGGCGCCGCGGCAACCCCCTCAAGCTCAAGGAAATCGTCGACCAGGGCGTCAAGGACTGCGCGTGCGTCAAGAACGTGCTGACCGTGGCCCGTAACCCCGAGGGCGAACGCTTTGAGTGCCAGATGAAGGACGGTCGCGACCACTGGTACCACGACCTCGTCGACCAGGTGAGCGACGAATGCCCCTGCGAAGAGCTGGACAGCGAAGACCTGCTCTTCCTCCTCTACACCAGCGGCTCGACCGGCAAGCCCAAGGGCATCATGCACACGGTCGGCGGCTACAGCGTCTACACCTACCTCACCACACGCTACGTCTTCGACCTGCGCGAAGAAGACGTCTACTGGTGCACGGCCGACGTGGGCTGGATCACCGGCCACAGCTATCTAGTCTACGGGCCGCTGCAAAACTGCGCCCGCGTGGTCATGTATGAAGGTGCGCCCAACCATCCCGAGCCCGACCGTTTCTGGCAAATGGTCGAGCGCCACAAGGTCACCGTCTTTTACACCGCCCCTACGGCCATCCGCGCCTTCATGAAGTGGGGCGACGAATGGGTTGCAAAACACGACCTCTCCAGCCTGCGCCTGCTCGGCACTGTGGGCGAGCCGATCAACCCCGAAGCGTGGATCTGGTATCACGAGAAGATCGGCGGCGGTCGTTGCCCCATCGTCGACACCTGGTGGCAGACGGAGACGGGCGGCATCCTGCTCTCGCCGCTCCCCGGCGTCACCCCGACCAAGCCCGGCAGCGCCACCAAGCCCTTCTTTGGGGTAGATGCCGCCATCCTCGACGCCGAGGGCAACGAGCAACAGGCGGGGCTGCTCGCCATCCGCAAGCCCTGGCCCAGTATCCTGCGCGGCATCTGGGGCGATCCCGAGCGCTTCAAGGCCACCTACTGGAACCACTGGAATGGCCAATACTACTTCCCCGGCGACGGCGCGCGCCTCGACGACGACGGCTATTTCTGGATCGTGGGCCGCGTCGACGACGTGGTGAACGTCTCCGGCCACCGCATCGGCACGGCCGAGCTGGAAAGCGTGTTCGTCGAGCACCCCAACGTGGCCGAGAGCGCCGTCATCGGCGTGCCGCACGACATCAAGGGCCAGGGCCTCGTCGCCTTCGTCCTGTTGCGCGGCACCGACGCCGAAGGCAGCGACGCCCTGCGCAAGGAGCTCAACAAGATGGTGGAGGAGAAGATCGGCAAGTTCGCCCGCCCGGAGAAGATCATCTTCAGCGCCGACCTGCCCAAGACCCGCAGCGGCAAGATCATGCGCCGCCTCCTGCGCGACATCGCCACCGGCCGCGCCCTCGGCAACGTCACCACCCTCGCCGACCCCAGCGTCGTCGAAAAGCTCAAGAGCCAATACGCCGGCTAACGCGGGGCGACTTGACGCTAGGCTGCTTGCGAGGCATGATTGTGCCATGTCTCGCAAGCAACGCTTGTCTTGCTGGAAGTGAGATATATATCCCGTTGGCATTGAGGGGTGCCCGCTGCATATAAAGGTCTGCAAAAGATCCGTTTGTCCTCGACAGGGAGAGGTGCTTCGCCCCTATTAAAGCCGTTGGCGGTTATCTTTCCGTAACGATACGGAAAACCCCCTGCTGTCAACAGGGGGCTTCGTGGTAACCTCAATGGGAAAGGAGGTCGGAATGGATTACCTTGTGGCTCTGTTCCTGATCCTGCTCATGATCTTCCTGATTGTTGTCGCAGTCGGGTCGATCACTAAGCAGCGAGATGAGTAAGGGTATTGACCCGTAGCTCTCCGAGGGGCCGCAGGCACGGCTCCTCGTTTCTCATTGAGGTTATCCTACTTCCAGTTGGGCCGAGGTCAAGCTTATCGCCTGTTCGGAGTAGGGTGCGAACGGCGGTTTGAAACAGCTTTTTCTCCCTCCTACTCCACAAACACGCCCAGATGGTTCGCCACTGGTCTCTGCCAGCCGGGGATGTAGCTGTGGACGGGGGAGTTGACCGCGTGGGGGCCGAACCAGCCGCCCATGACGAGTGCGGTGGAGCCGCCGCCGTCGAGGTTGAAGGCGCGGTAGGCGCCCAGCTCGTGCAGGAAGGCCGCCAGCTCGGGCAGGGTCAGGCCGGCGGAGTAGCCGGGTTGGCGCCCGTCGTTGGCGACGAGGTAAAGGAAGCGGCCGTCTTCGGAAAGGCCGAGGGCCGAGCGCGGGTTGCGATCCAGCCAATAAGTGGGGGCGTCGGCCTCCTGCAGCGGCTGGTCGTCGATCACCAGCCAAGGGTAGCCGGAGATGGCGAGCAGTGAGCCGGCGGGGATCTCGCTGCTGATGACCGTTTCGCCGGTGTGCATCTGCACGAGGATGGGGCGCTCTTCGACCGTGCTGGCGTAGAGCTGGCCACCCCAGATGGCAAAGCCGTTGACGTCGACCGGATCGCCGCTGCGCGGGTAATAGTCGAACGGGCTGTGGAAGTGCCAGGGCGTAAAGTAATCGCCGTTGAGGGCCACCGCTGCGCCGCTGGCCTTGGCGTATTCCTCGACCGTCTGGGCCAGCAGGGGAGGGCGGCCTTGCTCGGTGGTCAGCGGACGGGTGATCGACCACGAGATGCCGGGGTGGTGGAGGTCGATGGTGGCCACGTGGATCACCTGTGGCAGCGGTCCTTCGATCACGTGCCGTGTGTAGGTGATGCCGGGCTCGACGACGCGTGAGACGGCCGGTGGCTGGGGCCGCTCGTAATACCAGAAGACCGCACTCGCCACCCCCATCAGGGCCCAGACGCCCAGCAGGGCGAGGCCGACGAACCCTCGGGCGAGGATTCCGGGCAGTGACCAGTGGCGGCGGCTCACGGCTCAACCCTGGGCTGAGGGCGGAAAGACCACAAGAGATAAAGGCAGATGCCCACCACAATCCCGCAGTCGGCCACATTGAAGGTGGGCCATTGGTAGAACTGCAGGTCGAAGTCGAGGAAGTCGATCACGTAGCCGTGCGCCACACGGTCGATGGTATTGCCGAGGATGCCGCCTACGATGAGCCCGAAGATGATTTGCATGCCGCGCTGCCGCATTTCCAGCGCATGGCGGAAGGCGTAGATCGCGATCAGCGCCACGGCGGCCAACAGGATGAGCAGCCAGCCCATGCCGGCCATCATGCCCCATGCGGCGCCGTAGTTGACGCTGTAGACGATGCGGAAGAAGCCGGGGATGATCTCCCAGCCTCCCTGCGGATCATGCAGCGGCAGCCCGGAGAACCGTGCGATGAAAATCTTGGTCAGTTGATCGAGCAGCAGGATTACCCCTGCCACTCCCCAGAACCATCGGTAGCGCAACAGCCGCGTCATGTGTGCGGCGCTTAGCTATCGCTGTCGTCGTCGCCAAACGACACATTGTCGGCAGAGCCTTCGTTGAGGAAGGCCCCGGCGCGCTGCACCCGGCGGCGGGAGGTGGACTCGTATTGGCGCTGGCCTTCGAGGGAGAAGCGGGTGAAGGGTACGGCTTCGAGGCGCTCGTCGGCAATCTTGTGGCCGGTGATCTCGCACACCCCATAGCTGCCGTTGTAGATGCGCTCGATGGCGGCCTCGATCTCCTTCAGCGCTTCCTGCTCGGTCGAGAGGAGGCTGAGGGCGAATTCGCGGTCAAAGTTGTCGGAGCCGGAGTCGGCGCTGGTGGCGAGGTCGCCCGTGTCTTCCTTCTGGCTGCGCTTGAGGGTGTCGTTGGAGTGCTCGCTCAGCTCGTTGCGCACGCTGTCGCGCAGCTCGACGAGCAGCTTGTGGTATTTCTTCCACTTTTCGGGCACCTTGCGCTCCCCCTTCGGGGTCACGACGGTCGAGCCGCCGGTGCTGCCGCCGAGGCTGAAGCCGAGGATATCGGCCAGGGAGGCGGCGTTGCGCTTGGTGGCCTGCGCGGGCGTGTCGTCGACCGGCTTGGCGGCGGCGGGCTGGCTCGCGGCGGGTGCGCCCTTGACGGCATCGGGGGCTACATCGGGCGCGGCGGTCGGGTCGCTCTTGGCCGTCTTGCGCTTGCTCAGCACCTCGCGCACGTCCTCCAGCGTAAACATTACCGGGGCGGACTTGCGGGCGGGCACCTTGAAGATGGCGGGCGTGTTGCGACCTTTGCGTCGCGCGACGGCTCCGGCTGCGGCCTTGACATCGCTGGAAGTCTCGTCGCTCGCCGCGGCAGTCGCTTCGTCAACATCGCTTTTTCCGGCCACCTGCGAGGCGATTTGTTCCTCGTCGGCGGGGGACGTTTGCTTGTTGGAAGTCGTCTTGCTGATCTTCTTGGCGGCTTTCTTGGCAGGCATGATGTGTGTGAAAGGAGAAAGGTTGGAAAGAGTGTCTGTATCTTAACCCACAATTGCTTCGGCGCAACGCGGGCAGACATCCCCCGCCTCGGTGTGGATAAGCTCGTCAACGCGACGCCAGCAGCGCGGGCAGCGCTCGCCCTCGGCTTCGCGGGCTTCGATCTGCAGGGCTTCGGCGGCTTCGTCGGTGCCCAGGAGCACGCGGGAGACGACGAAAAGCTCGGGCAGGCTGCTCTCGTAGCGCTGCAGCACGCTCAGGTCGGCATCCTGGGCGGGGCCCTTCAGCTCGACGGCGGCATCGGTGGACTTACCGATCACCTTGGCGGTGCGGAGCGCTTCGAGGCGTTCGTTGACTTGGTCGCGGATGGTGAGTAAACGCTCGAAATCCTCGGCCAGTTGCGGATTTTTCCACTCCGGCTGGGCTTGAGGGTAGCCTTGCAGGTGCACGGAGCCCTTCGGCAGGCCGATTTCCTCGGTGCCCTGGCTCCAGGCTTCGTCGCAGGTAAAGACGAGCACCGGTGCGAGCAGCTTGGTCAGCGTCACAAAGTGGTGATAGATCACCGTCTGCGCGGAGCGGCGCTCCAGGCCGTCGGCCCGCATCGTGTAGAGGCGGTCCTTCAGGAAGTCGTGGTAGCGCGAGCTGAGCGTGACGACGAAGTAGCGGTTGATGTACTGGTAGCCGCGGTGGAATTCGTAGGAGGCGAAGGCCTTCGTCACGTCTTCGACCAGCGTAGCCAGCTCATGCAGCGCCCAGCGGTCGAGCGGCAGCAGGTCGTCGAGGGCGACCGCGTCTTTGGCAACGTCGAAATCGTAGAGGTTGCCCAGCTGGAAGCGCAGGCTGTTGCGGATCGTGCGGTAGGTGTCGGCCGTGATCTTGACGATTTCCTCGGAGAGGGCGACGTCGTTGCGGTAGTCGGTGCTGGCCACCCAGAGGCGCAGGATGTCGGCCCCATATTTCTCGATCAGGTCGAGCGGGCTGATCACGTTGCCCATGCTCTTGGACATGGCGACGCCCTTACCGTCGAGCACGAAGCCGTGCGTGAGCACTGCCTTGAACGGGGCGGAATCGTGCGCGCCCACGCCCAGCAGCAGCGAGCTTTGGAACCAGCCACGATGCTGGTCGCTGCCTTCGAGGTAGAGGTCGGCCGGGTAGCTCTGGTTGTCGCGCGGCTTGAGCACGGCGGTATGGCTGGCACCGGAGTCGAACCACACGTCGAGAATGTCGAACTCCTTTTCGAAGTCGTTGGCGTCCCAGCCCTCGGGCAGGAAGCTTTCGAGCGGCTCGCTGTACCAGGCGTCGGTGCCCTTGTCGGCCACCAGCGCGATAAACTTGGCGACCACGGCGGCGTCGAGCACGCTGGAGTTGGTCGACTTCTGCCGCAGGGCCGGGATCGGCACGCCCCAGTGGCGCTGACGGCTGATGCACCATTCCGGGCGGCGCTCCACCATGCCGCGGATGCGGTCGCGGCCCCACGCGGGGATCCACTCCACTTCCTCGTCGATGGCCTTCAGGGCGCGGTCGCGGATCTGCGAGCTGAGGTCGACAAACCACTGCTCGGTCGCGCGGAAAATGATCGGCTGCTTGGAGCGCCAGGAGTAGGGGTAGTCGTGCTTGATCTTGCGATAGCCTACGAGCAGGCCCTTTTCGCGCAGCAAGTCGACCACCTTCGGGTTGGCGTCGAAGACGAAGGTGCCCTCCATCGCCGGGTACTCGTTGGTGTAGCAACCCTTGGCATCGACGGGGCAGAAGACCGGCAGCCCGTAGGCGCGGCCGATGATAAAGTCGTCGGCACCGTGGCCGGGGGCGGTATGGACGCAGCCCGTGCCCTGTTCGAGCGTCACGTGCTCGCCAAGCATCACCAGGCTGTCCTTGTCGTCAAAAATCGGGTGCTGGGCGAGCGCACGGTCAAACTCCGTGGCCTTGAATTTGGCGCGCACGGTGGTGTCTTCCAGCTTGCAGGCCTTTTCAAAGGCTTCGCGCAGCCCTTCGGCGATCAGGTAGGTCTGTTCGCCCGCCTGCAGCGCGATGTAGTCAAACTCCGGATGCAGCGAGATGCCGAGGTTGGCCGGCATCGTCCACGGTGTGGTCGTCCAGATGACAAAGCTGGCTTCGGTCACGCCGGCGGCTGCGAGGCTCGGGTATGCGCTGGCGTTCTTCAGCGGCATCGCCACGTAGATCGAGGGCGATTCGTGCTCCTCGTATTCGATCTCGGCTTCGGCGAGGGCGGTGCGGAAAACGGGATCCCACGAGACGGTCTTGAAGCCCTTGTAGATCAGGCTCTTTTGCACGAGGGCTTCGAGCACCTGCAGGATGCCCACCTCGTACTGCGGGTTGGTCGTGAGGTAAGGGTCTTCCCATTGGCCGAGGATGCCCAGGCGCTTGAACTGGTCGCGCTGGGTGTCGACCCACTTCATGGCAAAATTGTGGCACAGCTTGCGCAGCTCCAGCGGCTCCATGTCGTGGATCTTGTCGCCCACCTGCTTGAGCACCTGCTGCTCGATCGGCAGGCCGTGGCAGTCCCAACCGGGCACGTAATCGCAGCGGTGGCCGGCCATGCTCTGGAAGCGCAGGATCAAGTCCTTCAACACCTTGTTGAGCGTGTGGCCCATGTGGATGTTGCCGTTGGCATAGGGCGGGCCGTCGTGCAGGACGAAAGGCGTGTCGCTGGCGTGCTCCGCAATCACCCGCTCATACAGCTTGTCCTGCTCCCAGCGGGAGAGGCGTTCCGGCTCGCGCTGGGCCAGCGAAGCGCGCATCGGGAATGAAGTTTGCGGGAGGTTGAGAGTGTCCTTAAAGTCGGCCATAACAAGGGATCCGGCGCGGGCTGGGGCGCACGAAGCCGCCGAAAATGGGAATCTACACCCAAATGTCAAGCTAAGCCGCGCATTTGGAGCAGATTTAGTATTAGCAGGAGCTGGGCCAAGGGGCAGGTGAACGACCGCCTTAGGGGCGGGAGCAGGCGCAGGCAGCCGCTTGACGCGATGCTCCTTCGTTTTGACATGGGCGGATCGAGGGGCCATATTGGACGCAGAAATTGTGACACGGGGTGCCCGCCAACCGGGCTGAGAATATACCCGTCGAACCTGATTCCGGATCATGCCGGCGAAGGGACTGTCACCGGCAGCGGTCGAGCGCATCGGCGGCACTGGGGCAGCCCGCCTCGCCTCACCCCACCGCCCGCCATGCCGCAACCCACCCCCACCACCGCCGAGCTGATCGACGTCCTCCAGCGCCTGCGCGCCCACCCGCCGCTCGTGCATTGCCTCACGAACGGGGTCGTCAAAAACTTCACCGCCAACGCCTTGCTGGCCCTCGGCGCCGCTCCGGCGATGGTCGAGCATCCGCAGGAGGCCGAGGCCTTTGCGGCGATGGCCGACGCTCTGCTGGTCAATGTCGGCACGTTGGGAGAGGCCGAAGAGGCGCCCATCCGTCGTGCGGTGCCCAGCGCCGTGACCGCGAAAAAGCCGTGGGTGCTCGATCCCGTGGCCGTCGGCCCGCTGGCCGTGCGGACGGCCCTGGCGCGCGATCTGGTGGCGCAGCGCCCGGCGATCATTCGCGGCAACGCTTCGGAGATCATCGCGCTGGCCGGGATGCAGGGCAAAGGCCGTGGCGTCGACAGTGGCGACCCGGCGGAAGCGGCTCTCGATGCGGCCAAGGCGCTCACCGCCCAGAGCGGTGGCGTCGTGCTGGTGACGGGCCCGGTGGATTACGCGACCGATGGCCAAACCGTCTGTGCCTGTCACAACGGCCACCCCCTCCTGACCCGCGTGACGGGTGTCGGTTGCGCGCAAGGTGCCATCGTGGCCGCTTGCACTGCGGTAGCGGAATCGCCTCTGGTGGCGGCGCTCGCGGCGGCGGTGTTCGTCGGCGTGGCCGGGGAAGTTGCCGCCGAGCGGGCGCAGCGCCCCGGTTCATTCCAGATTGCGTTCCTCGATGCGCTGGATGCCCTCGACGCCGACACCCTCAACGCCCGCACCCGCCTCGGATGAAGCCCATCGACTACACCCTCTATCTGGTGACGGACGCGCCCGACCGCTACGCCGCTGGCCTGCTCGAAGGCGTCGAGGCCGCGCTGGAGGGTGGGGTGACGGTCGTGCAATACCGCTCCACCACTGGCACGCGCCGCCAGCTCTACGATACCTGTCTGGCCCTGCGCCAGCTCACGGCCACTTACGGCGTGCCCCTGATCGTCAACGATTACCTCGACCTCGCTCTGGCCGTGGAGGCCGATGGGCTGCACCTGGGCCAGAACGACTTGCCGGTGGCGGTCGCGCGCCGCTTGCTCGGCCCCGACCGCCTGCTCGGCCTCTCCATCACCGCCCCGGAGCAGCTGGACGAGGTGGAGCCTGATCTGGTCGACTACCTCGGCCTCGGTCCGGTCTTCCCCACTGGTTCCAAAGACGACGCCGCTCCGGCGCTCGGCCTCGAAGCCCTGCGCCGCCTTGTCGCGCGCAGCCCGCTGCCGACGGTCGCCATCGGCGGCATCAACACAACCAACGCCCCCGACGTGTTCGCGACCGGCGTGGACGGCCTGGCCGTCGTCTCCGCCCTCTCCTACGCTCAAGACCCCGAAGCCGCCGCCCGCGCACTCCTGGCACTGAAGTAAGGGGAAGAGGCCTTGCATTTTCAGCTCCCCTTAAATAAACTCCAGCCGGTCGAACTTGCGACCGAGCACGGCTTCGGCCTGGTCGCATTGGAACCAGCGGTCGAGCACTGTGGCGTAGACGCTGCGGAAGTCGGTGGAGAAGGTGAGGTCCTGATTCTTCTGCAGATTGAGGTCTGCGGGGGAGCCGAGCAGCGGGGCCTTGATCTGGCTGCCCATGACAAAGAGCGGGGCGGCGGTGCCGTGGTCGGTGCCGTTGCTGTCGTTTTCGCTCGGGCGGCGGCCAAACTCGCTGAAGGTCATCGTCAGCACCTGATCGGAGAGACCCTTGCGGTCGAGGTCTTGCTGAAAGGCCTGCATCGCGCCCGCCAGTTCGCCGAGCAGCCGCGCGTGTTGCTGCGCCTGATTGTTGTGCGTGTCGAAGCCGCCGAGCGAGGCATAGTAGACCCGCGTCTCGATGCCCGCCGAGATCAGCGCGGCAATGCGTTTCAGCGACTGCGCGAGTTGGTTTTGCGGGTAATCGACCTCCGTCTTGTAGCGGCGGAAGACACGCTCGATCTTTTCCTCCGTCACCAGCGCGTCCATCAAGGTCTGGGAAAGGTAGGCGGCGTTGTCTTCGTCCAGCGGCGCCTCGGCCACACTTTTGAGCAGGTCTCGATTCGGCTGGTTGGTGCCGTAACGGCCGGTGGGGCGCGAGCTGAAGATGTGGTGCGTATCCTGGCTGAAGTAGCTCTGCGGCACCTGATCGGTGAAGTGGATTGCCTCGGGGTCGCTCTCGGGGCGGCCATTGCAGGCGTTGTCGAGGTAGCGGCCCAGCCAGCCCGTATATTCCGTCTCGTCGGCGTCGGAAGCCGTTTCCCAGATCTCGGTCGAGCGGAAGTGCGAGCGATTGGGGTTGGGATAGCCGACGTTCTGGATGATGCCCAACTGGCCCTGATCGCGCAGGGCGAGCAGCGGCTGGAGGCTCGGATGCAGGCCCAGGTGGTCGTCGAGCTTCAGCACATCCTTGGGCTTGAGACCGATCGTCGGGCGCAGGCGGTGGTAATGGTCGTCGGCGTAAGGCACGAGGGTATTGAGCCCGTCGTTGCCACCCGCGAGTTGGATGAGCACGAGCACGGTGCGGTCTTTTTCCGCGCCGGGCAGCTTGGCGGCAGCGGCCTGGGTGAGAAAGGCGGGGGCGAACTGCGAAAAGGCGATCAGCCCGAGCCCCTTCACGCCCGCATCGAGGAATTCGCGACGGGTGCAGGGGCAGATGGCGTGGGCGTTGTTCATACGAAAAGGGGGCTAAAGGTTAGCACAACTGATACTGCGGCCCCTGCAGCAGCGTGATCGCGAGCTGCCGGATGCGTTCGCCGCGGCCCGGTTTTTCGCCCGGCTGCTGGAGATAGGCGAGCAGGCTGCGCCGTTGCGGGGCGGGCAGGGGCTGGCCGTAAAGGCGCTCGACCAGGTGATCCAGCACGGCCTCGTCCTTGAGCTTCAGCAGTGGCTGGAGCCGTTCGCGGGTCAGTTTCAGCTCGCTCCGACCGGCCGCACGGGCCTCTTCGAGGCGGCGAAGGTCGTCGGCGTTCATCTTCTCTTCGTCGAGCGGAGAGAAGACCCACTGCACGGCTTGCCGACGCGCCGCGAGGGTGCTGGCGTTGATCCAGTTGCGTCCATAAACCCAGCCCCGCACGTTGGGCGGCATGAAGAAGGCCTGCCCCATGCCGCGCAGGCTGCGGTGGACGATTTCGGGGAAAGGCGGCACGTCCAGCTCCAGATCGGTCAACAGGCCGAGGTAGAACTGCAGGGGGCTCTTGATGTAGTTGCCGCGAAATTGGTGTGCGTAAAACAACTGGCTGCCGAAAAACGTGTCCGCCAGCGTGCGGAGGTTGAAGCCCGACTCGCGCCAGATCTCGCCCAGCGCCTGCAGGTGGGCTTCCGGCAGCGGATGGTCGGCATCGAGGTAGTAGGCGGCAAGCTGGCCGGGCAGGAAGGTGGCGGCGGCAGGCTGTTGCAGTGCGAGGTCGATCACCGCATCGCCGTCGAAGTGGCCCGTTTGCCCAAAGATCGTCTTTTCGCCCTCGTCGTGCTGTCGGCGGGCAAAGGTGAAGGTGCCGTCGCGGCGCACCCGATAGCCGGTAAAGGCGCGGGCGGCCTCCTTGATGTCGTGCTCGGTGTAGTGGCCTTCACCGAGCATGAAGAGCTCGAACAACTCGCGGGCGAAATTCTCGTTGGGCGCGTCTTTCTTGCTGCCGTTCAGGTCGAGGTAGCGCACCATCGCAGCCGAGCGCGAGACGGCCTTGCACAGGTCGCCAAACGATCCCGTCGCCCGTTGGCGCAACAACTCCTGGTAGGCGTAGAGCACCAGCGGGTCCTGCACCTTGGGCGAGCCCACCACAAACACGTCTTGCAGGAAGAGCACCCACTTCTCGTAGGGCTGGCGCTCGAAAGGCCGCGCAAACTGGAGCCAGTCGACCTCGTAGAGGAAGAAGACTTCGCGCCCGTCGCGCCGGAGTTCGCGCTGCGCCATGCGCTTTTCGCGCGGCTCCAGTTCATCGAGCCCCTCGTAGGTCTCCTGCGCACTCACCCGCAATTCGGGGAACGACTCAGGCTCGGGCATCGAAAGCGCGGTTCCCAAATAGCGCTTGAGCGTGGCGGGGAGGCCAGTCTGCACGGCATGGCGGACGGCCTCGGGTGGGGCGGCAAAGCCCAGGCGACGCAGCAGGTGGGCTGCGTTGGCTTCATTCCACTGGGATTCGGGCAAAGGCGCCCAAGCCTCGGCGGGAGTGAAGGCTCGGATTTCCGAATCACTCATGGCCAGTAAGAGGAGGTTACTCCGCCATTAAACCCCCGCCAATCGGGACGGTTGCGCGGCAGTGGGCAGGTAGATTCCTCTGTCTATGCCGGAGTGGCACACCCTTCGGGGTGCATTTGGGGGGTAGACATTTCCTGCAGTGTCGGTTCGCTTTGCGAACCTCAACTGCAGGCTAAGGGATGGCATCCCTTCAGGATGCTGGATCATCCTGCAAGCCAGCGGCTTGCCAGATCTTAGCCCGGGGTTGAGGTCAGCCTTGGCGGACCGACACCCCGGGTATTCCCGGATCGGAGAACGCACCCCGGAGTGGGTGCCACTACTGCGAAGGCCTGAACCACCGCCGGCGCAGCCAGAAGGCGGCGCTCACGAGGCCGATCATTACCGGCACCTCCACCAGCGGGCCGATCACGGCGGCAAAGGCAGCCCCCGAGTTGAGCCCGAAAACGGCGACGGCCACCGCGATCGCCAGCTCGAAGTTGTTGCTCGCTGCGGTAAAGGACAGCGTGGTGCTCTGGCGATAGTCCGCCCCGGCCAGCTTGCCCATGCCAAAGCTGACGAAGAACATGAGCAGGAAGTAGAGCGTGAGCGGCACCGCGATCAGCAGCACATCGCCCGGCAGCGCGAGGATACGGTCGCCCTTGAGGCTGAACATCACCACAATCGTGAAGAGCAGCGCGACGAGCGTCAGGGGGGCGATGCGGGGGAGGAAACGCTGCTCATACCACATGCGGCCCTTCAGGCGCAGCCCGATCCAGCGGGTCGCCATGCCGCCAAAAAACGGGATACCCAGGTAGATCAGCACGCTTTGCGCAACCTCGCCCATGGTGATGTCGACCACGCTGCCCTGCAGGCCAAAAAACGGTGGCAGAACGCTGAGGAAGAACCACGCGTAGACGCTGAAAAACACGATCTGGAACACGCTGTTGAAGGCGACCAGCGCGGCGGCGTATTCGTTGTCGCCCTCCGCCAGCTCGTTCCACACCAGCACCATCGCGATGCAGCGGGCGAGGCCGATCAGGATGACGCCGGTCAAATACTCCGGGTGGTCGCGCAGGAAGAGCACCGCGAGCCCAAACATCAGCGCAGGGCCGATAATCCAGTTTTGCAGCAGCGAAAGACCGAGAATCCGGCGGTTGCGCAACACGCGGGGCAGCTCCTCGTAGCGCACCTTGGCCAGCGGCGGGTAAAGCATCAGGATCAGGCCGACTGCGATGGGCACGTTGGTGGTGCCGATAGAGAGAGCGTCGATGGCGTCCGCCACTCCGGGCCAGATGACGCCAATCGCCACCCCGACCGCCATCGCGGCGAAGATCCAGACGGTCAGGAAACGGTCGAGCCAGCCGAGCGAGCGGCGGCAAGGGGCACAGGCTGCGGCGTCGCTCATCGGGCCTCCTGGGCTTGACGATAACCGGCGGCAAAAGCCTCGAAAGTCAGGCGGATGCGGTCGCGCACATCGCGGAAGACCGCCAGCACCTCCTCTTCGCTGCCCGTAGCATGCGCAGGGTCTTCAAAACCCCAGTGGTAGCGCCGCACCTGCCCCGGGAAGACCGGGCACACGTCGTTGGCGTTGCCGCAGACGGTGATCACGGTGTCGATCTCGCGGTCGAGGAAGGTGTCGAGGTGCTTCGATGTATGGCCGCTCAAGTCGATGCCGATCTCGGCCATCACCTTGACGGCAAACGGATGCACGTAGCCTGCCGGTTTGGAGCCGGCGCTGTGCACCTCGAAGAGATCGCTCGCCGCATGGCGAAGGATGCCTTCCGCCAGATGGCTGCGACACGAGTTGCCCGTGCAGAGGATCAAAACGCGAGGACGCTGCATGTCCTCGGTTCTGGTCGCTCACGCTATATAATGCAAGGGGAATATTCCGGTGATGGAATATTCAATCGAGCACCTCCTAAAAGGCCATCGGCTGGCCGTCTGGGCCGACGTAGAGGGCTTGCGGCGCGGGCCCGGTCAACAGCTTGATGATGTTGGAGGCGGCGTCTTCGGGGGTGATGGGAGCCTTTTGCCCGCCCATGTCGCTGCTGAACCAGCCCGGGTGCATCGCGAAGACGCGCACGCCCGTGTCCTTGAGGTGCTCGTGGAGGATCATGGTGGCGCGGTTCAGGGCCGCCTTGCTCATGCAATAGCCGTATTCGGAGCTGCGCCAGTTATCCGCGCACGAGCCGGCTTCGCTGCTGATGTTGACGACCCGCGGCTCGCGACCCTTGCGCACCAGGGAGAGGGCGTATTTCAGCACCCGCAGGGGGCCGACGGCGTTGATGTCGAATGCCTCCAGGTAGCGGCTGAAGTCGGCATCCTCCAGCGGCACGCGCTCCGGGTCGGGGTGGATGGCGGCGTTGTTCACAATCAGTTCCAGCCCGTCGACCCGCTCGGCCACCTGCGCCACCGCTCGCTTGACCGAGTCCTCGTCGCGCACATCCGCCTCGTAGAGGAAGAGGTGGTCCGGAAACTGCGCCTGCTGGTCCTTCAACGAATCGCTGGCACTGCGGTTGAGCGCGTGCACTTCATAGCCCTGCGTGAGGAGCTGGTGCACGATGGCGAGGCCAAGGCCACGGTTGCCCCCGGTAACGAGGGCACGGAAGACGGGTTCGGAGCGGGTCATGCCGCTTAGATACGGGCGGTCGGCTGAGAGGTCAAAGCGTGAGGCATCTTCCGGCATAAAAATCTATCCGGCCAATCTGCGTTTCATCTGCGGCTAAATAGCTCTTCCGCTCCTCCCGGGTTGATGGACAAACTTGTCTTTTCGGCGGGGTCGTTGCAGTTTCTCCCCATGTCGTTTGATTTCGAGACGTGTAGCGACCGGACTGGCACCGGGAGCCTGAAGTGGGACAAGTATCGCGGGCGCGATGTGCTGCCGTTCTGGGTGGCCGATATGGATTTCGTGTCGCCGCCGCCGGTGCTGGAAGCCCTTCGGGCCCGCGTCGACCATGGTATCTTTGGCTACACCTTGCCCAACGACGAGGTGGTGGAAGCCGTGCTCAGCTACCTGCAGCGCGTGCATGGCGTGAAGGCCGAGAAGGAGTGGCTGGTGTGGATGCCGGGCCTGGTGCCTGCGCTCAACGTCTCGGCGGCCGCCTTTGCCGAGCAGGGCGACGAGATCCTGACTTGCACGCCCGTTTACCCGCCCTTCCTCAGTGCCCCCGTCTGGCGCGACCGCACGCTCAAGACGGTCGACCTGAAGCTGGAGGATGGCCGCTATACCTTCGATTGGGAAAAGCTGGAGGCCGCCGTCACCCCGCAGACCAAGATCTTCATCCTCTGCAACCCGCACAACCCGGTGGGCCGCGTCTACACGCAAGAGGAGCTGGAGCGCCTGGCCGACTTCTGCGAGCGGCATAAGCTCGTGCTGCTGTCCGACGAGATTCACTGCGACCTGATCCTCGAGCCCGGCGCGAAGCACCTCCCGATGCTCAACGTCAGCGAGTCGATCGCCAGCCGCACGGTGGCGATGTATGCGCCCAGCAAGACTTACAACCTGCCGGGCCTCGCCTGCGCCTTCCTCGTCATCCCCGATACCAAGGTACGGGCGGCTTACCGCCTCTGCGCGCGCGGCCTCATCACCGAAGTCAATTCGTTTGGCTACACCGGCTGCGCCGCCGCCTACAACCACGGCGAGCCTTGGCGACAGGAGCTGATTGGCGTGCTGCGCGCCAACCGCGACCGTCTTTATGCCTTTGTGCGCGAGCACTTGCCCCAGGTGGTGATGCAACCAATGGAGGCCACCTACCTCGCCTGGCTCGACGTGCGCGCGCTGGGTCTCGACAACCCCGTCGCCCACTTCGAGCAGCACGGCATCGGCCTCAGCAACGGCGGCGACTTCCACGCGCCGGGCTTCCTGCGCTTCAACTTCGGCTGCCCGCCCGCCATGATGGAAAAGGGCCTCGAACGCCTCAAGGCCGCCTACGACGCCGCGGTGGCGCAGGCGGTGTAAGATAGATTCAGCCGCAGATCGACGCAGATTTTCTCAGATGATGATTTGTTTTATCTGCGTTTCATCTGCGTGAAACTGCGGCTAAAAGCCATTTCTCAATGGCAGGCGTGGGCTTCTTCCTTCGCGCTTGCCTTGGCCTTGGGCAACAGGCGTTGCAGCCAGGGCCAGACGAGCAGGGCGATGAGGCCGGCGCCGAGCACGTGTTGCCACCAGGCCGCCTGCATCTCCATCGGGTGCACATGGCCGATCACGTTCCAGTGTCCGAGGTCGACCAGCAGGGCCGCAATCCAGGCGGTAACGGTCAGCGAGGCGATGTAAAGTACGGTGGAGCGGGCCCCGATGATCTTTCGTAGCGCCACCATGGTTGCCACGCTGGTCGCCGGGCCTACCACGAGGAAGATCAGCGCCGCACCAGGCGAGAGACCTGCCGCCAGCAGGGCCACTGCGATGGGGATCGAGCCGATGGCACAGACGTAGAGCGGCAGGCCGATGACGGTAGCGGCAACGTATTCGATCCAGCCGCTGCCGATGTAGTCCTGCAGCGCGCCGCTTGGCAAAAGCTGGGTCAGCACGCCTGCGAGCACGAAGCCCAGCAGGAGCGAGCGCGAGAGGTCGCGCGGCAGCGTCTCGAATCCGAAACGCAGGCCCTCCGCCAGCTTCGACGGTGCGTGATGAGCGTGCTCCGCGCCATGGGAGCTGCAGCAAGAGCTTTCTGCGGCCTTGTGGCTGGAGCAGCACGATGCCTCCTCGACAGGCGCTTCGTGGCTGCAGCAGGAGGTGACGGCAGGTTGAGTCTTGGAGCTGCAGCAGCTCGACTCGGGTTGGGCGATGGCCTCCACGGGCTGGCTGGCGCAGCAGGTGTGCGCCTCCTTGGCCTTGCTGGAAGAACAGCAGCTATGCGCTTCCTCCGGCTCGTCTTCGCAGGCGCAGGCGGCTTCTTCGCCCTTGCAGCCGCAACCGCAACCGCAACCAGCGTCGATGTCCTTGGGTGCCACGTCGTCGGCCTGGCCAAAGCGGTCGACCATCACCCCGGTGACGACGCCGCTGACCGCTGCCACGCCGATGCGCACCAGGGCGAAGGGCCAACTGATCATGCCGGCAGTGGCGAGGATGCTGTCGACCCCGGTGTGCGGGGTGGAGGCGGTAAAGGCCGCCGTCGCCCCTGCGCTGCCGCCCTGCCGCCGAATGCCTGCCGCGACGGGGATCACGCCGCAGGAGCAGAGGGGGAGGGGGACGCCGAGCAGGGTGGCCTTGACGGTCTGCCAAAAGCCGCGCTTGCCCAGGTGCTCGCGCACCCAGCTCTCCTTCACAACCGCGTGGAGCAGGGCCGCAATGCCAAAGCCCAGCCAGAGGTAAGGGGCCATCTCGGCCACAAGAGCCCAGACGCCGCGCAAAAGTTCACTCACCCAGTTCATGAGGGCCAGCTTACACCCTCTACCTTACTACAGGGTCAAGCGTGCAGTGGAGCTTTTTTGTATTTCCACTCAAGGTGCGGGCGATAGGGCATTCGCTGGCCGAGCCTTCGCCCGGGCAGGCTTCGAGCAGGCGCTGCAGGGCCGTGCGCAGCCTCTGGAGGTCGTCGATCTTCTCTTCGATGTGGTGCAGCTTTTCCGTCACGAGGTGGTGGTAGTCTCCCGCATCGCTCTCGTCGTCCTGACGCAGCTCCAGCAGCTCGGCGATCTCTTTCAGCGAAAAGCCCAGGGCCTTGGAGCGCTGGATAAAGGCCACGCGGTCGACCGCCTCGGGCGCATAGGCGCGGTAGCCGTTGCTGAGGCGGATCGGCTCGGGCAGCAGGCTCTCGCGCTCGTAAAAGCGGAGCGTCTCCACCGTCACGCCGGTCTCCTTCGCCAGTTGGCCGATGGTCATGCGTTGCATGGTGGCAAGGTAAGCCGCCGAACCGGCCATCGCAAGCCGCGTGTACACGGTGAGGGGGAGACCGTTGGAACGATCTCCCCCTTTTGCGCTCAGGTTTATAAGGGTAAGAGAGGGCGGTGTGGAACCGTGTTGAAAGCCCTATTGGCTGTCGGCCGCTCTCTCCACCTGGGCCAGGTAATCGGCCACGTATCCCAGCGGCTTGATGTCCTGTGCCTGGCGCAAATAGCGGGAGGCGGCGCCGAACTCCTTCTGGCCCACCTTGATGCGGGCGAGGGAGAGCAGGGCCGGGTGGCGGAATTCTTCCAGCTTGGCGGCTTGTTCCGCATAGTAGGTGGCCTTTACGGCATCGCCCGCCTGTTGGTAGTAGTCGATGAGCGAGAGGAGTGCGCGCCCGTTCATGGGGTCGCGCGAGACTACGTTTTCGAGCAATTCGGCGGCCTTCTCGTTCTGGTTGTTACCCAGCGCGACCTTGGCTTCGAGGTTGAGCACTTCCAGCTCTTCAGCTTCGGTCATCTTGCTACCGGCCGGCGAGGCGCGGAACTTCGAGATGATCTCGGCCACTTCGTCGAAGCGCTCGTGCGAGGCGAGGTTGTAGCCCACGCGCAAGACGCGGTCGGTCTTGACTTCGCCGGAGGTGAGCGCGTCGCCGTAGGCCTCGGTGCCTTGCTGGATCAGGCCCTGGTTGATGTAGATGTCGCCCAGGAGCATGAGGGTGGCCGGCTTGGCTTTGCCCAGCTGGCGCACGATCTCTAGGTTGGCGGCGGCGAGCTCTGGCTTTTGCAGGTCGAGGAATTCGTTGGCCTGCAGCATCCACCATTCGGCGTTCTCGGGCTCCTTCTCGATGAACTCGTAGAGCATGGCGATGGTCTCTTCATGCTCGTTGAGGGCTTCGAGACACTTCATCTTGCCCAGCTTCCAGTCTTTGCTGGAGGGCTGGAGCATGATGGCCATGCGGTAGGAGTCGAGCGCGGTGGTGTACTCGCCCTGGTTCATGTAGCAGTAGCCCAGCAGGCCGTAGAGCGAGCCGTCGCCCGGCTTCAGCTCCATCGCCTTTTGGAGGTGCTTGAGCGCTTCGGACCAGTTGTTCTGGCTCACGTAGCTGCGGCCGATGTTGACGTAGGCGCGGTAAAAGTTCGGGAACTTCTTGATCGCCTGCTGATAGGCCGGGATGGCCTTCGCCATGTCCTGCTCCTGGTAATACAGGTTGCCCAGGATGAAGTCGAAGGCGGCGCTGGACTCTGGCTTGATGCCGCGTTGCAGGGCCGCGATGGCCCCGCGGGCGTTGTTGGACTGGATGAGCGGCGTGATCTCTTCGAAGAGAGTCTTCTCGTCGAGGCTGATCTCGGGGTTCACTGAGGTGTCGACCCCGTAGCTGCCGAGGAAGCGTTCCCGGAATTCCGGGTTGGACCAGCTGTTCTCGGAGAGGGGGAAGAGTTGCCCATGCACGCTGCCCACGGATACGAGGGCGAGCGCCAGGGTGCTGAACGTGCGAAAGTGCTTGAACATGTGTCTGTTGAATTACCAGTTGATGACAATCGGGATGCCGTAGCGGGCGCTCACGGCGCGGCCGTCTTTCATGGGCTTGGTGAAGCGCATGCGGCTCACGTAGTTGATGATCGATTCCTCGACGCCGGACGGGCTCACCTCGTGGAACTTGGTGAAGTTGACCGAGCCGTCGGGGTTGATCACGATCTCAACGATCGCCTTGATCGGGATGCGCTGCTGGCGGATCCGAGGCGGAGCGTCAAACTGCTCGTTGGTCAGCGCGCGCGGCTTTTCGTCGAGCTCGCTGATGTCGAAGAGCTGGATGTCCTGGATCGTGTCGGCGCTGCTCACCTGGTTAACCTCCCCGAGGCCGAAGTCTCCGGCCAAGGCACCACCCACACCGGGGTTGATCGCCATGGAGAGCTGGCTGAGGGAGAGGTTCATGGGGGGCGGCTGCATCTGCGGCGGCGGCTCTTCCACCACCTCGTTGACCGGGGGCGGAGGCTCCGGCGGGGGTGGGGGAGGGGGCGGCAGCGACACGTTGAACTCGCGGACGGTTACCTGCTCCGGCGGGCCACCGGTGATCGATTGCACGAGGGGCACCAGGACGAGCATGGCGGCCACCCCGAAGATCGCGAAGACCACGCCCCCGGGGGTTGATTTGGACACCTTGGGCGCCTGGTAGCCGCGCCACGAAAACGAAGAGTTTGGCATGTTGTGCGGTGGTCGGCCCGCCCGCGGAGAGGCCTTGGGGGCCGGTGCGGTCGTGGTACCCATGGCTTAGATCTCGTCGGTTGAGATGCTGATGTCTTCCGCCCCGGCGAGCTTGAGCTCGTCGAGCACACGGACGGTGAGGTCGGTGGGCACGGCCTTGTCGACCTGCATGATCACGGGCATCTTCTCGTTGGTGAGCAGGTTCTTGACGACGGAGCGGACGCCGGTGAGGCCGACTTCCTTGCCGCCGTAGACGACTTGCCCCTTGTCGGTAATTGCGATCAGGATGCTGTTCTTCTGCAGGTCGCTGGCGGAGGCCGCCTGCGGTTTGTCGACCTCGACGCCCGTCTCTTCGACGAACACGGTGGTGACGATAAAGAAGATCAGGAGGATGAACACCATGTCGATGAGGGGCGACATGTTGATCTCGTCGCTTTCGGATTCACCCTCGGTAATGGAACGACGGTATTTCATGGGAATGTGCTAAGCTGCGGGTTGAGACTTTTCCCTGTTGCGGCGCTCGAACTTGATGGCCGTCAGGATTTCCAGCTGCGTGAAGAAGTGGTCGAGCTCGGCAAGCTGCTTCTTGATGTAGCTGACGAGGACGTAGCCGGGGATGGCGAAGACCAGACCGGTCTGCGTGGTGATAAGGGCCTCGGAGATGCCGCCCGCCACCATGTCGATCGTGTTGCCGGCCCCGGAGGACACGGAGAGACCGAGGAAGGTGGAGAGCATGCCCATCACCGTGCCGAGCAAGCCCGTGAGGGGCGCGGCGTTGATGAGCATGGTGGCGAATACGAGGCGGCGCTGGATGGGCGGGATGGAGGCCTGGCGGATTTCCGCGACGCGCAGACGCACGTCGGCGGCGCTCTGGCAGCCCTCCTGGCTGTAGCGAATCACTTCGCCCACCTTGCCCTTGGCCTCGTCTGGACGGTCGACCCAGTGGCCGTATTCGTTCGGGTCGAGCTTGAAGTAGCTGTTGGCCAGCAGGTGGAGGAACAGCTCGCCCAGCACCAGGTAGATCATCAGGCCGAGGATCGCGAGGGGGATCATCAGGGAGCCCCCTGCCATCCAGATCTCGATCACCTGGTCGACTAGTTCTTGGAATGAGAACGACATGGCGTGCCGGGTGGTGGAGGGCTTAGGCTACGGTAGCCTTCTTGTCGGTGCGCAGCGCCTTCACCCCGTTGCCGAAGCTGATCGCCATGTTCTCCATCGTGCTGAGGTAGCCCTTGGCGTAGCGGGAGAGCAGTGCGTAGAAGAGCACGGCCGGGATGGCCACGATCAAGCCGAATTCGGTGGTGATGAGCGCTTCGGAGATACCGCCGGAGAGGCTCTTCGCGTCGCCCGTGCCGAAGATCTTGATCATGTTGAAGGTGTTGATCATCCCCGTAACGGTGCCCAGAAGGCCCAGCAGGGGGGAGACGGCCGCCGTGACGGAGATGAAGGGCAGCAGGCGCATGACCTTGGGCTGCGTCTCCACGATGGTCTCGTAGAGCATCTCTTCGAGCAGCTCCGGATCGCGATGGTAGTTCTTCACGCCGGTTTGCAGCAGCTTGCCGGGAGGCCCTTGCACGCTGTTGGCGATGCGGTTGGCTTCCTCCGTCTTGCCATCGTGCAGGGCGGCGAGGATTTCGTAGGTAAGGGTAGGCTTTGGCTTGGGCAGCGAGAAGAGCTCGAAGCTCTTGAAGAGCGCCACGATCAGCGAGAGCACCGCAAAGCCGATGATCGGCCATACCCACACGCCGCCCTTCTTTACGTGGTCGAGCAGCGATTCCTTGGTCGAAGCCACGGCGGCAGCGTTGCCGAGGGTGGCGTCGGTCGGCAGCAGGCCCGCGCCGCTGGAGGCGACGGAAGCGATCTGGCCGTCGAACGCGCCCTTGCCGACGGCGAGCACCGTGGGCTGGTCGGACTGGCCGCGAGCGGCCTCACCGGCGATGGCGCCATCGCTGCTGGCAAAGAACGTCAGCGGGCCGTAGAGCACGAACGTGCCGTCGACCAGCGTGCCATTAGGGGCGACGGCTTGGCCTTGGATGCGGGTGCCGCCAAGCAGCTTTTCCACGCGGTCGATGCCGGCGCCGACGGTGTCGAGCTGGGCGCCGATCTTGTCGACCGAGGTAAAGGACGGGTTTTCCATCGCGGCGAGCGAGGCGTCGAAGAGCGGCTGGTAGCCGGGGACTTCGGCGGCGTCGGCGCGCGTTTCGAGCGAGCGGGAATACTCGGCCGTGAGGTTGGCCAGGTAGTCCATCTCTTCGCGGCGGGTCTGGACGTTTTGCTCCAGGCTGGCCACATCGGTGCGGCTATTGTCGCGCAGGCGCTGGACGCGGTCGGCCTCGCGGCGGATGGTCTTCAATTCGTCGAGCAGCGCCTGGCGTTCGCGGGCCAGAGGCAGCTTTTCGTCCTTGATCTGCGTTTGCAGCTCGGCGAGTTGGCCGAGGGAGGACTCGAGTTTGGTTTCGGCCTTCTCGTGGGCTTGCTGCCACGCCGAGGACTGCCCGAAGGCAGTCCCCGAGAGGCAGACCAAACCAAGGACCAAACCAGAAATGGTGTTACGGGACATCTTCATGGGAGACGGGCGATTAGTCGATGATTTCGTAGGGCACGCTGACGTAGGAGGCCTCGACCGAGCGGTCGTAGACGGCCACCAGCTGCTTGATCGCATCAGCGGATTCGGGCGCGGCGGTAAAGACCCAGCCATCGGTGCTGGGCTTGCCAACGCCCACGTAAGTGCCTTCGGGATCGGTGAAGAACGCGCCACCGAGGCCGAAGTAGAGGGTGGTGACTTCGGCGGTGGAGCCGTCGTCCAGCTCCTGGATGTCCGTCTCCTTGGTCACGACGCCGTTGAACTTGTCGATCTCGTTGAGGATCGCGACGACGTTCTGGGTGCGGATGGAGAGGGAGACCTCGGTCTCCTCATCCGTCGGGATACGGCCCAGGGGCGTCTTGATCATGCGCTGGAGCGGCTTGGGCAAGCGAGGTGCGAGCGCCAGCAGCTCCTTTTCGTAGGTGGAAATGGAGGCGGCGATATCCTTGGAGGTAGCCTGGAGCTTGTCCTTGGCTTCGAGGAGTTCGGCACGCTTCTTGTCGGCTTCACCCGCGGAGGCCTCGGCATCTTCGATGATGCTCTGGAGCGAGCTTTTCTCTTCCTTCAGCGCCTGGATCGAGTCTTGCATGATCTCCTTTTCGAGATCCCACTCGTTCCGTTCATCGACGATGCGCTTTTCGGTCGAGACCCACTCCTGGATCAGTTCCTGGGTGACTTTTGCGTTTTCCTGCGCCTGGAGGGGGGTGGCGAGTGCCGCCACGGCCAGCCAAGGCAGCCATTGGTGAGTTGCTTTTTCCATATCTGCTTCAAACGGTTCCGGTAAATTGAACAAGGGGGAGGGCCCGCCTTTTTGCAGGTGGCGCTCTACCTTGGCCAGTGGGGCCGGGTTTCGATAGGGGAGGGGAGTGGGGACTGGCCCCACTCCACCTCCGTGATCGCAGCGTGCTTCCCGATGATGAAAGAAGCTAAAGCGGTTGGCTTAGACGGAGGTCTTTAGAATGTGACCTCGGCAACGAAGTAGACGTTGCGGCCGCGGTCGGCCATGACTTCGCCGTCGGTGCTGTTGTAGGAGGTCGCATACCAGGCTTCCTCGTCGAACAGGTTGTCGGCATTGACGGAGAGCTTCAGGCCGCTGAACTTGCTGTCGGCCGGGGCAGCCCAGGAGATGCCGGAGTTGACGAGCACGTAGCTGGGGATCTCCTGCGTGTTGAGCGTGTTGATGTAGACGTCGTCGTAGTACTTGCCGCCCAGGCTGAGGGTGAAGTCGCCAATGCGGTAGGTGCCCTCGAGGTTGACGGTGAGGAACGGCGTGTTGCCCATGTCCTTGCCCGAGCTGTTTTCATAGCGCTCGTACTGGTTTTGCTCGGGGGAGCTCGGGTCGTAGTTCGGGTCGGTGGGCGGCAAGACCGCTACAAAGCGCGGGTTGGGCAGCGTGTAGTAGTTGTCGTTGTCTTCCGCATCGTTCGTCAGGCCGTCGTAGAGGTCTTCGGCAAACTCGGTTTGTTGCACCGCGATCGAGCCGACGAACTTCAGGCCTTCGATCGGTGTGCGCCAGTCGAAGCCGATTTCCGCCCCGATGGACTCCAGGCCACCCACGTTGCGGTAGGTCGTCTGGCCGGTGGTGAAGGACGAGTCGCCTGCCGGGGCCGGCACGGCCAGGACGCGGTCGTCATACTCGATGTAGTAGACGGCGAACGAGGTCTGGATGCTGCCACCGGAGTAGCGCACGCCCAAGTCGTAGTTCTTGGCATACTCGGGGGAGAGGCCGGAATTGAAGCCGCTCGCGTCGGCCAGCGTGCCGTGGTCGGGCGCCGACATGTTTTCCGAGTAGTTGCCGAAGAGCTCGATGCGGTCGGTCAGCTCAAAGGTTGCGCCAATTTGCGGCAGGAAGTTGTCCTTGTAGACCACCGAGCGAAACTCGGTCGTGTTCTCGCGCCACATTTGGTTGGAGAGGATACCGTCGATCTCGCGGTCGACCTTCAGCATCTTGAAGCCGCCGGTGATGGTCAGGCGCTCGTCCAGGAGACGTTGCGTGTCCTGGAAGAAAGCCATCATGTGCTTGCTGGTGAAGCGGCGGTTGTAGTTGTTGAAGAGCGGCTGATCGTAGGCAAACCAGTTGGTGACACCGCCGCCGACGAGGTTGAAGTTCGGGCGGTTGGCGCCGTGACGGTCATGCTCATACCAGCCACCAACCACGAAGGTATTCGTTTCGGTGATATCCCATTCGAGGGAGGTCGTGATGCCGTAGCGGTGCCCGCCGAAGTCTTCATCGCGGCCAGTGCGCCCAGGGACGCCCGGGGTGATGTCGGTGGGCGTCGAGCCAGGAGCAACGACTGCGTGGCCCGAGCTGAAGTTACGCGCTTCGACGAAGGTCTCACCTGGTTGAGGGGTCGCGGTGGTGTAGATGCCCTCGGGGCCCATCGCGCGGTAGAGGATTCGGCCTTGGTTGTCGAGGACTTGGGGGATCACGCTGCCGTCCATGCGGAGGGGCTCTCCAGCGGCGTTGTAGAGCATCACGGGCCACATATCGGTGCGGGGGCGCTCGCTCAGGGTGGCATACTCATACGCCGTGCGGATTTCACCCTCGGCGGCGGAGCGATCGACGCCCCAGGTGCCGTAGTTGTTCTTCTCCTGGTAGTAGGCGTTGCCGGAGATCTTGATCGATTCGGTGATCTCGAGCTCGCCCACCAGGCGGGTAAATTGGTCGATCCGGCCGTTGCGCCACTTGTCGTAGTAGATGGCGTTTACGCCGTCGCCGGGCCCGAGGTCGGGGTCGATGTAGGTGGGGGGGCCGTATTCGCGAGCGCTGTCGCTATAGTTGCCCATATCCCAGCGATCCGGCGTCCACGGGGTGCCCGTGTTGGTGGTCGTGCCAAAAGTTTCACGTTCGCCGTCCGCGTTGATACGGCTATCGCGGTAGATGGGCTGACCGTCCGCCGTGGTGTAGGTCATGAACGGCGAGTATTCGCGGTAGCCATGAGCGGCGAGGACGTGCAACCAGGTGGCAGCTTCGCTGGCGTTGATGTTGTAGTCGCCGGGGTTGCCGTTTTCGAGGGCATTCCACTCGGCGTAGCTCAGGGCGGCGGTGTCGTAGTCGTCGCGGTCGTTGTAGGCGAACTGGGCGCTGATGAAGCCCTTCTCGAACTCATAGCGCGTCACGACATCCATGTGCCGGCGCAGAGAGTCGGCCGGGATCCCGGCGCTGCGGAAGGAAAAGTCGGAAGCGCTGACGTAGGCGGTGAGGCCCGGCAGGATCTCGCCGGTGTCGACCCGGGCGAAGACGCGCTCGGCGTTGAAGTCGCCACGGGTATACTTGATCATCACCTCCGGCTCGGCGGAAGGCATGCGCACGCGGTACTTGATGGAACCACCGAGGGCCTCATAGGCGGGCGTGGTCAAGTCGCCAGCACCTTGGGAGACGTCGATGCCACCGATGTTTTCGGTGTCGACCACACGGGTGGCGCGAGTGCCATAGCGCGGGTCGTTCGAGCCCATCGGCACGCCGTCTACGGTAACGGCGACCTGGTCGAGACGGAAGGAACGCAGACGCACATCCGAGCCGAATTCGTAGAAGCCAAACGGGTCGGTCGTGGTGACATTCACACCGGGGAGGACGTCGATGGACTTTTCCAGCGACAGGCCGGGCAGCGAGGCCTCCAGGTCTTCCAGGTTCAGCGAGTTGCTGGCGCGAGTTTCACCGCGGCCGATAGCGGTGAAGGTATCCAGCATTTCCAACTCCTGGGCGTGGGCCAGGGTGCCAGCGCTCAACATAAGGCCGAGGGTACTGGCAACAGCTAGACGTGAGCAGAAACCGGTGCGGCGCGGCGCGCTTTGAGAACCGGCATGAGCAGAGCTAACGGCCCCTGGGACGGGGGCTTCCAGTTTTAAGTGGGACATCTTTTTGATTGGTGTTTGGTTAGCTACGGAGATCGAAGCTGTTCCCGGAAGTTGCAGAAGGTGTGCCAAACCCTACTGGTGAGTAGCCTCTGATCAGTTTTCGCCGTGAAGGCGGTTATCATGGTGTTTAATGACCATTATTAAACAGTAGGGTAAAATTTAGCGGATGGTATACCCTTTGCTCAAAGGCGCTGCGGCCACTGTGAGTGGCTCAACTTTTTAATCAGATGTCCCTGCTTCCTTCTTATAGAACCGTGTCCTGTCTCTTGGGATGCAGCCTTTTTCTTCACGCACTGCCCGGGCAGACCGCTCAAACCACGGCCGAAGCCGGCCTGGGGGTGAGCGAACGTACCACTCCGGACGAGGCTGCGTTGAGTGACCCGGCGGCGGATGTGCAAAATTTGCCAGTCGAGAGCGACGCCTCCGGCAGCGCCAACGAAAGCCCCCGCGAACGCGGTCGCGTGCTCCAGAAGCGCAACCCGATTGCCTCTGAGTACCAAGCCTTTGGCGATGTGGGCCTCGGCAGCGCCGCCGATGGCGACGGCGAAGGCGTCGACTACCGCGCCTTCTTTCCTGGGTCCACCATCCTGGGCCGCAAAGACAGCCTGCGCACCGGCCTCGAACTCAACTACAACCACATGTCGGGCTCCAGCGCCTGGGGCGGCGGCGTGCAAGGCCTCGTCGGCTGGGGCGAAGACAAATGGGCCTTCGCCTTTCAAGCCCGCTCCTCGGCGGCCGACCGCGCGGTAGAGCACTATGAAGCCTATTGGGCCACGCTGCGCGGCGGCTACGATGGAGACGATGCGACGACGGACGATGAAGCCTACTTCCTCGACCGCCCGCGCTACTCGCGCGACACGATTTATACGCGCGACAACCGCTACACGGGCCAACTGGAGTGGGCGCCGAGCGAAAATCAGCTCTTTTACCTGCGCGCCTTCTATCAGGACTACTACGACCGCTTTTACCGCAACCGCCTGGAGCTGCAATTCGGGGCGGGCGACTTCGATGTGCTTGCCAGCGAAGGCGACACCGTCACGCAAGGCCAGGTGGAAGACGGCCGCACGCGCCGCTATTTTGGCGACACGATCACCAACCGCGAGCGCTACCGCCTGACAGCGGGCGGCGAGACCCGTTTTGACTGGGGCGCGATCAGCTACTCCGCCTTTTACCACAAGTGGGATATGTCTGACATGTGGTGGGACTGGAATTTCAAGGACTCCGGCCTCGACATGCGCTACGACATCAGCGATCCGGCCTTCCCGACCTACGAGATCCTCAGCGGCCAGGACCTGATGGACACCAGCACGGCAGAATTCCAGAGCCTGCGCCTCCACCCGACCGAAACCACGGATGAAGATTACGCAGGGCGGGCCGATGTTGAGTACCGGCTGGAAACTTTTGACCAGCCGATCTGGATCTACTCGGGCGTGCTCCACCGCGAAAAAAAGCGCACCAACCGCGAAGATCGCGAAGTCTATAACCCCGCCAATGGCGGCTTCACCCTTGATCGGGTCGATCAGGCTTACGCGCCGGGCACCATCGTCCGCGACCGCTTTGAGCAGCCCGCCGGTCTGGCCGCGACCCCCGGCGCCCATTTCTTCTACGATAACAAGGACGCTTACTTCGGCTTCGAGGAAAACGCCTCCAAGCTCGAATCTTACCAGCAGACGTATGACGCCGAGGAGGCCGTCTCGGGCGGCTACCTCCTGCTGGCCA
Organism: Verrucomicrobiota bacterium JB022; assembly: GCA_030673845.1. NCBI lineage: Bacteria > Pseudomonadati > Verrucomicrobiota > Verrucomicrobiota bacterium JB022. The sequence continues at coordinate 281,641 of JAUTCQ010000017.1, forward strand.
GCGCCCTGGGCAAGTGGAACGTGTCCGCCGGCCTTCGCGCCGAACACACCAAGACCGACACGCTCGGGATCGAGCAGGTGCCGGTAAGCGTCAACGACCCCAGCGTGGGCCGCGAAATCGACCAGGTGGGCGATGTGGTGGTCAAGGAGCGGACGGCGAACCGCTCGTATTGGAATTACCTCCCGTCCTTCCAGCTCGAATACAAGCTCGCCGAAGACTGGACGCTGCGCGGCGCCTGGTCGCAAGTGCTCATGCGGCCCCAGTATTTCGACATCGTTCAATACCGCCGCGTGGCCATCCCCACGCAGACCATCAGTGAGGGTAACCCCAATCTGGAACCGACCCGGATCAATCAATACCAGTTCGGCATCGTCCACGGCACCGAGAGCTGGGGCACCCTTTCGGTCGAGCTCTACTACCTGGAGATCAGCAACTTCTTCTACGGCGCGGCCGATACCGAATACATCGGTGGTGCTCCCTACACCGTCAGCCGCGTCGAAAACGGCGAAGAAGGCCACATTCAAGGCTTTACGGCTCAGTGGGACAAGCGCTTCAAGCTCACGGAAACCTGGGCGCTGGCCACCTCGCTCGGCTATACCTATTCCGACCACGAGGCAAAAATCGACACTCCGACCCGTCCGGACGAGACGATTGCCGTGCCGGGCCGCTCGGATCACCTCGCGCAGGCGCGGGTGGATTTGAACGACGACCGCTACCGCTTCTCCCTCGGCTTCTCCTATCAGAGCGAGTCGTTGGACGATGTGGACCAGAGCGCAGGTCGCGATACTTACCGCGAGAAGGTCATTTCCTTTGACGCGGCGGCCAGTCGCGCGATCGGCGAACACTGGCGCGTAGGGGTGCAAGTCTTCAACCTGCTGGATTCGCCCGAGCGCAGCTACATGGGCGACGAGCTGCGCCAGACGAAGAACCAATACAGCCTCTGGTACGGCGTGGTGAGTGCTGACTATACGTTCTGATCGCTCACCCTTTTATGCCGCGCGCTTCCCTCTGGCACCTCTCGCTCCATCAGGGCCTGCTCTCCCTGCAGGCTCAGGCGGCGTGGCTGCTGGTGCCGCTGTGGGGCGCGCAAATCGGCTGGGGCCTGCAGGAGACGGGGCTCGTCCTCGCTGCGCAGGCGACCGGCACTGCCGTCGGCTCTGTGCTCGCCGGCCTGTGTGCGGCTCGTTGGGGCGCGGCCCGGATGGTCCGGTGGTCGTCCTGGCTCGTGGCCGCTTTTTCGCTCGCTTTGCTCGTGCCGCAGGCGGGCCTTTTTTATTGGGCCGCGTTGAGGGCGCTGGCAGGAGTTGCCACCGGGCTCAGTCGCGGTCTGGTGCCGATGGTGGCGGTGCGCGGCGAAGATTCGCCCCGCCGCTCGCTGTCGCTCTCCACTGCTGGCTATGTCGCGGGGCAGGCGGCGGGCTTGCCCTTGGCGCTGGTGGTAGGCGCGGCCATTTCTCCGGCCTTTGTGCTGGGTGGGCTGGGCGGCCTCTTGCTGGTGTCGACTGCGGTGCTCCGGCTGGCGAAGGATGCGCCCCCGGCGGCGGTGCAGAAAATCCGGGCGCTCTGGCAGGCGTTGGGGCAGGAGGTGCGGACGCCTGCTACGCTGGGCACCGCGAGCCTCTATGCTGTTTCTTTCGCCATCGGCGGGGCGCTGCTGGCGTATTTACCAGTCTGGTGGACCGAAGAAAAGGTGCGCAGCTCCGGTCAACTGGCGGTGTGGCTGTGCATCGCCGGGGTGGTACAGGCGGGGGTGTTGATTTTGCTCAGCCAACTACAGGTGCAGCGCTCGGTGGTGCGCCGGATCGGCGGCTGGATGTGCGCCTCCGGCCTTGTCTGCCTGACGGGGCCGCTCTGGTGGCAGCTTTCGCCCATGAGTGCCGGGGTGTGGGTGTTGCTGATGCTGGTGACGCGCGCTGGCCGGATCCCGGCGATCCAGGAGAGCCTTTTTGCGCGTGGCAGCGATGCGAGCCAAGCGGTGCGCTTGAGCCTGTGTTACGGCGTCGCGGAGCTGGGCCGTGCGATGGGAGCCTCGGCTGCGGGGTGGATTTACCCGCAGGGAGGATTTGCCGGGGTGGCGCTGGCCAGCGGGCTCTTGGCGGCGCTGGCTCTATTGGCATTGCCATGGCTTTCCCACTCTCAAGAAGTGGGCTGGCAAAATAAAGGCACGCCCGCCTCGGAGTAGGACCTGTGCAGAAGATGTCCCGAAAAACTGCGGCGGTCCCATCCGAGGCAGCGTAAGACGCATATTTTATCCAATCTGGTCAAAAATCAACCGAAAAGCACCGTATATCTTTGCTCAACTGTTTACTTTTAGCCAGACTGGAGCCGGTAGGATGCCGCTGATGTCAAAAATCAGCCGAAAATCTTCCGCATCGCCCGCTCGCACTGATCCATCTCTCGGCGATTGCCCATGCTGGTGCGGCACCAGTCTTCATAAGGCGGGAAGGGGCGGCCAATGAGCAGGCCTTCTTCCTTCATCGCGGCCTCGTAGTCGCGGATCGGCATCTTGATCTCGTGGAAGACGAAATTGCCATGCGAGGGCGTGTAGCGCAGGCCCAACTCGTCGAGTAGCTGCGTATACCGCGTACGCTCTTCGCGGATCAGGCGGCGCGAAAGCTGGTGAAAACTGTCGTCGCGCAAGCTCACGCGGGCCGCTGCCACGCCCAGCCAGTTGGGGCTCGACATCTTGAAGTGCTCCAGCCGCTTGGCGATCTCGGGTGTGGTGATGGCGTAGCCGAGGCGGTGGCCGGCCAGCCCGTGCATCTTCGAAAAAGAGCGACCGATGATCACCGGCAGGCCCTCCTTGACCAGCGGCACCATCGTCTGCTGGCGAAACTCATCGTCGAGGTCCAGATACACCTCGTCGAGGAACACCGTCGTGCCGGGGGTGACGCGGCGGATAAAACCCTCGATCTCGGCGGGCCCGTGGCGTGTGCCGCTGGGTGTATCGGGGTTGCAGACGTAGACGAGGCTCGTCGCGCTATCCACCTTGGCCTCCATCGCGGCGAGGTCGTGCTTCATGTCGCTCTCGCGATGGGGGATCCATTCGACGTGGGCGCCCATCTTCTCCGCGCACTCCATCAGCCACAGGTAAGTGGGCTCGGTCGCGATCAGCGTGGCGCCGGGGTGGCCGTAGGCAAAGCCCGTCAGGCCCAGAATCTCGTCGCAGCCGTTGCCCAGCACGATGTTCTCGCGCTGCACGCCCTCGAGCGCCGCAATGTCGTCGCGCAGGATCGACTCTTCGCGCCAGGGGTAGCGGCAGCTCTCCGGGGTGGCGTTGAAGATGGCCTGGACGACGCGGCGGGAGGGCCCGTGCGGGTTTTCATTGCCCGCCAGGTTGATGTATTTGAGATCCGGGTAGCGGGCGATCAGGCCGGCATCGGGCGCGGCCGCAGGCGTATTGGGGTTGGTGGCGGTGGCTTGGCCGCCCAGGCGGCTGCCAAGGGCGCCGGCGAGCAGAGTGCCGCCCGAGAGTTGAAGCCAGCGACGACGGGAAAGGGTGGGGAAGTCCATGCGTGAGAATCGGGAATGGGTTTTAAAAATAGAAACGGCCGCCAGGAAAGGCGACCGTTAACTGAGGCGCGGCACTGCCGCGAGGAGGGCGGGCAGCGGCGCGAGATCAGGTAGAAATCTTGCCTTTCTGCTTCATCACCTTCTCGAAGACCTCGTAGAAGACGGCCATCTCTTCCTCCGAGCCGATGCTGATGCGGGCCCAGTCCATCAGGGGAGGGAAGGGGCGACCGATCAGGACCTGCTCGGCGGCCATATCGGCCTGCAGTTCTTCGATCGGCACGCCGGTGTGCACAAAGATGAAGCTGCCGTTGGGTTCAGCATATTTCAGGCCCCAGGCGTCCAGTTTGGCCTTAAATTCGTCGCGCACCTTGTGATACTGCTCGACGTTGTAAGCGAAGTGGTCCTGGTCCTCGATTGCGGCCACGGCGGCCACGGCGCTGAGGATCGACGGATACTGCATGTGGTAGGGCTCAAGCTTCTCGAGGACCTGCGGCTGGGCGATCCCGTAGCCGATGCGCAGGCCAGCGAGGCCCCATGCCTTGGAGAAGGTGCGGGAGACGATCAGGTTTTCGCGCTGTTTGACCAGCTTGGCCATCGAGTGCTTTTCCAGCCCGCCCGGAGCCAGCTCCAGGTAAGCCTCGTCGATAAAGATCAGCACGTCCTTGGGGGCGGAGAGGATGAACTGGCTCAACTCGATCGGGTTGGGCACCGTGCCGGTCGGGTTGTTCGGGTTGCAGATGTAGACGATGGCAGTGTTTTCGTCCATCGCCGCCTTGATCGCCTTCAAGTCGACTTCGAGCTTGCTGTTGAGCGGCACCGACTTGAACTCGCCGCCCTGCTGCACAAACGAGTCCGTCAGCTGCGTATAGCCAGGCGTGGAGGAGACGACGTTCTTGCCGGGTTCGGCGTAGGCCATGGCCGTCATCAAGAGTACCGGGCCGCTGCCGTCGGTCTGGATGATGTGGTTGGCGGGCAAGCCTTCGCGGGCGGCCAGCGCCTGTTGCAAGGCCATCGCTTCTTCGCGCGGGTAGCGATTGGCGCCTTGGAGCTTCTGCATAATGGCCATCTGCGACATCTGCGAATAGCCAAAGGCGTTCTCGTTGATCGAGATGTTGACGGGGCCGCGCTCGGCCTCGTCATTGATTTCGTGCTGCGCAAACAGCGGTGCGGCGACCAGAGAGAAGGCCGCGAGCAGGCTGCTTTGCTGCAGCCGGCGGAGGAGGTGGAGACTCTTCAAGTGCGGGGACATCTTGTGTTGAGTGGTTGGATGGAGAGACGAAAAAAAAAGCGGAGCGAGGAAAACCCGCTCCGCCTGGATGGAAAGTTTTAGGCAGCTAGTTTGCCTTTTTCCTTCATCACGCGCTCGAAGACTTCGAGGAAGACTTGCATTTCCTCTTCGGTCCCGATGCTGATCCGGGCCCAGTCGAGCATGGGCGGGAAGGGGCGACCGATGAGCACGTCTTCAGCTTCCATCGCGGCTTGCAGCTCTTCAATCGGCACGCCGGTCTGGACGAAGATGAAGCTGCCATTCGGGTCGGCATACTTGAGGCCCATTTCGTCGAAGCGCTTCTTCACCATGTCGCGCACGGAGGTGTAGCTCTCGACGCTGTAGCTAAAGAAGTCCGTGTCTTGCAGGGCGGCGGTGGCGGCCACGGTGCTGAGGATGGAGGGCCCGCCCATGTGGTAGGGGCGCAGCTTGTCGAGGGTGGCGGGTTGTGCCACACCGTAGCCGACGCGCAGGCCGGCCATGCCGTAGACCTTGGAGAAGGTGCGGGCCACGATCATGTTTTCACGCTGCTTGACGAGCTTGACCATCGAGTTCTTTTCCAGGCCGCCGGGGGCCAGCTCGAGGTAGGCTTCGTCGACAAACACGAGCACATCCTTGGGCGCGGAGAGGACGAATTGGGTCAGCTCCAGCGGGTTGATGATGGTACCGGTCGGGTTGTTTGGGTTGCAGATGTAGACGATGGCGGTGTTTTCGTCCATCGCGGCCTTCACGGCGGCGAGATCGTACTGCAGCTTGTCGTTGAGCGGCACTTCCTTGACGGTGCCGCCGTGGGCCTCGAAGGCGCGCGACAGCTGGGTGTAGCCAGGGGTGACCGTCACGATATTCTTGCCGGGCTTGGCGTAGGCCAGGGCCGTCATGACGAGCACGGGGCCGCTGCCGGCGGTCTGGATCACATGGTTGCTGGGCACGCCTTCACGGGCGGCGATGGCATTCTGGAGTTCCACCGCTTCAGCAGCCGCATAGCGGTTGGCGCCCTGGAGCTTCTGCATGATGGCCATTTGAGCCATCTGCGAGTAGCCGAAAGCGTTTTCATTGCCGTTGATCTTGACGGGCGCGCGCTCGGCGTCGTCGCTGATTTCGTGTTGGGCAAAGACCGGGGCCGCGATCAGCGCCAGAGAGGCCAGCAGGCCGCTCATCCGGAGCCAGCGGGGGAGACGGAAGTTGAGTGTATCGGTGGACATCTTTTTCGGTTTTGTTAAAAGGGATCGGTTGATCGACAGTCCTTTGAGCACAGGTCGTGCCGGTTGAATCCCTAATGTTGAGTATTTGTTGAGGGAATGGCTTGCGTTGAGTGCTCTACCCGGTGCCACACCGGTATTATAGGGCTGAATCGCCTTGATTAGAGGGCTGAGGGCGGATGCTCGCTTTCGCTCAACGGTGGGTGGACAAAAAAAACCCCCGCCCGCCGCAGAGCGGCAAGGCAGGGGTGGTCGCGTGATCAAAAAGCTTGTTGAGTAAAATTGATCAGGCGGCGAGCTTGCCCAGATCCTTCATCGCGCGCTCGAAGGCTTCGAGGAAGATTTCCATCTCCTCCGGGGTGCCCAGGGTGACGCGGGCCCAGTCGAGCAGGGGCGGGAAGGGGCGACCGATGATCACGTTCTGCTCTTCCAGCTTGGCGTTGAGCTCCTGGATCGGCACGCCGGTGTGGATAAAAATGAAGCTGCCGTTCGGGTCGGCGTATTCGATGCCCATCTCATCGAGGCGCTTTTTCACCATCTCGCGCACCTGCGTATAGCTCTCGACGCTGTAGTTGTAGAAGTCGGTATCCTGGACTGCGGCCGTGGCAGCCACTGCGCTGAGGATCGAGGGCCCACCCTGGAAGTAGGGTCGCAGCTTTTCCAGCGTCTGGGGCTGGGCCACGCCATAGCCGATGCGCAGGCCCGCCATGCCGTAGACCTTGGAGAAGGTGCGGGCCACGATCAGGTTGGGGCGCTGCGAGACGAGTTTGACCATTGAGTTCTTTTCGAGGCCCCCCGGTGCGAGGTCGAGGTAGGCTTCGTCGATAAAGATCAGCACGTCCTTGGGCGCGGAGAGGATGAACTGGGTCAGCTCCAGCGGGTTGACGATGGTGCCGGTCGGGTTGTTCGGGTTGCAGATGTAGACGACCTTGGTGTCGGCGTCGATGGCCTGCTTGATCGCGGCGAGGTCGTACTGCAGCTTGTCGTTGAGCGGCACATACTTGGCCTCCCCGCCGGCCGAGACGAAGGCGTCCGTCAAGTCGGTGTAGCCCGGCTGGGTGGTGATCACGTTCTTGCCCGGCTCCCCGTAAGCGAGGCCGGTCATGGTCAGCACGGCTCCGCTGCCGGCGGTGACGAGCAGGTGGTCGGTCTTTACCTTTTCGTCGGCGGCCAAGGTCTGCTGCAGCTCCTGGGATTCGGCCGCGGCGTAGCGGTTGGCGCCCTGCAGCTTCTGCATGATCGCCATCTGGGCCATCTGGGAGTAGCCGAAGGCGTTTTCGTTGTAGTTGATCATCACCGGCGCCTGTTCGGCGTCGTCGCTGATCTCGTGCTGTGCGCGTAGCGGGCTGGCGCCGAGGGCCAGGAGCGCCAGCAGCGAGCCGGTGCGGAAGAGCGGAAGACGATTTACGGAATGGAAGTGGGTGAGCATCTCGCTGGATTGGTTAAAAATGCACATTAAATGCGCCTATCCCTAGAGCATTGGGTGTGCCGACGCATTATTTTGTTTAGTGATGTTGAGTGAAAGTGCGCGTAATTGTTCAAGTTTACTCTACGGCGGGGTTGGCATCCTTCCCGCTGTAGAGCCAGCCGTCCCGAACGCGGTCCATTTTGGGCCGCATCCATTTTCAACCTCGTTTTCAGTCATTGAATATGTCTCTTCCTACCCCCCTGACGCGGCGTGAGTTCGTAATGCGCCTTGGTGGCGGTGCCCTCGCCGGTCTCACGGCGCTGGGCCTCATGTCGCGAGCCAGCGGCCAGGGAGTTGCGCTCGACGGGCTCACCCCGGTCGATTCCCGCAAAGCCAAGAAAGTCGTCATCCTCGGGGCCGGTATTGCCGGCCTCACTGCCGCCTACGAGCTCCAGAAGCTGGGGATCGAGAGCGTGATCATCGAGCCGCGCGCCAAGGTTGGCGGCCGCTGCATCACCATCCGCAAAGGCGATGTGATCGAGGAGACCAACGGTTACAAACAGACCTGCCAGTTCGACGAAGGCCAGTACTTCAACCCCGGCCCGGCCCGCTTCCCGCAGTGGCACGTGACGATGGACTACTGCCGCGAGCTGGGGGTGCCGATCCAGCCTTTCCTCGCCGTCAACGAAAACGCCTGGTTCTACAACGAAGGCGAAGGCCTCGGCCCGTTGAGTGGTCAACGCATCCGCCAGCGCGAGGCCAAGGCCGACCTGCGGGGCTATGCCGCCGAGCTGCTCGCCAAGTGCGTCGACCAGGACAAGCTCGACCAGCCGCTCTCCGCCGAAGACAAGGAGCGTCTGCTCGACTTCCTCACCTACGAGGGCCAGTTGGGCCGCGGCAACCGCTTTAGCGGCGGCACGCGACGCGGTTTCGACGTCTGGCCCGGCGCCGGTCTCCAGGAGGGCGAGATGGGCGAGCCCAACAAGATGGACGCGCTCCTGCAGTCCGAAGTCTGGAAGTTTTTCCACCGCGCCAATGAATACGAGTACCAGGCGCAAATGTTTACACCCGTGGGCGGGATGGACAATATTGCGCACGCCTTGGCCAAACAGGTGAGCAATAAGATCATTCTGGGCGCCAAGGTGAAAGAATTCCGCCACACCAACCCTGGTATCCGCGTCGTCTACGAAGAAAACGGCGTCGACAAGGAAATCACGGGCGACTTCGGCATCGTCACCATCCCGCCGACGATCCTCCGCAAGCTGCCGAATGATTTTTCGCCCATGTTGAAGAACACGCTCAACGTGGTGCCCTTCCAGAACAGCAACCGCATCGGCCTCCAGTTCAAGCGCCGCTTCTGGGAAGAAGACGACCGCATCTTTGGCGGCATTACCTGGACCAACCAGCCGATCGGCGAAATCTATTACCCGAGCGAAGGCTTCTACGAAAAGAAGGGCGTGCTCGTGGGCTACTACATCTTCGGCCCCGTCTCCGACGAGCTTGGCCGCAAGACCCCGGAAGAGCGCCTCGAGTTCGCGCTCTCCCAAGGTGAGAAGATCCACCCGCAGTACCGCAAGGAGTTCGACAACGCCGTCAGCTTCAACTGGTCGACCACGCCTCACATCGAAGGCTGCCTCGCCCACTTCCCGAAGGCGATGATGAAGACCTTCTACCCGCTGCTGATCAAGCCGGAGCAGGAGACCTACATCGCCGCCAGCTGGGCCACCCACCTCGGCGGCTGGCAGGCAGGCGCGTTTGAAGCCGCCCGCCTCACCGTCAAGAGCATCTACGACCGCATCCAAGCGGCCTGATTTCCACCCGTTTTCCGAAGATGTCCCACCCGATTTCCACCCGACGTGAACCTTGGCAGTGCTGGAAGGTATGGGTCGCCGTAGTCGGCGTCGCCCTCTGCCTCCAGATCATGCTCTGGATCGCCGTGCCGCCCGAGACGTCGCCGCTCGGTCGTCACGACCCGAAGACCGGCACCTACCTCACCTGGGCCCGACAGGGCCACGGGGGCGGTCGGCTCGACTTGAAGGCGCTGGCCGCTTCGTCTGGCGGGGATTCGCAGGGTGGGGGCGGCTCGATGTATTACCAACTCGCCGCCCTGCCCGAAGTCGTCGAAAACGGCGAGGCGCAGTACAACATGTTCTGCCTCTCCTGCCACGGCGGCCCGGCCACCACGGGTGACGCGCCCAGCAACCTCTTCGACCCGGTGTGGCACTATGGCGACGGCCCCGACGGGGTCGCCCACATCATCCGCAAGGGCTATCCCGACGGCGGCATGCCGGCCTGGGAAGCCATGATCGAGCCCGACGTGATCGACGCGATCGTGGCATACCTCTTCAGCCACCAGGAGAAGCCCGCTTCCTGAGAAGCGCGGCACGACCTCCCTCTCACCCGATTTACAAGATGTCCCTCGCCTCTTCACTCAACACCCGTGCCGCCCGTGTCGGGGTGGGGCTGAGCCTCCTGCTCGCCTCGCCCTCGCTCATTGCCGCGCGCTATATCGACCAGAAGACCTACGACGAGTTTCTGGAAGTCACGCTGCACAACGATTCGTTCTTCACGATCAGCAACGCGTGGATTCTCATCTGCACCGCCCTGGTCTTTATCATGCACTTGGGCTTTGCCTCGCTCGAGGCCGGCCTCACGCGCAGGAAGAACACGATCAACATTCTCTACAAGAACGTGTTCGTAATCACCTCGGGCCTCATCCTCTACGCCCTCATCGGCTACCGCACGATGTACCCGGGCACGGATTTCAACGGCTTCATGCGGCTCGGCTTCGGCCTCGGCGCCAATCCGGACGACTACTTCGACCTGATGACGCCGCTCTACGCCGAATACACCTACTGGACCGATTTCCTCTTCCAGGGCATGTTTGCCGCCACCGCCGCCACCATCATCTCCGGTGCCGTGGCCGAGCGGATCAAGCTGGGTGCGTTCATGATCCTCACCATCTTCATGGTCGGCCTCGCCTATCCCATCGCGGGCTCGTGGACCTGGCAGGACGGCGGCTGGCTCAACCGTCAGGAGTTTCACGACTTTGCAGGCTCCAGCGTCGTCCACGCCTTCGGCGGCTTTGCCGCACTCGCCTGCGTGCTCCAGCTCGGGCCGCGCCTCGGCAAGTATAGCAAGGATGGCATCAAGCCGATCATCGGCCACAGCATGCCGATGGCAACGATGGGTGCATTCCTGCTCTGGTTTGGCTGGTTCGGGTTCAACGGCGGCTCCGTGCTCAGCGCCCACCCCGAGATGATCAGCCTCGTTCTGGTCAACACCTGCCTCGGCGGCGCGGCGGGCGGCCTCACCTGCATGATCGCGACGCAAGTGATCGTAAAGAAGCCCGACCTTTCGATGATCCTCAACGGCATGCTCGCGGGCCTCGTGAGCGTCACCGCCGGTGCCGACTACATGATGCCCTACGGCGCGATGGCCGTCGGCGCGGTGGGTGGTGTGCTCGTGGTCGTGGCGGTCGTCCTGCTCGACAAGTTCAAGGTCGACGACCCGGTGGGCGCGGTGGCCGTGCACGGGGTGTGCGGTAGCTGGGGTACGATTGCGGTCGGCTTCTTCGGAGGGGCCAACCTGCTCACGCAGCTGCTCGGCACCCTCAGCTACTCGATCTTCGCCTTCGCCTTTGCCTTTATCGTCTTCTTCCTCATCCGCATCACCTGGGGCGTGCGCGTCGCGCCGGAGGAAGAAGAAGAGGGCCTCGACCTCGCCGAACACGGCCAGGAAGCCTACTCCCTGGAGGGTTAAACCATGCCAGAAACGACAACTTCCGAAACCACTGCCCCCGCGCAGTCCACCCCGCCGGAGTCGAAAAAGCCGGCGGGTGCCAAGAAGAGCAAATGGCAGCTCTTTCCCGGCTTCTCCCCGTGGCTCGTGCTCGGCGTCTTTGCTACCGCCGTCGTGATCCGGCTTGTGCTCGCGCTGCTCTCCCAAGGGCAGAACAGCAACGTCACCAGCCACACCAACCCAGAGCTGCCTTACGCCGAGCTGGTGGAAGTCGCGCCCGGCTCCAGCTACTTCTTCACCTGGGGCGTCACGGCCAGCCCACGCACGAAGGAGATTGCCCGCACGAGCACCGACGACCGCTACGGCGATACCTACTCGCAGTCCCGCCAAGTCCTCTCGACCTTGCAGAGCGACCTCAGCGAAGTGGGCCTCAGCCTGCGCGACGTCGTCAACGTCCGCGCCTACATCGTGGGTGACGACGGCGAGGAGCCCGACTTCGCGGCCTGGAACAAGGCCTTCATGGAGTTCTTCGGCACCTGGCACAACCCGCACGTGCCCGCCCGCACCACGCTGGGCATCACGCGCCTCTTCAACCCCGATTACCGGGTCGAAGTCGAGTTCGTGGTAGCCTTCCCCGACGGTCGCGGCCCGTTCGACGAAGGTAGCTGGTTCGATAAGCGCCACCAGCGCCTCAGTCGCACCGAGACGAGTGAAAACTGGCTCTCTTATGGCCGCCCCTCGTGGGTCATGAGCACCGGCAAGGCCACCGCGCCCGGCACCGATCTGTTTTTCTCCGCCCAGGTGCGCCCGGCCCCCCTCATGCCCAACGCGCCGCCCGCGCTCCAGATGTTCGGCACCGTCGATCAGCAGACCGCTTCGATCTTCAAGGAGATGAGCCAGACGCTGCAGGAAGCCGGCCTTGGCTACGAAGACGTGTTCTTCGTCCGCACCATCGTTTATCCCGACCCGCGGACCTCGATCGGTCATAGCTTCTCCAGCTTCAACAAGACCTACGGCGAGTTCTTCAACAACGACAAGAACCCGAACCGCCCGACGCGGACCCTCATGTCGGCCCCCGGCCTCACCGGCAAGAAGCAGTACCTCTCCATCGAGTTCTACGCCGCTTACCCGGAGGCCAAGGAAGGTGACATCCGCGAAACCGTGGGTGAAGCCGGCGGTCTCGGCACGCAAGGCGCCGTCGGTGGACGCGGGACCCGCGTGAGCAAAGACGGTCGCATGCTCTGGCTCAGTGGCACCATTGCCTCGACTTCAGCCGAAGAGCCGCTCGAAGCCCAGCTCGCCAGCGCGCTGGAAGGGGTGGAGCGCCGCCTCGCCCTCGCGGGTGCCACCAAGGAAGACATTACCGCCGTGCGCGCCTACCTCGTCTACGACTCCAACGCGATCCAGATGCAGCAGGAGATCACGGCGTGGGAAAAGTTCTTCCAGGAGAACCTCGGCGAGGTGAACCCGGCCGTCACCACCCTCCCGGTGGTCTCCCTCCCCGGTGGCTACCGCGTGGAGCTGGAAGTCCAGGCCGTCATCGCCGACGAGTAGCTTTCATAGCAGAAACACATAGATCTCGCGCAAATCCATCCAAACCCGGTCGGTCCACCCGACCGGGTTTTTTAGGGGTGAATGAGGTTTAGGTCTTTATCTTTTGTTTTTGTTTGTGTAGGAAGGGTTAAACCCAATTAGTAACTATGGAAAGCGAATGGTTTGAGGATTACTCTGAAGATGAAGACCTTCTTGTAAGGGAGTATGATATTACGTCGACTCCCAATGATTTTAATGTTGCGACTTTGTTTAGTTTTGTAGAGTCCGGTGCGGTCTCTATTCCAGGCTTTCAGCGTAACTTTGTTTGGGACATTAAGCGGTCATCGAAGTTGATTGAATCTCTAATATTAGGGCTCCCAGTGCCCCAGTTGTTTCTCTACGAGCAGGCTAGAAATAAGTTTCTCGTTATCGACGGACAACAGCGATTGATGTCAATCTATTATTTTAAGAAGCAGAGATATCCGAGAAAAGAAAAACGCGGGGAATTGCGGGCTATATTTGAAGAAAATGGAGGAATTCCAGACGACATCCTTCACGATGATGAATATTTTTCAAATTTTCGTCTTTCTCTTCCTGGACGGCTTCCTGAGAAAAAGAACCCATATTCTGGTAAGTCATATTCAACGCTCGGAGAATTCAAGGTTCAGTTTGATTTAAGGCCTATACGTAATGTCGTTGTTAGACAAAACTCGCCCGAGGGCGATGATTCATCGGTCTTTGAGATATTTAGCAGGTTAAACTCTGGAGGTGTAAACTTAACGCCTCAAGAAATTCGGTTGAGTCTCTATCATTCAGCTTTTTATGATATCCTAATGAGGATGAATATGAGTGAGGGGTGGCGGAGGATCTTGTCCAATGATACACCTGATCTCCACTTGAAGGATGTTGAGGTGATGTTACGGCTTTTCGCGGTGCTTATTGATCATCAAAACTATTCGTCTTCAATGGTGAAGTTTCTAAATCAGTTTTCACGGAAGTGTCAGCAGAATGATGAAGAAATGAATGCTTACTTAATTGGGCTTTTTAACTCGTTCATTGCGGCATGTGGTAATCTTCCGGATCGCGCATTTTTGAGCCGTAAAACCGGTCGCTTCAGTATCGCGCTTGTTGAGGCTGTCTTTACAGCAGCTTCACAGCAAGCATTCGCAGAACGGAGATTGTTGAATGGGATGCTTGAAATTGATGAAATCGAGGAGCTGGCCAAAGATGAGACCTTTGTCGAGGCTGCAACTAAGGCTTCCACTCATACTTCAAACTTAACCATTCGGCTGGAGCGCGGTCGGCATTTTATCACCTCGCTTTAGGGTATGAACCATCAGCCAACAATCGTTGACAGGTTGATGGAGGATTTCTCTCTTCTGCAGAAGGAAATCGACGTCAAATCGCCTTCGTTGAAAGTTACAGCCGTTGATGTTTTTGGGAAGACGCTTCTCTTAGCTGCTGCGTCTTACTTTGAGAAAAAGATCACCAGTATTCTTGTAGATGAAGTGGAGAGGCGCTCGCCATCGGACGTCCTGATTATTGAATTCTTTAAGAATAAAGCGTTAAGCCGAAATTATCACACCTTCTTTGCCTGGGAATCAAAGAACGCCAACGCCTTTTTTGCGCTATTTGGCGACGGATTTAAGGATTACATGAAAGACTGTTGTAATAATGACGAAGATCTTCGAACTTCAATTCGAGCTTTCCTGGAGTTGGGGAACGACCGTAATCGTCTCGTACATCAAAACTTCGGAGAGTTTGTTATGGAAAAAAATGTTGAAGAGGTCTATGATTTATATTGCAAGGCAATACGCTTTGTTGAGCGAATTCCTGTATGCATGAAGAACTTTGTCGCTGAACAGGAAAAAGGGGCTTAATCCTACATCCCTGCCACCACGGCTGCGGCGATGACCGTCACCTGACCGGCGAAGATCATGATCAGGCTGGCGATCGCGCCCTCTTCCTGGCCGATTTCGAGGGCCTTGGCCACGCCCGCACCGTGTGCGCCCATGCCAAAGAGGGCACCGCGGGCCAGAGGCGAGCGCACGGGCAGGTAGCGCAGCAGCGTCTCGCCTACGGCAGCGCCGAAAAGGCCTGTCAGCGCAGTGAAGACCGCCGTCAGCTCCGGGATGCCGCCGAGGCGCAGGGAAGCGTCCATCGCTAGCGGGGTTGTCACCGAGCGCGGCAACAGGCTCGCCCGCAGCTCAGGCGAAAGATCGAAGACATAGGCGAGGCCCCACGCGCTGGAGACCGCCAGAATGCTGCCCACGGCCACGCCCACGCACATCAGCTGCCAGTGGCGGCGAATCAGCGCGCGGTGGCGGTGCATGGGGATGGCAAAGGCGACCGTCGCCGGGCCGAGCAGCCACACCAGCCAGTGGGTGCCGCTCAGGTAGTCGTGATACGAGGTGCGCGAGGCGAGGATGAGCAGCCCGCAGCCCGCCCAGGTTACGAGCAGGGGGGAGCTCCACCACTTGCCTTGCCACCGATGCAGGCGCCGGGCCGCGAGATAGATCGCGAGGGTGCAGACGCACCAGAAAAGGGCTTTAGCGAGCATGGGCGCGATGCAGGCGAAGGCCGACCTCGACGACGCAGGCAGTGCCGCACATCACGATCAGCGTGCTCAGGAGCACCGTTACCAACAGCTTGACCCCCAGCAGGCTCAGGAACTCCGGGTGGTCGACGGCGGCGAGCATGGCGGGCACGAAGAACAGCATCAGGTGCCGCAGCAGGTTGTCCGCGCCGTGCTCGAACCAGTCGAGCCGCACGAGCCCGCGGTCGAGCGCGAGCCACAGGATCACGAGCGCCAGCAGGCTGCCCGGGATGGGCCAATGCAGCGCCGTGGCAAGGGTCTGGGCCAGCCACCAGAGCGCGATCAACGCGGCGGCCTGGACCCACGGCAGGCATGAGTGTAGACGCTTGCGCGTGGTTGCAGAACAGATGGAGGATTCCATGCCGCGCATTATACCAGCGTCCTTTGGATTCCAGAAATGAATTGAAGGAATGTTGTCTATTCCATATGGGAATCGAATGGAGCTGCGACATTTGGAATGTCTGGTCGAGGTGGTGCGCCAGGGAGGCTTCTCGGCGGCGGCCCGCGTGCTGGGAACGACCCAGCCGACCGTGAGCAAGGCGCTGGGCCAACTGGAGCACGAGTGCGGCGCCCGGTTGCTCGACCGGCTGGGGGAAGGCGTGCGCCTGACCGATGCGGGCGAGACGGTGATGAAGCGAGCCGTGGCCATGTTGGCCGAGCGCGATCACTTGCTGGCCGAGCTGGCTGCGCTCAAGGGCCTGCAGACGGGGCGCTTGCGGCTGGGCCTGCCGACCTTGGGCAGCAGCGTGCTCTTCGCGCCCATGGTGGCGGCTTACCGGCAGCGTTACCCGGCCATCGAGATCGAGCTGCGGGAGCAGGGCAGCCGTCACCTGGAGGAGCTGGTGCGGGGCGGCGAAATCGAAATGGGCGCGACCCTCGACCCGGTGCCCGAAGACCTCGACTGGCGCCTGCTGGTCGACGAGCCGCTCGTGGCGCTGTTGCCGCTCGGGCACCCGCTGGCGGGCCGCGACACCGTGAAGCTGCGGGAGCTGGCGGCAAGCCCCTTTATCCTCTTCGAATATGGCTTCGTGCTCAACGCGATCCTGATGAGGGCCTGCCGCCAACGCGGGCTCAGCCTCAACGTCGCCACCCGCGGCGGCCATGCCGACTTCATCATAGCGCTCGTCTCGACCGGCTTGGGCGTCTCCATGCTGCCGCGCCTCGAAGTCGAATCCCGCAGCAACCTGCCCGTCCGCACCGCGCTGATCGACGAGGCCGACCTGCGCTGGCGCCTCGGGCTGATGTGGCGGCGCGGGTCCACGCTCTCGCCCGCCGCGACTCGTTGGCTCGATCTCGCGACCGAGAAGGTGAAGAAGCACAGCCACTCTCACCGGGAA
This sequence comes from Verrucomicrobiota bacterium JB022, assembly GCA_030673845.1. NCBI lineage: Bacteria > Pseudomonadati > Verrucomicrobiota > Verrucomicrobiota bacterium JB022. The sequence goes on from JAUTCQ010000017.1 coordinate 298,235, forward strand.
TAATCCGCATTGCTGGCGCCTCGGCTAAACATGGCTTCGCTCGCGAATCAGGACTACCGCCTCGCTCACTCGCTGGCCCGCTGGGGGCTCGGAATCAACATCGCCCTCCACGGCTACACCCGCCTGCCCACGCTCGGCAGCTTTGCCGCCACCATGCAGGAAAACTTTGCGCAAACGATCCTGCCCGGCGGCCTCGTCTACGCCACCAGCTACCTCATCGTGCTGGGGGAGGTCCTGATCGGCACTCTCCTGGTGCTCGGCCTCTGGCTGCGGCCCACGCTGATCGTCGGTGCCGCCCACATGATCCTGCTCATCACCGGTGCCTGCCTGATCCAGAACTGGAGCGCCGCCGGCACGCAGATGGTTTACCTCGCCTTTTACGTCGTCCTGCTCGCGACCGCCCGCCACGCCGGCTTTCTGATAGGGCGGCGAGACTAAAGCGCCTCGGGGAGGGGGTGCCTTTCTATTCCTAAAGGGACCCGGGGTGTCGGTCCGCTGATGCGGACCTCAACCCCGCGCAAAGAGCTGGCAAGCCTCTGGCTTGCTGGATGATGCATCATCCCGGAGGGATGCCAGCTCGATAGCCTGCAGTTGAGGTTCGCAAGCCGAACCGACACTGCAGGTAGCCGTTCGAAGAACGAAGCACCCCGGAGGGCTGCCACGCAGACGCCTATAATGCACTAAAGCGCCTCGGGGGAGGGCGGGGGCACATAGGCCGCCCGGGCCTTCCTCACTTCGGGGTAGTGCGTATCGGCCCACTCCACCAGCGGCGTCAGCACGCCGACCAGCGATTCCCCGAGGCCTGTCAGCTTGTAGTCCACGCGCGGGGGCACGGTGGGGAAGGCTTCGCGGCTCACATAGCCGTCGCGCTCCAGTGTGCGCAGCGTCTTGGCCAGCATGCGCGGCGAGATGTCGCCAATCGCGCGCCGTAGATCGCTGAAACGAATGGTGCCGGAAGACATGCCGGCCAGCGCAAGCACGCTCCATTTGTCGCCCACGCAGTCGAGGACATTGCGGATGGGGCAGGGGCTGGCGTCGTCGGTAATGGGAGGAAACTGCAGGCTCATGGGCAAAATGGCTTTGGTTACCCAGCGGTAACCGGGTTACGAAAAAGACCCTTCTTGTGCGGGTAAGAGGTCTTTGGTATCATCTGGTGCATAAGTTACCAAAAAGAACTAAAGGAGATCAAGATGATTGCCATTACTGCTGCAACTGGCCAACTCGGCCGCCATGTAACCGAGCAACTGCTCGCTCAAGTCCCCGCCGCGCAAGTCGTGGCCGTGGTCCGCAACCCGGCCAAGGCCACCGACCTCTCCGCCCAGGGCGTGACGGTGCGCGCCGGTGATTACAACGACAAGGCCTCGCTGGTCGCGGCCTTCCAAGGCGTGCAAAAGGTGCTGCTCATCTCGTCCAACGAGATCGGCCAGCGCGCCCGCCAACACCAGAACGCGATTGATGCGGCCAAGGAAGCCGGTGTGTCGCTGCTGGTCTACACCAGTCTGCTGAAGGCCGATACGTCCCCGCTCAGCCTTGCCCCTGAGCACTTGGCGACCGAGCAGGCGCTGAAGGCCTCTGGGGTGCCTTACGTCATCCTGCGCAACGGCTGGTATAGCGAAAATTACGCGGGCTCGGTCCCGACGGCGTTGGCGCACGGGGCCTTTGTGGGCAGCGCCGGGGAAGGCCGGATCGCCTCGGCGGCGCGCGCCGATTATGCGGCGGCGGCGGTCGTGGCGTTGACGCAGGACTTGACCGCCAACCAGACCTTC